>JABGRG010000084.1 GCA_018648445.1 Rhodospirillales bacterium | reverse complement strand
GTGTGGGGAATTTTGGAACCGCCGCCCGGCTTCGTCCCCGGCGGCCAGGCGCGTTATCAGGGACGCAATCTCTTCGATCTGCCGGCCCGCGAACGCCGCTCCATGTGCGGCCGCCATATCGGGATGATCTTTCAGGACCCGCTGTCTTCCCTGAATCCGGTCTTCACTGTGGGTTGGCAATTGTCCGAAATGGTCCGCGTGCATCTTGGTGCATCGAAGCAAGAGGCCGACGAACGCGCCTTGGAATTGTTGGAGCGGGTCGGCATTCCCAGCGTGCGCGACCGTTTCGACGATTTCCCGCACCAATTTTCCGGCGGCATGCGTCAGCGTGTCATCATCGCCATGGCGCTGGCCGTCGATCCTGCACTGGTCATCGCCGACGAACCCACGACGGCGCTGGATGTGACTGTCGAAGCGCAGATTCTCGACCTGCTGAAAAAATTGCAGCGTGAACAGGGGCTGGGCTTGATCCTGATCACCCACTCCATGGGCGTGGTGGCCGAGATTGCCGACCACGTGTCGGTCATGTATGCCGGCAGGGTGGTAGAGACCGGCACGGTCCGTGACGTGTTCGCCCGCCCCGCCCACCCTTATACCCTGGGCCTGCTGACATCGATCGCCCATGTCGGCGAGACGGATCGTCGGCTGGTGCCGATTCCCGGTCAACCGCCGGATCTGGCGCATATTCCGTCGGGCTGCGCCTTTCATCCGCGCTGTCCCTTCGCCACCGAACGGTGCACGAGCGAGATTCCGGACTTGCGCGAAGCGGGCGGTCCCGGCCGGGCCCGCGCCTGCCATGTCCTCGAGACCGTCATCGCTGCGGAAATAGGAGGCTGAGGCGATGGCGACTGGTCCCCACAATCTTGAATTCGATGTCGTTCAAAGCTGGGAAAAGTTGCCCGAGGGATGGTCATTTACCGAGGTCGCGGGGGTGGCCGTGGATTCGAGCGACCGAGTCTACGTCTACTGTCGTGGCGATCATCCCGTCATCGTCTTCGACAAGGATGGCAAGTTCCTCGATGCCTGGGGCGAAGATGACTTCAGCCGTCCGCACGGCATCTATATCTCGGCGAAGGACGAGGTATTCTTGGTCGACGACGAAGGGCATTCGGTCTTCAAATACGATCTGGACGGCAACCGACAAATGCGGATCGGCGGCGCCAAATCGGAAACCGGATTCGAACGCGGCGCGTCACCGGTCATGCAGTCCGCCGGACCCTTCAACGAGGTTACCAACGTTGCGCTTGCTCCCGACGGGCGTATTTATGCCGCCGACGGATACGGCAATGCGCGGGTCCACTGTTTTTCGCCCGAAGGGACGCTGCTCAATACCTGGGGTGAGCAAGGTAACGATTTCGGCGAGTTCAACCTGCCGCACGGAATTGGGGTCGACAGTCAAGGCCAAGTCTATGTGTGCGACCGCGAAAATTCGCGAATCCAGATCTTTTCCGGCGACGGCGAATTCCAGCGCGTCTGGGACTGGGTCAGCCGCCCGACCGACATCTTCATTGATGCTGAGGACACCATTTACATCGCGGAGTTGGGGTTCGTCATAGCCAAGCCAAGCCTGCATTTCCGTAACTGCTTTTACCCGAAACCGGGGCACGACCCCATCGCCCGCGTGAGCGTGTGCAATCCTGACGGCGAAATCATCAAGCAGATCGGCGGACATGAAGCGGTGCTGCCGGGCAACTTCATCGCGCCCCATGGTCTCTGGGTTGACAGCGAAGGCAGCCTCTATGTCGGCGAAGTGTCTCAGACCTCGGGCGGCGCCCGCCACCATTGCCCCGAAGATCCGTTGAATGCCCGCTGTTTCCAGAAATTCATTCGCCGGGGATGACGCCATGAACACGCCCACCTCCCCCACCGCCGCGACCGAAACGACACCCTTGCTCGAAGTCGCCGACCTGAAGGTTCATTTCCCAATCCGCAAGGGGCTCCTGTCGCAGACTGTCGGCCACGTTCATGCCGTTGATGGGGTGTCATTCCATATCGGGCGCGGCGAGACCCTCGGCTTGGTGGGCGAGAGCGGCGGCGGCAAATCCACCGTTGGCCGGGGCGTCCTGAAGCTGATCGAGCCCACCGACGGCACTGTGCATTTCGACGGCCAGGACATCACGCCGTTGAAGCCGGAAGCCATGCGCCCCTATCGCCGTGGCATGCAGATCATTTTCCAGGATCCGTATTCGTCGCTGAACCCGCGCATGTCGGCGGGCGCCATCGTCGGAGAACCCTTGACCATTCACGGGCTGGCGTCGGGACGCGAGAAGGAGGAGCAAGTCGCTACCCTGTTCGAACGGGTCGGGCTGTCGCGGGAATCCATGGCCAAGTACCCGCACCAGTTTTCCGGCGGACAGCGCCAGCGTATCGGCATCGCTCGCGCATTGTCGCTACATCCCAGCCTGATTATATGCGACGAACCGGTCTCGGCCCTTGACGTCTCGATCCAGGCGCAGGTGATCAATCTGCTGATCGATCTGCAAAAGGATCTGGACCTGTCCTACCTTTTCATCGCTCACGACTTGGCGGTGGTTCAGCACATAAGCCATCGTATCGCGGTGATGTATTTGGGAAGGATAGTTGAACTGGCCGAAAAGAAGGCCCTGTTCGCGAAGCCGCTGCATCCTTACACAGAAGCTCTGCTCTCGGCCGTTCCGCTGCCTGACCCGAACGCCGAGCGTCGGGAGCGGATCATCCTGACCGGCGATGTGCCGAGCCCCATCAAGCCGCCACCGGGCTGCCACTTCCATAACCGTTGTCCTTATGCGATGGACCGCTGCAAAACGGACACCCCGGTTCTCCGAGAGGTCGAACCGGGGCACCAGGTATCCTGCCACCTGCACGAACAGGGGGTCAACTGGCCCCTGGCCGAGCACACCGGCGAAAATTCATGAACACGGTCGTCATTGCCCCCGAGCAGCTGACACGTTTCGCGGCTGATTTGTTCACGGCAGTCGGCGTTCCGACACCTGACGCGCGAGGTGTGGCAGAATACCTGGTTGAGGCCGACCTGCGCGGTGTGCGCTCACACGGTGTCGCGCGGTTGCCCGTCTATCTGCGCCGCCTCGAACAAGGGATTGTCAAAACACCCCCTGAAATCAAGGTGCGTGAGGCTGCACCCGCCGCCGTTCATGTGGACGGTGACAATGGATTGGGGTTTATCGTCGCGCGGCGTGCCATGAACGAGGCCATTGACCGTGCCGAGGCTTTCGGCGTCGCAGTGGCCGCCGTCTTTAACAGTAACCATTTCGGCATTGCGGCCAATTACCTGCAGCAGGCGTTGGATGCCGGTTTGGCGGCGATGGTGCTGACCAATGCCCCGCCGGCGATGGCCGTTTGGGGCGGTAAGAAACCACTTCTGGGCACCAATCCCATTGGTCTCGCCATGCCCGGTGGCGATTCTCCGCTGATGCTGGATATGGCGACATCGACGGTCGCGAAAGGGAAAATTCGCCGCGCTGCTAACCAAGGTGAGACAATTCCGACCGGCTGGGCGCTCGATGAATATGGGCAACCCACGACGGATGCCGCTGCGGCTCTGCGAGGTGTCGTGCTGCCGTTGGGCGGCGCCAAGGGATCCGGCTTGGCCCTGATGGTTGATGCGCTTTCCGGTGTCGTCTCAGGCGCGGCGTTCGGCGGTGAGGTCGGCAATCAGAACATTGACTTCGAAGCTCCGCAAAATGTCGGACATTTTTTCATGGTCTTTCGACCGGACCTATTCCTTCCCGCCGGTGATTTCGCGGTTCGGATGAACGAACTCGTTGCCCGGATCCGCGGCTGTCCCCGCGCCGATGGCTTCGAAGCTGTTTTGGTTCCAGGGGAACCCGAAGCAATGGCGGCGGAAATTGCGCGACGCGACGGCTTGGTCTTCGCCCGGAAGGATTTGGATGAATTGAACGGTTGGGCAGGAAAATTTGGTATCGAGATGCAAAAATTCACCTCTGTGGACCGTGCCCCGAACTCCCTGTGAGCACGTCCTCCCGGCGTTCCGTCATTTCCGACAAATGACAGAGAACGCTTCCTCCGACCCGCCTGCTTCGCGCTTCCGGCAGGCGGGTTTTTTTTCAACAACCAACTTTTCCATTTGAACCTTTAGCGACTTCGTTGCGAGTGTCCGCTTCGGGTCATCAACGGTCGTAAGAGCCAGCCCCAAAATTGGTCTGCTTTGCCCTCGACAGCGGGCATAAACGCGCAAAATGTCGGCTTACCCCCGAAAAGCAGCCGTCACGTCGCTCGGTGTTGAACGGCTGTTTTTAGCCAATAAGAGACTCAATGCCGTAACGACCAAGTGTTTGCCTCCAGTGACTCAGAGAGAGCTCAAGGTCCTCTTGAAACAGGGGCATAGATGTGTCGTCGGAGGTTGCGATCGCACCAATCAGCATGAATGAAAGAACACCATAGGCGATCAGCCCCGCCTAGGACGGAAAAGTATTCACACTAGGTGCCTGATCGGATGTCTTGGGGGACATTCTCGGAAATATGTCCATCAGAGAACGTTGCATAAACGCCTCCGCCCAAAGGGGATTGAACGGTGAAACCGAGCTCCAGGGCGCCTGGACTTGGCAGACGGCAATAACGGATTAGCCGCCAGCTGCTATCCTCTAATTTCAAGTGCATTGACACTGTATTGCCGATCCGGTTGGCGCGCAGTGTTACTGGACCCGAGACTTCTGGACCGTTGCAATCATCGGAGAAACCCGTCGTCAACACTGATACGATCAGCAACTCTCCGGTCGGCGCACGTTCCGCCTCGAATTTCAAATACCAGTCTGTACCGCAGCGCAAGAAAAACCCGGCGGCGTCAAACGTACTCGCCAACTCCGAACGAATGGTCACCTCACACGAGAAATCGACGTTCGGTATTTCCTGAAAAAGAATCGGTGCGCTGTCTGCTGTGTATTGCTCGGCAGGATCGAGAAAGAAATCTGTTTTGCCAGCTACTCGCATCGAGAGCTGGCCGCCTTCTTCTGACCAATCCAATTTGTCCTTGTTCACGATTCCGGAAATTTTCATCGAACGCCCGCCTTTCAGTCGCCGGGTCCTCAGATCGTCTCAATGACCCCAGTTTCATGTCCGTCATCAGATACTTTGTCAATCCCGAGAAGTGGACGTTTCAAGGGATTCTTGCGATCAATCACGGTGGTCTTCTTAAGGGAAAGCGCTATGTACCCCCAGTATCGTGTGTCGTGTGTCGTGATGCGAAAGAGATAACGCAAAAAACCGGGCCCGAAGGCCCGGCAAGTTTAACAGGGAGGTTGTCAGAGACGCGCATGATGCGCGGAGAAAGAACCTCATCTGACATAATGATAAAAACATTTTTTTGACAATATCGCAGTGACCTAAATCACATCCCACCGTCAATATCAGACAGGGTCAAGCTTTGCAGACGGCGACGGTTGCGAACACGCGAGCCCATATTTTGGTCGAAGGCGTTATTATTGTCTGATGAGGGGATTTCTCCTTCGGGTTCATTTGATTCGATTCCGTTAAATTAGCAGGCCAAGCACAAAATTCCGCCGTGCAACCATCAAACGAAATTGTTGGTTGCAACGACAGCCGGTTGCCGCTTAACATCAAAACAAGGGCATAATTAATCTAAATTCCAGATGCTTGGGGGGCTATCGCTGACTTCGTCGCGGATGGTTGTTTCTGGGCTTTCAGCCAATCTTGCGATCGTCCGCAAACCTGACAAATCGCGTTGCAAAACTCCGGGCATCAATGACGGCAACGGGTGGTCGAGATACGTGTTCTCGTTCATGGCCGACCAAAACCGGCTCATGGATAACCCGAAAAAGACAATAATGGGGAGGAACGGAAGATATGGTGTTCGATTTTTTTGGGAACAGGACGAAGGCCGTTATTTCCATGGCCCATATCGGCGCGTTGCCGGGGGCTCCGCTCTACGATCCAGACGGCGGCATTCAGAAATTGACCGACGATGTGATGGCCGATGCCGAAAACCTGCAGGCGGGCGGGGTGGATGCCATCATGTTCGGCAACGAAAACGACCGCCCATATGTTTTTCAGGCAACGCCCGAAGGCATCGCGGCGATGACCGCCGTCATTCAGGCCGTCAAGCCATCGCTCACCGTTCCTTTCGGTGTGAACTACCTGTGGGACCCCGTGGCAAGTGTCGCCATCGGAGCGGCCACCGGCGCTAATTTTGTTCGCGAGATATTTACCGGTCTGTTCGCTTCCGATATGGGATTGTGGCAACCCGATTGCGCGGCAGCCGCGCGCCTTCGTCATAATCTTGGGTGCGACGACATGAAGATGCTGTTCAACATCAACGCCGAGTTTGCCCATTCGCTGGACCAGCGGCCAATCGAGCTGCGCGCCAAAAGCGCTGTATTTTCATCCAAGGCCGACGCCATCCTCGTTTCCGGCCCGATTACCGGCCAACCGGCCGACCAATCGGATCTGAAAAAGGTTTGCCAGGCGGTCACGGACGTGCCCGTTTTCGCCAATACCGGGGCCAATCTCGATAACATCCGAGACATTTTTTCCTTGGCTCAGGGTGTTATCATCGGCACCCATTTCAAGGTCGACGGTGACACCTGGAATCCGGTGGACGGATCCCGGGTAAAGCGTTTCATGGACGTTGTCGAATCTCTCCGCTAGGGAGGT
Source organism: Rhodospirillales bacterium (assembly GCA_018648445.1). Next base: position 11,481 of record JABGRG010000084.1, on the reverse strand, counting down.
CCCTGCGCACATGAGCATCGTTCTTGGCATCGATATCGGCACCACCTCGACGACCGGCATTTTCGTTCGGGCGCCCGATGAGGTGCTGGCCATTGCGTCCCGACCGGTAAATCTGAGCTCGCCCCATGCCGGATGGGCCGAGGAAGACCCACTTGAATGGTGGAACAACTCCCGCGCCATCATCGCCGATCTGATTTCCACGGCGGGCGTGTCTCCAGCCGAAATCACCGCTATCGGAACTACCGGCATGCTGCCCGCGGTGGTGCTTCTTGATGATGACGGGGAACTGCTTCGTCCCAGCATCCAGCAAAGCGATGGACGTTGCAGCGCAGAAGCCGCCGAGCTTCGCAATGAATTTGACGAAGCCGCCTTTCTTGAAAAAGCCGGTAACGGTATCAACCAACAACTCGTCACCGCCAAGTTGCGCTGGATCGAACGCCACGAACCAGAGATCTTCGCGAGCATCGCGACCGTGATGGGTTCCTACGACTACATCAACTTTCGCCTGACCGGAGAGCGGGCCATCGAACAAAACTGGGCGCTTGAAGCTGGCTTTGTCGATATCTCCACCCACAGCATCGATGATGATCTTGTCGCCCTTGCCCACGTCCCGCGCTCGGCAATACCGCGTAAGGTAAACTCGCACCACATACTCGGGAGGGTCGACGCGCGCGGTGCGGCGGAAACGGGTCTTGCAGCCGGCACTCCTGTGGTTGGGGGCGCAGCCGATATGATCGCCTCGGCCCTTGGTGCAGGCATTGTCGAGGCCGGAGACGTTCTTGTGAAATTTGGCGGTGCCGTCGATATCCTGATCGCCACCGATCAAGTCCGGCCCGACGCTAGGCTTTATCTGGATTATCACCTAGTGCCCGGACTGTTTATGCCGAACGGCTGCATGTCGACCGGAGGTTCGGGACTGAACTGGTTCGTCAAGACCTTTGCCGGTGGCGAGGCGGCAACGGCGCAAAGAGAGGGTGTCTCCGTTCACCAATACCTTGACCGGTTAGCAGTTGATTGCCCGGCTGGCTCTGACGGCCTGATAGTCTTGCCCTATTTCCTCGGCGAGAAGACGCCGGTTCACGACCCGTCGGCGCGTGGCATGTTTGACGGACTGACCTTTTCCCACGATATAGGCCATCTTTGGCGCGCACTTCTTGAAGCCTATGCCTATGCCATCCGCCACCATGTTGAAGTGCTGGACGACATCGGCTACCGGACGGACCGGTTTATCGTCTCCGACGGCGGATCGCACAGCGAAATTTGGATGCAGATCGTTGCCGACGTTCTCGAATCTCCGGTGCAGCGCCTGTCGGGGCACCCCGGCTCGTGTATGGGGGCGGCGTGGACGGCGGCCATTGGCACCCGACTGGTCGACGATTGGGGGGGAATCATGAAGTTCGTCAGTTTGGCCGACCGCTTGCAGCCAAACCCGGCCAACGCGAAAACCTACCGCGCCGGATATCAGCGATTTCGCGATCTTTACAATAAACTGCGCGAAGCGGATTTAGGAGCCACGGCATGAAGCCGTGCGCCGTCGCATGGGATATCGACGGCACACTGGTTGATAGTGAGCCGTTACATCTTCGGGCGCTGCTGGCGACTTGCCTTTCCTTCGGTGCCGATCTTTCGGATCTGCCCGCTGATGAATTCCTCGGCATTCATATGGCGGATGTCTGGCTTCGGGTCCGCACCCGGTTGCCGGCAGGGCTAGAGGAGACCGTCTGGCTCGATGCAATCAACCGTTTTTACGTTGAACGCCAGGGCGAACTCGTCGAGATGCCGGGGGCAGTAAAAACGGTACGTGCTCTTGCCGATATGAGAATTCGTCAAGCCTGCGTGTCGAACTCCGAACGGGTTATTGTCAACGCCAACCTGAATGCACTGGGCATCGCCGAGGCTATCGAGTTTAGCATTAGCTTCGACGACGTCACGAAAGGGAAACCATCTGCCGAACCGTATTTGCTGGCGGCCAAACAGTTCGGTGCCCCGCCGCACGAAATTCTCGCCGTTGAAGACAGCGAGGCCGGACTTGCGTCGGCCACGGCCGCCGGACTGTACGCAGTTGGATTTCAGTGTGTCGGCGCGCCCCGCATTGAGGCCGACCATATCGTGTGCGACCTATCGGGTATCCTGGATTTTTTTGCCTAAATACACGCCGGTTAGTATTCAGGGCTTTTGCAGAAGTTCCTCAACCTCGTCCCGCGAGGGCATAGAAGGCGCAGTCCCTTGCCGGGTCACCGACAACGCACCGACCGCGCAACCAAATCGCGCGGCTTCGCGCACATCCATGTTTTCGGCAAGGCCTACGGCAAAACCGCCGTTGAAAGCATCCCCGGCCCCGGTGGTGTCAACCGGGGTCCCCATGTCGAATGCAGGAATGTGGGTCGCACCTTGCTCATCCTTGACCAGGACGCCGTCACCACCCAGGGTCACGAGAACCGCGCCGACGCCGCGGGCGATGAAAATCTCAGCCGCCTGCTCCGCTTGCGCGACATTTTCGACGGGACAACCGGCCAACGCCGCGGCTTCACTCTCGTTGGGAGTAAAGTTGTCAACCATCGGATAAATATGATCGGGCAATACCATCGCTGGTGCCGGGTTAAGGACGGTCGACACGCCATGTTTTCGGGCCAGGGCCAGACCGCACTCCACCTGGGGCATCTTTAATTCCAATTGGGTAACGAAAACCCGAGCCCCGGCAACCACCGGCGAGGCCGCTTCGACTTCCTCGTTTGTCAACGTCTCGGCGGCACCCGGGTATATGATGATGGCGTTCTCACCGGTTTTTTCCTGAACCATGATAAATGCAGCACCGGTTGCAACGTCACTCGGGTAAACATGGTTTTGGTCGATCCCTTCGCATTCATACATGGCGCGCGCCATCGCACCGAATTCATCGTCCGACACCTTGCTGATAAAGGCGACGTCACCGCCGGCGCGCCGCGCCGCCACGGCCTGATTGGAACCCTTGCCGCCCGGCCCGATCTTGAAATTTCCACCCAGCAGGGTTTCACCCATGACCGGCAGGCGTTCCGCCCAAAAGGCCAAGTCAGCTACGTATACACCGAGAATAACAACACCGGCTTCGGCCATATGTTCCTCCGTTATTTAATGTAGCCGAACCATTGCGGCAGGGTCAGTGTCAGCGCCGGGATGTAGGTGACCAGAAGAAGAAAAATCACCTGCAACAGGTACATTGGCAGCAAGGCCACAGAGATATCCTCAATCCTCAGGCCGGTGATACCGGCTGCCGCGAACAGACAAGGCCCAACAGGCGGGGTGTTGAGGCCAAGCAGCAGGTTGATCGACATGACAATACCGAAATGGACCGGGTGGACGCCATATTCGACCATGGTCGGGGCGAGAATTGGTGCCATCACAATAACTGCCGCGCCGATATCCATGAACATGCCGACAACCAGCAACAGCAGATTGACAAGAAGCAGCAGCAGATAGGGGTTTTCGGTAATATCGGTCATCGCCTTGGCGATGCCGGCGGGCAGTCGTTCAAGCCCAATGTACCAGGCGACGATACTGGCCGAGGCCAGCACCATGAACACCACCGAAGTCAGGATCGATACTTTATGCAGAATTTCCGGAAGGTGGTGAAGCCGAAGTGTGCGCTTAACAAAAAAACCGATGAGGAAGGCGTAGAGCACGGCAACCGCAGCCGCCTCGGTGGCGGTGAACACACCCGAAAGAATGCCGCCGAGAATAATGCCCGGCATAATCAACGCGAGGATGGAATTCTTTGTCGCCTGCCAAATCTGGGGAAGTGGCATTTTCTCGGTTCGCCTTGGGAAATTGTATTTTCCGGCCATGAAGCGAACCATGGTCATCAGCATCAGCGCCATAAGCACGCCCGGAATCAGGCCGCCGATGAACATGGCGGCGATCGAGACCTGCATAATCGAGCCGTAGATCACCATGATAATACTGGGCGGAATCATCGGCCCGATCAGCGATGATGCGACGGTGAGCGCGGCGGCGAATTTCAATGGATATCCGGCCTTCGTCATTACCTTGATTTCGATGGAGCCCAGGCCCGCTACGTCGGATATGGCTGAACCGGAAATTCCCGCAAAAAACATGGAGGCGACGATGTTAACGTGGGCGAGGCCACCCTTGATCCGCCCGACGATGGCGTCGGCAAACTTGATCAAATCCTCAGTTATGCGGGCCGCCGACATCAACTCGGCGGCAAGGAAGAAGAACGGGATTGCCATGATGGTGAACATATTGAGACCGGCGAACATTCGTTGCGGCACCAAGGATAGGAAAAGGAGGTCTCCTTGCAGCAAAAGTGCCGCCGTCCCGGTAATCCCAAGCACGAACGCGATGGGCATCCCTAGCAGTAGCAGGACAAAGAAAAGCAGGAAAATTAGAAGTGATGCATCCATTGCCGTTTCCTACCCCTCGGGCTCTTCGGTTTTTTCAACGGAACCCGGAAGGGCATATGGCGATAGTCCCACGCGCGCATTGACCACGGCATTGAGCGAAACCTCAATCACATGAACAATCATAAGAAACGCCCCCAGGGGCACCGCGATAAACGCCCACATCATCGACACTTGCAGTGACGGAGCAAGTTGGCTCGGCCCCTCGAAAAAGGCCAGCTTGTAGCCCTCAAACAGCACCACGGCGAGAAAACACAGAACCAGAAAATTGGTTGCGATAAAGACCGCCGTTTGCATTCGCATGGGCAGGCGCATGACCAGAACCGTAACGCCTACATGGCGGCCATAACGCACGGCAAGGCCGCTGGCCAGCATCGTCACGGCGACCTGCGTGAAGCGGGCAAATTCGGGCGGCCATGACAAAGGATCATTCAGGACATAACGGAAAAATACATTAATAAGAATCGCGATCGTCATAGCGCTCAGGCTGATAATGCAAGCCCAGCGAGATAACTTCGAGACGATCTCGGCGAAACGGTTGTAAGTTGTGATCATGAAGGAAGTGGCCTCTGATAACCGGCGAAGACAGGGCGCGGACCCATGGCCCACACCCCGCCCCTCTTATCCGTAAGTCTCGACGTTACTTCATGCCTAGCTTCGCTTCGGCCGCTTTTACGGCTTTCATGAATTCGTCAACCAGTTGGTCACCCACCTGCTTGCGCATCCACTTGAGGACGCCGGGCTGAGCCAGATTGCGGAATTTTTCCTGGGCCGCACCGGCAACGAAGGATACCTTGATACCAGCCTCTTCCGCATAGTATTTCAACACGTCATCGACCGCCGTTTGCACCAGGCCACGGCTGGTAACCGTGCTGATACGACCGGCAATCAAAACCGCCTCTTGCAAGTCGGCTGGCAGTTTCTGGAACCATTTTTCGCTAACCACGATCAGCGACAGGCTGTACACATGGCTATCCACCGTAATGTATTTCAGAACTTCATGCAGGTTCTGCTGGAGCGAGCCCACGGTCGGCAGTTCGGCCCCATCGACGACACCGGTTTGCAGGGCGTTGTAGACTTCCATCCACGGCACTGCGGTCGGTGAGGCACCCAGGCTGCGAACCATTTCCTGATGGGCCGGAGTCTGCATGGTGCGGATTTTCATGCCCTTCATGTCGGCCGGAGATTCGATCGGGCGCACGTTGTTGCCCCAGATCCTGAACCCACCGTTTTCACCGATGCCGACTGCGCGGAAACCTTTAGCCTGCATGCCGTCAAACAGCTTCTGGCCGAAAGGCCCGTCCATCACTTCCCAAGCCACGGCAGCGTTCTTAAAGATATAAGGGATCGCAATCACCTGGATGTCCGGATACCAAATTGAAACCGGCCCTTCGGACGGCGTCGTTGCTTCCAAGACACCAAGTTTTACGGACTCCATGTTTTCGCGCAGATCGCCAAGGGTGCCGCTATGATAGACTTCGGCGTCGATGCGACCCTTTGACAGCGCCTCAACCGTATTGGCAAAAGAGGTCATCATGCCATAAACGTAATACGGATATTTTAGTCCGCTTACCGACACATACGGTGCGTCGGGGTTGGTAACACGCAACTTGAACTCAGCTGCGTCAGCGGTTCCGGCCAAGGCCAGCAGCGCCGCCCCGGCCACAGCAGTCATGGACAGTTTCACCAAACAATTCATGTAAACCTCCTGCTACTTTTTCCATTCGGTCGCCCCATCATGAAACGACCGCCAACCGTTTTTCTTACCCGCGGGATCGCGACGCCCCACGTTTTTCCTCCAGCCCTGCCCGATCGGGAATCTCAGTCCGCTTTGCCACGGACAAACAAATTCTCGCTCAACCGAGCACGGCTTCAATCAGTCGGTTTCGGAAAGCCAATCAATCAAACGCGACCAAAATGGCGTGTATGACGGCCAATTAAGGAATTCGGGAGGGCCCCAATGGGGCGAACAGTCTGACGCAAACGCCGCAACCCGCCCTTTACCGTAACGACCTAAAACGAGGAACGGGTCGTTTCCGATCGTCATTAACACTTGGGCATCTGGCTTGGCCACCAGTCGTTGGTAGCCAAGGAACGGGGGCCACTTCGCCTCCAATCCCTCCAATATCGGGTGATCCGCCACCACTTCGGGGGTCACGCCTTCCGGCATTTCAATGCGGTCGTCGGTGCCGAGCATGGTTACCGGTAGAATGTCGGCTATTGCCGTATTCTGGTAGCGCGCCTTCCCCTCGAAACCGGAAAACGACATGTACCCGCCAACCATCAGGAAACCGCCGCCATTTTCCACATACTCGGCCATCTCGCGTAGCGAGTTGGGTCGAATTATGGATTTGCCCAAGGTGTCGGGGTGTAAGAGAAACGTGTCGGCAGGCACGTCGCTAAGCACGACCGCGCCGTATTTCTCCAACTTTTTGGCGATAATGGGAAACTGAGAATCAACCTCGTGGTTGCGAACGTAGGTTACGGGATGCCCAGAGTTCTCCAATGCATCAATCAGAGGTTTTCCGCCCTCTTCATACCCGCCTGTAGTGTATACGGAAAAGCCCTTTAAATGAAACCCAATCGACGACCAAGATTCTCCAACAAAAAGAACAGAACCAGACATCGCTACCTCCCCCTTGGAAACTGCCATGCTCGTATCGTCAGTTTTTTGTTTGTGCAATATTCTCTTTTCTAGATATATTCATTCTTGGTTGCATTACGCATTCGTTCTCCAATAGTTAGCATTAAGAAATCGGAAAGAGTCAAGGTGGATTTCCCGCCATCATCCGTGGTGATGTAAATTTGGCGTTTGGCACCCATATACCGGTTTGTCGCCGTCCGGGCTAAAGTTGGTCGCAAAGGTTCCACACATGAGCTCCACGCTAAAATATCGCAGTAATGTTTGCTCCCGATTATCACTTTTTGCAGCCACCGTTGCGCTGTCGATACTCGCGATTCTCTCTGCGGCTGCAGCGGGAATTTTGACATTGGATGGCCGGCCGAATACGCCATTCGACGACTCGTCAAGAGAGCACTTGCGTACTCAGGCAGCAACAATCGGATGGGGCGGCCTGTTTTATAACCATTCAATGGCAAACATGTCTTCGGACTACCTAGCCAAACCCTGGATATCTGCGGGTGCAACACCGTTTCTGCCGACCACTTTTTTTCTTGAAAGCCGCGCCTGGGCTGTGAAAAACCGGGTTTCTCCCTCGGCGGCGGACAAGCGGTTGCTGGAAACGTTCCGCAATCCGGATGAACAGATGGTTTTTTCCTTCATCTTCATTTCCGAAACGCGGGAAAGCCTTGAAAAACAGAACCTTGCAATCGTATTCGAAAGCGGGTCGGGACGCTCGCAAACGTTTGATATGCTTGAGTATGCCGTGACCAAGGAACGCGCCATGGGAGGCAACATGTACGCCGCGCGGGGAAGACTTGCCATTCAACTTCCCGCAGAGCATGACTGGAACGAGGTTGAGGCGTTCTCACTGAGTGTGCAGCAGGCGGGCGGAGAAGTTTACCGGCTTGGTTGGCGGCTTCCCGCACTGCAATGAGCGAAGAGAGGCATATGATGAACAACAGTGGCTTAGCCGGAAAAACGGCGCTGGTAACTGGGGGCTCGCGCGGCATTGGGCGGGCGGTGTCGCTTGCTCTGGCGGCGGAGGGCGTTGCTGTCGCTATCAACTATGTGGCCAATGACGAGGCGGCGGAGGAAACCCGCACAGCCGTCGCGGCGCAGGGCATTGATTGCCACACTTACAAGGCCGACGTATCGGACGCCGGTCAGGTAAATCGGATGATCGAGGCCATCGAAGCTGATCTCGGTCCGGTCGATCTTCTCGTCACCAACGCCGGTTACGGAGCCTTAGAGGAACACGGCAAGCTGTCCTTTGAAACATGGCGGTGGATGATGTCTGTCAATGCCGATGGCACGTTCCTGCCGGTCGCCGCCCTGGCTTCGGGCATGGCCGAACGCGGATACGGGCGTATCGTTTGCGTGGCTTCTATTGCCGCCCTGCGGGCGCGGCCTGCGCTGATCAGCTACAGCGCCGCCAAGGCGGCGGTGATTTCGTTTGCCCGCAGTTGTTCCGAAGTGTTTGCGCCAAATGTCCGCATCAATTGCGTGGCTCCGGGCTTGATCGATACCGACCTGGGAAGCGAAGTCGGCCCGGATGCCAGTGCGAAAATGATTGCTGCTACCCCGCTGAAACGGATAGGCCAACCCGAGGAGATAGCCGACGCCGTCGTCTTCTTGCTCTCGGATCGCTCCAGCTACATCTCCGGGCAAACGCTGGCGGTTAGCGGCGGTCGGGTGACCGTGCCATAGGCGCTGACGTCACACAAGAGAGTCTTCCTAGTACAGTTCGGAACAGATAACTGGCGTGCTTCGGGAGGCGGAGGGTGAATGCCCTCCGCTTTTGTTGGAAAAACGGGAAGCTTCCGATGACGAACACGGTCAAATTTCACTCGAATCGGACTCGATGGGCATGGGCGGGAGTGCAGAGAAAACTGCGATTTCTCCATTTTTTGCGGGTCCATGGAGCCTGATGACTGCTCAGGGTCACGACCGGAAGACCGGGCTGGGTTCCGAGTTAGTCCGCTTTTGGAACCACTCCGGAATTGAGACGCATTGAACCGGACCTTGGCGTCTAGCTATCCTAGAACCACGCTCATTCGCGCCCCCGCCTGCTTCCTATATGCTTCCACGGTTGGTTATGGTTGCGGGGGCACGCAACAACCTATGCCGAACTCGATCAAAATGGCAAAGACCTTCAGCAAAGGCGTGATGGGTCGGCAGGACAGCCAGGAAAACCTGGTCCTGACGGAAGCACTTGCACTGAAACGCATCCGTCCAACGTCACATCGCCGGCACGATTGTCAGAAAGTCGAAAATCTCCCAAGAAACCCGTTCACTCGACAAGAGCGCGACGTATAATCCACATCAACTGGAACGTTATCTGGGGAATGTCGGATTAATCAAAATGGGGGAGACAATCATGGCCGGAAACGACGCAAAGGTATGGTTCATTACGGGCGGATCAACGGGCATCGGCAAATCGCTAGCCCTGGAATTATTGACCCGCGGCGATTTCGTGGCGACAACGGCGCGTGACACGGCCCGCCTGGACCCGCGGATCAGAGAGGCGGAACATGGGCTCGCCGTGTCCCTTGAAGTTTCCGACGCCGAACAATGCCGCCGCGCCGTTGACGAAATAATCGCCAAATTCGGGCGCATCGACGTGCTGATCAACAATGCCGGTCATGGATTGTTCGGCGCGGTCGAGGAAATCAGCGACGCCGAGGCGCGCACGGTTTTTGATTCCAACGTCTTCGGTCTGCTCAACGTGACCCGTGCGGTACTTCCTTCCATGCGTGCCGCCCGGTCCGGTTCCGTGGTCAATATCGGCTCGGTCGGCGGCCTGCGGGCCATCGCCGGATCGGGAATTTACGCCGCCACCAAATTCGCCCTCGAAGGCATCAGCGAAGCCATGTACCACGAGCTGAAACCGCTGGGCATCGGCGTAACGGTGGTCGAGCCCGGCCCGTTCCGCACCGACTTCGCCGGCCGTTCCATGCACAACCCCGCAAATGGTATTGACGACTACGCAGAAACGGCGGGGGCCTTCCGGACCCAGATTAGCAAAAGCCACGGAAAACAGCAGGGCGATCCCGACAAGGCGGCCCGTGTGATTATCGAGGCCGTCGAGGCTCCGGAACCGCCGCTTCATCTGGTGTTGGGCAACCCGGCGATGGAGCGGGCCGGGGAAAAACTTCAGAACCTGCTGGAAGAAATCGAACGCTGGCGCGGGCCCAGTGCCGCCACCGATTTCGATTAGGCCGCCATCTGCGAAAAATGGCTCCCGTCAAATAGCCCATTCACGCCGTGAAGGGTGTTGACGGGCGCCGTATCAAGACTTGCGAGACACCATGCTTACGTTCGCCGTCGCCGTTTTCTTCCTCATTATTACCCCCGGACCCGGCGTCTTATCCGTCGCTGGCGTCGGTTCGGCGTTCGGTTCACGGCCAGGCATCCGTTATATCGCCGGATTGCTTGTCGGAACAAATCTGGTGGCGTTAGCGGTTGTTTCGGGTTTGGCGGCGATAGCTCTGGCCGACGCCAATATCCGTCACGTTCTTTTGATTGCGTCAGCGGCGTATCTGACGTTTCTTGCTGCACGAATTGCGTTTTCAGGAACCAAGATCGCATTTATCGAAGCGGTGAAAGCGCCGGGATTTTGGGGCGGCATAACGCTGCAAGCCGTCAACCCGAAAGCGTATGCCGTAAATACGGCGCTGTTTACCGGATTTGCATTCTGGCCCGAGAACCTCGTCACGGAAACAATGCTCAAGTTTCTAATTCTCAACGGAATTTGGATCCCGATCCATTTTCTTTGGTTATTTGCAGGCGTGACGTTGCACCGCCTCAACCTCCCGGCCCACATCCAATCTCGCATCAACATCGCCATGGCGTTGTCCATGTTAGCCGTAGTTGGGCTGGCTGCGTTCGCCCCTAAATAGCGTAATTCGCTTCGCAAGGGGGGTCCGGACAATCTTCACGACGATTAGGAAAAGGCCAATACCTTCGCCTGGGGAAACATATCTTTGATTGTTATGCACCATGCGTCGGCGTTTCCACTTTCGATGAGAGCAACAATGGAACCGCCAAATCCCCCGCCGATCAGTCGCGCGCCGACGGCACCGGCCTTGAGCGCGTCTTGAAGAAGTGCGTCAAGATGCACGTCAATTCGAGTGGTGGTCCTGGTGGATACACATACCGATGTGATACCGGCTCCTTTGGTGGCACTTGGTTTTTCAAGAAACCCAACCACCGTGATCCATGGGGAATTCGTGTTTCCTCTAAAGCACTTCCTCTTGCCCTGCATGGTCTCGGAGGCGTTCGTTCCAACATGTTCGAATTCCTGGACGCGTTAACCGCCGCTTTCCGGAGTTAAGCAGAAGTGGAAACAGGTCCTCTCTGACAACCGCTTTTGACCCCATGTATGGACCGGCTGCTGTTTGCAAGAGAGAATTTGCTGGATATCGGAAGTCGCTGATATGTATCCGGCCTGTTTGATCGGCA
>JABGRG010000216.1 GCA_018648445.1 Rhodospirillales bacterium | reverse complement strand
CGGCCCGATGCTGCGGCGATAAATCCGGGGCCAACATCCTTTCGCCATCGGCTTTCAGGACGACGATTTCAGCGGCGAGCCGACGAACGGTTTCGCTGGCAGCTTGAACCGGACAAGCGAAAAGAAAGATAAGGGCGCCGCCCACGGCAGCGAATACCATCGCCGTGGGCAACACCCTTCTCATTTTTCTTAGCGCTTGAGGCTGGATTGTATCGGCAAGGACTTGTCGGCGGACCATTCGATCATGGACCCGTCGTACATTTTAACATCCTTGTTGCCGAGGAGTTCAGACGACACGAACCAACCCAACGACGCCCAGTGCCCGGAATTGCAGAAGCTGATCTGCGCGCCCGAGGTCGGTACTTTCGCCATGGCGTACAGCTTCTTCAGTTCGCCGGAACCCCGGAACGAGCCGCCGCCGTTTTTGGTCAGCCAGTTTTCCGGCAAGTTCGTCGCCCCCGGAATGGTGCCGTAACGCTTGGACTTTCCGTGTTTGTTGACGCCGATGAACTGGTTGTTCGGACGATGGTCAATCAACACACCTCCGGAATCCATGACCTTTTTCACATCGGCTTTGGAAACCAGCATGTCTTTGCGCACGTTGGCCTTGAAGGTTTTCGCCTTCGGCTTCACGGCTCCGGTATCCATCGCATTGACTGGTTTTTTGGTCTTTTTATCAACCTTCTTGGTGTATGCGTTCATGCCACCGTCGAGGATGGAGACATTGTCGTGGCCCAGCACCTTGAAGGTCCAATAGATACGCGCCGCCGTGCCGACATCAAGCGCCTTGCCGCCGACCGGGATCAGTACGACATGGTCATCGTTGCCGATGCCCAGGCCACCAATCAGTTTTTCCAGTTTCGGGGTCGGCGAAAGCTGGCCCACGGTTTTGTTTTTGTCTTTGGCACGCCAACCGTCCTTTAAATAGTTAGTATACACCGCGCCGGGGATATGGCCGCGCAGGTAGTTGGCTTTGCTCTTGCCGCCCAGTTTACCGCCGACGTCCAGCAAGACGACGCCGGACTTGCCCAGATTGGCTTTGACCCAGGCGACATCGACCAACGGCGTCGCCGCGTCCGCCACCCCGGCCACAGTCATCACCGCTAGGGCGAGTAGAGTTCCGAAAAATTTCTTCATGTTCTGCTCCTCCGTGTTGAAATTATATCCATTTTTCCTAAACCGTGACGACCTTGTCCGCCGCCAGGATTTTCTGCACGACCGCATCCCAAGCCGCATCGTCATCCGCCGAGATTTCGGCGGCGGCGATACGCGATACGGTGTGTTCTCCGTTCTCAATTGCGAGAACTGCAACCCGAACGGCTTCTTGGTCCGGAAACAGTCCGCTATCGAGTTGCAAAATCTTCATCGTCAGTTGTCCTACAGATTTACCGTCAAATCGTTCTCGGCGATGGCGGTGGCCAGCGCCTCGGTATCCAGCAAGGCCAGTTCCGTCCCCATTTCCGCCACGGTCGTTTCTGGAACGATGTCGGATAGTTCCAGCAGTTCGGCATGGGCCGCGTTTTCCGCCGTTTCCGCCACCGGGCCCGTCATGAACACCAGGCGCACCACGTGACCGGCGATGGTCAACCCTGCGGCCACCCGCATACCTTCGCCGTGATCGCGCCGCGCCAGGACCAGAATATTTTTATGCGCCATTGCTCACCTTTCCTTACAGGCTTACCAGACGGGTGGCGTCACCCATCATTTCGCTGTTGATGGTCTGGCTGCCCCTGTCGATGGGACACTCGGTAATTTCCTGGCCCGTCTTTTCCCAGGAGTGTTCACAGACCAATGAGCGCGTCGCACCCCCAAGGGCGTCGATGAATGCGTCGTCGAACAACAACTGCACACCGTCGTTGGTAACGAAACATCCCCAAACGGCCCCGGCCCGCGTCAGGGCGCGCATCAGCGGCACTGCGATCGAAGCCCCGTCCTGAGATGTCACATGCACCATCACGTCCATCGTCAACCGCCTTTCCGCGCCGACGGGCGCACTGGTATGGGGAAGGTTTCCGCATCGGCGGGCAGTCCACCATCGGACGCCCATTCGGCCCATCCACCGGGATAGGCCCGCACCGGCGTGCCTGTCCCGGCCACAATCAAGGTCATAAAAGCGATGCCGTCGACCGCATGACGCCCATAGACGACTGCATCTTTGGCTGCGGGCCCCAGGGCCCTGCCGCGGGCAATGTCGGCGCGCAAGGAGTCCGCCGGAAGGTGGTCCGCGCCCGGAAGATGCCCGCCCCGTGCCGCAGCCACCGTTTCGCCCCAGTAGGCTTTTTCACTGCGCCCATCCAACAACACCGGGGCCGGCTGTGAAGCCAGCATGTCGCGCAGTTCATTCTTAAAAACAAGAGTATTGGAGCGCGCCTGGGCTTGCCAGACGGCTGTGCGAACCATTGCCCGTCCTTGCCCGGGGCCGGAGGACGCGCCCGTCGTTTTCATGCCACGGGTCAGCACCGACACCTGGGATTGCCCCATCAGATATAATAATCCCGCGACGAAATCGCGTTGTTGCGGAACGTCACCCACCACCAGGACAGATTCCGCGCCGCTCAGACCGGCGCTGCCCAATACCCAGGCGATGTTGGCAAAACCGGCCAGGCGTTCGTGCGGCCCGAGGAAGGCCTGCGCCGATAGGCAGCGTGCGCCTGCCAGGGATTGTTTTTCGCACGCCTCGCCACGGCGCGTATCCAAAACCACCGCACCCTTCGGCACCGCTGCCACATACCGCAACGCCGGCACGT
>JABGRG010000004.1:40769-83951 GCA_018648445.1 Rhodospirillales bacterium | reverse complement strand
CGGCCCCGAATTGGGAGCCCTGCTGTGGCCCCTGATCGCCGGGGATGAAAGTTAGCGGGGTGGTTTATGGGTTACGCCCCGGCCACCGTCATGCCGTCACCGCGTGCGGTTGTACTTGTTTCCTTAGGCGCGACGCGCCATTTGCAAACCCACGGGGGATTCCTTTCGAATCCAAATGATTATGTAACGCATTCTTTTCGGAGATTGAGGAAATGGCTCGAACCATATTCGAACGCTATGGAGGATTTGCAAAAATCAGCCGCGTGGTTTCTGAATTTTATGAGCGCATGCTGGACGAGCCCATCGTCGCCGACTATTTCGCAGACGTGGACATGCGCCGCCTGATGGATCACCAGATCAAGTTCATCGCCCAGTTGATGGGCGGCCCGGTGAGTTACAGCGACGAAGCGTTACAGCGGGTTCACGCACATTTGGGCATCGACAACGAGGCCTTCGACGCCATGGCCCGCATCCTGTGCGAAACGCTGGAAGAGTTTGATTTCGCCAAGGAGGATGTGGACGAGATCGGCGCGGGGGTTACCGGACGGCGGCATCTGATTGTCGCAAAAGGGTAGGGGGTGGAGATGTCTGAGCTTCAAGCGGGCGTCGATGCCGTAAACCTGTTGCGAAACATCGGCGTCGGCATTGCCATTGCGGACGCCGGAGATTGGACGGTTTCCTTCGAGAACGCCAAATTTTTCCAGTGGTTTCCCAGTGAAGAGGATGTCGATGCCCCGATACCGCAACGCATCCCCGGCTTTGATGCGGCAGCCGCAGTTTCCCGCATGGAGAGCGGGCGGAATTACAAGCTGGAAGGCGAAACAAAGGGCGAAGGACGGCGAACGCCTTTTCGCCTGAGCGTTTCGAAGATCGCCGAGACGGACCCGCCGACGGTTCTTGTCGAGTGCTACGACGTATCGAAGGAACGCCAGGCCGAATACATGCTTGAATCCTATTCGGGCATCGCCGAACGGCGCACCAAGGAACTGGAGCGCGAAAAGGCCCGGGTTGAGCGGTTGCTGCTGAACATCATGCCCAAGACCGTTTACGAGGAACTGAAGGATTACGGGACGACGACGCCGCAACGATTTGACGCGGCCTCCATATTGATGCTGGATTTCGTCGGCTTCACGAACATGGCCATTTCGCACGATCCGGGCGCGCTGGTTTCCGAACTGAATGACATTTTCTCGGCCTTCGACCGCATCGTCGAAATGTTCAATTGCGAGCGCCTGCGCACGGTCGGCGATTCATACATGGCCATTTCCGGGTTGCCCGACCCAAGCCCCGATCATACCCAAAACATCGCGAAAGTGGCGCTTCGCATGCGGCGCTATCTTGAACGGCGCAACACAGCCCACTCACACCAGTGGACGTGCCGCATCGGCATAAACACCGGCCCGGTGATCGGATCGCTGGTTGGCGTGCAGAAGTACGTCTACGACCTGTTCGGGCCCGGCGTAAATCTTGCCGCTCGCATGGAATCCATGTCCGAGCCCATGAAAATTACGCTGTGCAAGGAAACCTACGAAACCATAAAGGACGACTTCGTTTTCACCGAAAGGGGTGACTTCGAAATCAAGGGGTTCGGCACGAAGCAGCTGTATTTTCTGGAAGGCGAAGGAACGCGCCGTCTCGGTTGAGGACGAGCGCCCTATTCTTCGAACACGATACGGATTGGTTGGTGATCCGACGCCTCTGTGTGTTGGTTGACGTCTACCGTCGATATTCGTTGGGCCAGAAGGTCGGTCACAAAAAAGAAATCGCGGCAATGGGGCCCTTGCGGCCATTGATTGCGGTCCGAAATTCCACAGGTGTCGGGATGAGGTGTGCCCGCGTAGCGCGCTTCCCAGGCGTCAACTAACGCTGACGCGCCATCCGTAAATTCTGCGACAAAGTGTTCGTGCATGTTGCTTTCAGGAACAAAATTGAAATCGCCGCAAGCCACCGCCATTTCGGCGGATGGCGGTTCGTAATAGGGCGACTGTCCAGCCGTCAGTTCCACGTTTTTCCCTTTGGCCCGCCGACTTGCATCCCGATGAATTTCACGAAGGCGATTAACCTGAACGTCCTGATGGCGCGATGAGTTGAATTCGAGATGGGTCGTCGTCACGCGTAGTGGTCCGCCGGGCACGTCAATCGTCGCTTCCAATGCCTGGCGCTGCATGCTGCGCGGTTCCCCGACGCTGGGTCTCGGCAACAAATGATTGCGGATTTGCAGAACCGGAAAGCGCGAAAAAATCATGCACCCAAACTGGCGTTGTCCCAAGTCGACCGACGGCCTGAATACGGCTTCGAAATCCGAATATCTCGCGCTCAGTTCCGCCGCCTGATCCACATCCGCGCCGCCCGTCACGCCGGGCATATGACGGGCAACTTCCTGAAAACAGATAATATCCGGCTCGCCAAATTCCCGCACGGTGTTGGCAATGCGATCAAGGTCGACGCAGCCGTCGCCCCCCCGACCAGCCTGAATATTCCACGAGACGATTTCTAGTCTGCTCATCGCATCAATCCCGGAATAAACAACGTTATCGCGGGCACGTACGCAATGATCAGAACGGTCACAACCAGCATCGCGAAGAAGGGAAGCAGCGGCCGCATCAATTCTTCGACCGTGACCTTACCGATGCTGGCCCCAATCAAAAGCGTCAGGCCGACCGGCGGCGTAACGTGGCCCAGGGCCAGACCGGAAACCAGCATCAGGCCGAAATGGACCGGGTCCAACCCAAACTGCTGGGCCGCCGGGAACAGTATAGGTGTCAGGATGATGGTGGCGATGGCCGGGGTCAGGAACAGCCCGACGATCAGGCAAACAATGATGACATTAAGTGCAAAGAAATGCGGCGAGGGCAGGGTCGTCAACAACGTTTCGGTTACGCTGTGCGGCACCTGTTCGATGGTCATGATGTAGGCGAACGCCTTGGCCCCGCCCAGCAAAAACAGAACCTGACCAATGGTTTTTGCCGACCCCATGAACAGGGCCGGGAAGTCTTTCAGCTTCAGTTCCCGGTAATACCCCATGGTAACCAGCAGGCCGTACATGATCGAAACGGCCGCTGCCTCGGTAACGGTGAATATGCCGCCAAGGATGCCGCCGACGATGATTGCAGGCATCAACAACGCCGGAAAAGTTTCGATGGTGGTGCGCCGAAGCTGGGTAACGGTAAACGGCTCGCGAACACCGTAATTGTGTTTCTTTGCGATAATATAGGAAACCACCATCAGGCTACCGCCGATGAATACTCCGGGAATAATTCCACCCGCGAACAGTTCGTCCATGGGCGTGTTGCTGATCCAGCCATAGAGGATCAAATCGACGCTCGGCGGAATGATGATTCCGATGATCGACGAGGTGCAGGTTACCGCGACGGAGAACGCGACCGGATACCCGCCGCGTTTCATGGCTGGAATCATCACCGAGCCAATGGCCGCGCTATCGGCGGTGGCCGATCCGGAAATGCCGCCGAAAAACATACTGGCGACGATATTGGCGTGGGCGAGGCCGCCGGTGATCCAGCCGACCAGAGCTTGAGAAAAGTCAACGATGCGCCGGCCGATGCCGCCGCGATTAATGATCTCGCCGAAAATGATAAATAAGGGGACGGCCAGAAGCGGGTACGAATTGATGCCCGCGACGATTTTTTGTGGCACCAGCATAAGCGGAAGGTCGCCGCCCCAAACCACCGCTGCAATGCAGCTAATAACCAGCGCAAAGACGACCGGGACGGAGAAAACCAGGCACAATGCAAACGTGATGAAAAGAACCTCGGCCATCAGGCGTCTCCCTCGTTCGCGCTCGAGGGCGCGCCCAGGTAGAGCCGCCAGTCAAAGGCCAGCGATATCACCATCAATGTCGCCGCAAACGGCATCGCGCCGTAAACAAACGACATTCTTAAGCCCATGACCGAGGACCGCTGATTGTCGACTACCGCCGTAATATCGATCCCATAAACAATGAGAACGCCCAGCGTACTCATCAGGATCATGAAGATCAAAACGTTGATCGCGCGCTGGATCGGCATTGAAAACTTCTTAACAAAATAATCGATCAAATGGGCCCCGCGGGTCTCGATAACGATTGCTGCGCCTACCATGGCCACCCAAACAAACGAAAATACGGCCACCTCGTCGGTCCAGGTCAGGGCCTTCTCGAATAGAAATCTGGCCGACACCTGGAGGCCTATGGCAGTGACCATCATGACCATGGCAACGGACGCAATTACCGACTCCGCGCGCAGCAGAACGGCACGAGCCTTCAATTCCATTGGATGGGGTGTCGACAGGTATTTCATGGACAAGGGCTCCGCACGACGGATTGGCCGGATATGGAAATAAACGAGGTGCCGGCAGCTTATGGCCACAGACACCTCGCCGAGGGAAGTTAGAAGTTCAACACCATATCGATGCGATCACGACCGCCGACTTTGGCGGCATTACTATCGTAGACGAAACTGATGGTTTCGACCCATTTTGCACGGTCGGCGGGAACGATAATTTCAGCCCCCTTACCCTTCAATTCTTCAAACAGTGCGGCTTCCTGATCGAGGAAGACCTTGCGTTCATATACTTCGGCGATCTTTCCGGCATCCTTCACAGCCCTCTGCTGAACGGGCGTAAGGCCGTCGAAAATCTTCTTCGACATCATGAAGTTGTGCCAGCTGAAGATATAGGCCAGGCGCGTGAAGTATTTGGCGTCCTTGTAGAAGGTCATGGACCGATAGCTGACGCCCGTTCCCTCACCGCCGTCGATAAGTTTCTGCTTGAGGCTAACCGGCACGTCAGGCCATGCGATCGGGGTGGCGATGGCGCCCAACGCGTTCCACGTATCAATGATGGCCGTCGTTTTCATGGTGCGGATCTTCAGGCCCTTGAGGTCGCCCAGATTTCGAACGGCCTTGTGGGTGTAAAGATCACGCGTTCCTCCGTAACCGTAGCCCAGTTTGACCAGACCGGCACCCAGCATCTTCTCGGCCATCTTGTCGCCGATTTCGCTATCCATAACGCGGAAAAGGTGGCCCGCGTTGCGGAAAATAAACGGTAGACTAAAGACCTGAAAATCGGGAACGAAATTGGCCGTAACAGCCGACGTAATGGTCGATACGTCGACGCTGCCGATCTGCAACCCTTCAATCAGGGTGCTTTCGTTGCCTAGTTGGCTGGCCGGGAAAATCTTGACTTCGAGGCCCACGTTGCGGGCTTCGACTTCATCCTTAAACTTCAGCGCCATCTTGTGGTAGGGGTGATCGGGCTGAAGAACGTGACCGAACTTGATAACCTTGTCTGCCGCACCTGCGTTTGCGGCGAATAACAGCGATACGGCGGCAACTGCCGACAGGGAAACGGTGGCGGATGCTGCACGCCGGAAGCTCCGGATAATGGACATAATATCCTCCCAACAAAATTGTTCGGGGCGCAAACCACCCCGTCGCCGGACGTTTCCCGGCATACTCGACAAGAAAAGGATAACCCGGAACGGTGATTAATTCTACTTACTAATATTTATAGTTATTGATAAGTTTTTGTTACTAATCACATCCGATTATGCGCCGGTGGCGATGGATCGCGCCATGTCCGAAATTATCTCGGCAAGTGGATTGAGAGGAGTTGCGGGATAAATTGAAGTGTAATGCAGTTCGGGCGGTGAGAAATCGGTCTCGAACACATGAAGAAGGCCTTCCTTCAACTCGCGCTCAATGGTGATCGGCGGCAACATGCTAACCCCCATTCCGTTCACAGCCAACCGAATGGTTGTCGACAAAGACCCCGATGCGTTTAGACGCACCGGCGGCAAATTCCGCCCGCGGAACAGGTCCTTGATCATATTGTAAGGGGCGGATCGTTTGGGAAACGTGATAATCGGTAGTTTGGCCAACTCACCAACGGTCAGCCTCTTTCCCGCAAGGCCAAGACGGGGGCTGGCTGCCCAGGCCAACGAATAGGAACAGATTTCCCGCTTGATCAGGCCCGGCACATCGCCGGGGGATAGCAGCATGGCAAGATCCAGCTTGCCATTGGCAACGGCCTCGCGCAGGACCACCGATGTGTCGACTGTAAGCTCGATCGTGACGCCTGGATAAGTCTCGTGAATCCGTTCGAGCAGTCGGTGCAGCCATACATGTACCAACGTTTCGACCGCCCCCATGCGGATGGTGCCCACATAGGCGGAAGGGTTGGTGACCTGAATTTGCATTTCCGCCGACAAATCGACAATGCGCTCGGCATAGGAAAGAACGGTCGCCCCTTCGGGCGTCAGTTTCAGCCCCCGGGTGCTGCGTTCGAACAACTTTGCGCCAAGCTCGCGTTCCATCGACGCCACCCGCTGCGAAATCGCGGCCTGCGTAATATTGAGACGCTCGGCTACGGCGCGAAAACTCCCCAGGCGGGCCAGCCAAATGATCGTTTCGAGTTTTTGCTGCCGCATCGCATATCATCCTGTCGCCCGGGAACACCGTCCAGCATCCGTAACCCGGGACGGTCAACAACGATACCGAACGCGAGACAAGATTAATACCCCGCGACGGCTCTGTCGGAAGCTCTCTAATACGTCCCGGCGTCCAGCAGCATTTCGCGGAACGCTGCCAGAAGCGGCTGGTCGAGCTGAGCCTCCATATTGGCCATAATCTCCAGTGCGCGTTCCGGCGGCACCGGGTCTTTGTAGACGCGGCGGTCGGTGATGGCGCTGAAGATGTCGATGATCGACGCCATGCGCGCCAATCGATTTAGCTGGTTTCCCTTAAGGCCGTAGGGATACCCGGTGCCGTCCAATTTTTCGTGGTGCTGGCTGGCGATGATCAGGACTCCGCGGGCGATATCTTCTGAATGATCAAGCTTGTCGATGGTGAAGTTCACATGTGACTTCATGACCAAAAACTCGTCTTCGGTCAGCTTGCCAGGTTTGTTCAAGACCAATGGCGGGATCGACATTTTCCCGACATCGTGCAGCAGGCCGGCAGTGGTCAGGGTCGTCAGATCTTCGCCCTTGATGCCAAGCACTTTGCCGAATAGGCCCAGGAAGGTCGCCACGCGCAGAGAGTGAACGTAAGAATAGTTGTCGTGGCTGCGCACCCCGCGCAGGATATCCTTGTAGTTATCGCTGGCAATGGCGTCGACCAGTGGTCCGCAGCTTTCCCGGACCTCGCCATAAGGCAACGGTTCCCCGGCCTCGATCAATTCGGCAATATGGTTGAACGACGTCACCGTGTTTTTCAGGGCCAGACGCTGCGTGGGCTCGATCTTTTCCCACTCGGCCTCGACACCAATATTTACACCTTCGGCCATTGCCTGAATCAGGGAACTACGCCGGTATGGTTTGCCGAGAACGACGACACCACCACTGGAGCGCGCCTCAGCCACGGCCTCGCCGTTATTCTTGCTCACCGTGAATACGACGGGAAGGAGCCGGGTTCTTTCGTCTCCCCGAACCAGCGAAATGAAATTGGCGCCCCCTTTGGGCTGGATGAGCTCGTCGATAACCAGTGCGACCGGCATGGCGACGGAACAGGCGAACTGTCCTTCCGTCGCGTTTTTGAACGCCTTGACCACATACATGCTAGCGAGGGATTGTGAGAGTTCCTCACGGTACTCGTCGTTCCCGCCAAGAATGTAGACGAGGGGTTTCTGAGACTGACCGTCCGTCATATCCAAACCACCAAACGATAAACCAATATTTCCCACATGGGTCGCACGCCTGCCAAGATTTGTCGGCATAATAGCGTGAATAACCCCGTTCGGAAACCATGGCCTGAACGCGCCCTCGGGGCCTTCTTCATGGCCTTGCGATCACCCAGCGGCAGTGTTATTCCAACAACGCTTACAAAAACCGAGTTATTTTTCAAACTGGTAGAGCCGGGCCGGGTTATCCACAAGTATCTGGCGACGAATCGCCGTTTCCGGGACCCATCGCGCAAATACATCCGCGAGGGGACCGTCGTCGGGCATCGTTTTTTTCATCATGACGTGTGGCCAATCGCTTCCCCATAACAATCGGTGGGGCGCGCGGGCAACAAGCGCCTCGGCAAACCTGTCCACGTCCCCGTAGGGAAATTCCTCGGCCGAGATGCGGTAGGGGCCCGTGAACTTCACCCAGCAGAGACCCGATTCCGCGAGGTTCACAAGCCCCTGGAAACCGGGATGATCCAGCCCACAACCCGGTCGGAAATAGCCTATATGGCCGACGACGATCTCGGTCGGAAAATTCAAAAACATGGTGCCGAACTCGGGATAATCGTCTACATGGATCAACAATTCCACGTGCCAGCCCATCGGCGCAATTCGTCCCGCGAACGCCGTTATTTCAGCCACGGGAAGCCCTGCGGACGGATCCTTGACATCCACCAAGTTAAACCGGACACCCCGAACACCTGCCTCGTGCAATTCCTCCAGCTCCGCCTGTTCGATATCCATGGGGACCACGGCAACACCGCGTGCGGGCACGGATGCTTCGCGCATGGCTCCCAGCATCACCCGGTTGTCGTTGCCATAGACGCTTGGCTGCACCAGGACCATTCGCTCCACACCGAGGACGCCAAGCATGTGTTCATAGGCGGGCAAAAGCGCGTCGGGCGGGGTGTAAATGCGGGCCGGATCGTAGGGAAATGCTTTCTCAGGACCACAGATATGCGCATGGGTATCACAGGCGCCGGCGGGCAAGGGAAAAAGGGGCGAGCTTGAGTCGGGATGATAGGCAGTGCAATACGGCGCCTCTTTCGTGGCTTGTCCACCGGTCTCTATATCGGCCATGGCCGCCCCCTTTTTTTTCCGTTTCGCCACACGATAAATGGCCCATCCGAAAATTGAAACCTATGGTCAAGGATGGCATCAAAATGGTATAACTACTTACTATTATTAAAAAAATTATGCGCCGACCACGAAGTTCTTAAGGCTGAGGAAAAAAACGGGGAGCGCCGTGTTTGAGCAGTATCAATTCGAAGCTGGTTTTGATCGTCGTCGGCTCCGGCTTGCCATCATCCCGATTTACCTCGCAATTCTGACCTCCTGCCAAACCGGCGATGGCGGTCGCAACAACGCTCCGGGAACCTGAACTATCTGAAAAATCAAGGAAACCGACATGCCCCGAATTACGCTCTACGTTCTATTCGCAACGTTTTTTTCGATTGTCGGGATTGGGACGGTCGCAGCCGAAATGGTGGTCATCGCGTCCACAGCCGCCGAAATCAAGGGGGGGCAGGTGGTCAAGGATGGGGCAACCCTGAACGTGCCCGACGGGGCAAGTGTGACGCTGGTATCATCCGATGGCGCGGCGCTAACCATAAACGGCCCGTTCACCGGAGTTCCCGGAGGGAAAAAAGCGGGCAGCGGCGGCGACAATTCCCTGGTCTCTTCCCTTTCCGGCCTGCTTTCTTCAACAGGCAAGAAAACCGCTGCTCTCGGCGTCATGCGCGCTGGCGCGACAAAAGACCCCGACGACCCTTGGACGGTAAATACCGAGCGGTCCGGCAAGCAATGTGTTCGTGCCGGCGTTCCCGCCGTCCTCTGGCGCTCCAATGCGGGCAAAAAAGCGACCCTGAAAATCAGGAATATGAAGAGCAAGGAAAGGACTACGACGGAGTGGCCGTCGGGGGCCGAAAAACTGAAGTGGCCTGAAGGTTCCGCCGTCAGCGATGGAGAGCAGTACATCATTCGGAAAAAGGGCGACAAGACGGCCAAGAAAATAACGCTGTTTGTGGTGCCTTCCGATCTTCCGTCGGATGCCCACATGGCAATCTGGATGGCCGAAAATGGATGCACCATGCAGGCAAAGGTGCTTCTGAACACAATAAGATAACCGGGCAAACGCGCCAAAATAGCCAAAGCGGATAAGGCAGGGGGAGAGAACCGATATGGAGAGGACCGTCTTTCAATTCATCCGTCGCTATAGCATGCGCGAACAAATCGTTATTTCGTTAACCACCCTGATCTCATTTCCCTTCCTTTATTTCTCCCTCGATCTTCCCAAGACCATAATCAACGGCGCCATCGGCGGCGATCGTGCTGCCTTCCCGATCGAGGTGCTCGGTTTTTCATTCACCCAGGTTCAATACCTGTTGGTTTTGTGTTTCATCTTTTTGCTCATGGTCTTCATCAACGGAGGCTTCAAGTTCCGGATCAACGTCATGAGGGGGGTCGTCGCAGAACGGATGTTGCGGCGGATGAGATACCTCTTGCTGTCAAGAACCCTGCGATTTCCGCTGGCCCAGTTCCACAAGACATCCCAGGGCGAATTGGTCGCCATGGTGACCGCCGAGGTCGAGCCCTTGGGTGGTTTCTTCGGCGACGCTTATGCCCTGCCACTGTTTCAGGGCGGCACCTTTCTTACCATTCTGGCATTCATGTTTATTCAAAATCCGTGGCTGTGTCTTACGGCCATGGCCATGATTCCCGTTCAAGCGTACGTCATTCCGAAGCTTCAACGCCGCATCAACGCCATTGGCAAACAACGGGTACGGCACGTGCGGCGGCTTTCGGACCGTATTGGAGAGGTGGTTTCCGGGGTTGCCGAGGTTCATGCCCATGATACCTCGGGGTTCATCCGCGCCGATTTTTCAAAACGGCTGGGCGATATTTTCCACCTGCGCTTTGATCTCTACAAAAAGAAATTTTTCATGAAGTTCATCAACAACTTCTTGAATCAAATAACGCCGTTCTTTTTCTTCTCCATCGGCGGCTACCTGGTGATACAGGGGAACTTGTCTTTCGGCGCGCTGGTTGCCGCACTGGCCGCGTATAAGGATCTGGCGGGACCATGGAAGGAATTGCTCAATTACTATCAGCGTCTGGCGGATACCAATATCAAGTATGAGGAATTAACCGAACAATTCAGGCCCGAAGGAATGTTGGACGAGGAAATCCAGCAAGCCCGCCCGGAGACAATTGAAAAACTTGACGGCCCGTTTAGTGCCAAGAGCGTGTCCCTCGTCGACGACGATGGCACGAAGATTGTCGATCAGGCGTCGTTCACACTTTCACCTGGAAGCCGAGCCGCGATTGTAGGCCCAGGTGGCGGGGGCAAAGAAGCCCTGGCGCAATTGGCGGCCCGGCTGTTGAACCCGACGTCCGGCAAGATCATGAGCGGCGACACCGATATCGCAACCTTGCCCCAGGCGGTTAGTGGCTCTCGGATCGGGTATGTTTCCGGAGACTCCTATATTTTCGTCGGCACGCTGTTGGATAATCTTTTGCTGGGCCTTAAGCACAGCCCGGCGGCGGACGCCGAAACTTCCGAGGAGCGGCAAAGAGAATTTGATGAATCGGTCGCCTCGGGAAATAGCCCGGATAACCTGCATACGAATTGGATCGATTATCAGAGCATTGGCCTGAATGACGAGGATGAGTTACGCAAGACGGCCCTTCAGTTGCTCAAGCATCTCGAGTTTGGCGAGGATCTGTTCAAACTTGGCCTCCGGCAAAGGATAGACCCCGTCGCCCAACCCGAGTTGGCGGCCGGAATTCTCGACGCGCGTCAGCGGGTCCGGGAGGTTCTCGAGGCCCAGGGTGCCGAGGATTTGGTCCGGCAATATCGTAGCGACGAGTTCAATCCCTACATCTCTGTTGCCGAGAACATTCTATTCGGGCAGCCCGTCGAACGGGCCTTCTCCTTGGATCAGTTGTCGAACAACGAATTCGTGTGCGGATTGCTGGATGAAGACGGCCTGACCGAACGGTTTCAGAACATTGGCCTTGAGGCCGCAAAAGTCGTGGTTGAGTTGTTCTCCGACCTTCCTGCCGGCCATCAATTCTTCGAACAATACAGTTTTGTGGACGAGGACGGACTCGAGCAGTTGCAAAAGATTGTTCGCAAGACGGATGGCGGAGGGATCGCGGACCTGAATGAGGAAGAAAGGGCCGAGCTTCTGGGCCTGCCTTTCCTGTTAAATCCTCACCGCCATCGTCTTGGTCTTATTGATACGGATTTGGAAGCCCGGATTTTGAAACTGCGACAGCGGTTCAATGAGAAACTCCCTGAATCTGAAAGACACTGCATCTGTTTTTTCAGGGAAACCGAGTTCAACACCGGTCTCGATATTGAATCGAACATTCTGTTCGGAAGCATTTCCTTTGGGCAGGCCGATGCAAAGGAACGTATCGAAACAATTATCCGGGAAATCGTCGACGACCTGGGCCTCAGCAACGCGATCATGGAGGCTGCCCTTGGCATGGACGTGGGCATTGCAGGTGGACGTCTGGTCGCGGCGCAGCGTCAAAAGGTGGCTTTGGCGCGAACCCTGATCAAGCAGCCCGATATCCTGATTGTAAACGAGGCGCTGTCATTGCTGGAAGCGGCAGCACAAAGCGATATCCTGAAAAAAATTCTCGAGTTGTTGCCCGATGTTACGCTGATCTGGGTTGATGGCAAGGTTCCTCAGGGCATTCCCTTCGACCCCGTATTACATATGAAAAACGGCCGTATCAGCGCCCCCGAAGTGGCTGGAGCCGATCCGCCGGAAGAAGAAAAAATTGAGGAAGCCCAGGACGTTCAGCAACTTTCCGGCATCGCCAAAACCCTGGCGCAAATTCCGCTGTTTGCAGGTTTGGATCGTTCGCGCCTGAAACTGCTGGTTTTCACCAGTGACGTCGTTACCTACCGGGCAAAAGAAACGATCATTCATCAGGGAGACCCGGGAGATGATGCCTTCGTGATCCTGAGGGGAGACGCAAAGGTATACATCAGCCGGGAAGGAGAAGAGCGTTACATTCGGACCTGTTCGCAGAACGATGTCATCGGTGATCTGGCGCTGATCTGTGACATGCCGCGCACGGCGTCGATCATTGCAGAGACCGACGTCGAAATTTTGAGGATGAAAAAAGAGGTGTTCCTGGAACTCATTGGTCAGGATCGTCACGCTTCCATCGTTATCATGCGTGATCTGGCAAAACGTCTGGCGACGGTTTGACGATGCCGGTAGCAAGGCTAAGCCAAATCGCAATTCTGCTGGCGATCCTTATCGGCGCAAGCGCGATGTCGGTCGCCGGTGTCCGTTACCTGCCTTTTCTCAATCTGGCGGAACAATGGCTGGGGGATTTCCGCATTGCCGCCCTTTCCTCGCCACAACCGCAAGACCAGGAAATCATTATCCTGACGGTTACCGAAGACACCCTGGCGCAATTCCCCTACCGATCACCCCTGGACCGGGGGTTTTTATCCACTTCCTTGCGCACCCTTGCCGAGCGGGGCGTTCGCGCCATTGGCGTCGACATTCTGTTCGATCAACCAACCGAACCGGTTAAGGACCAAAGCCTGAAAGCGCTTCTGCCCGTTATCAGCGTGCCATTGGTCATCAGCTATGCCGGCGGCGAAGAGGGATTGACGAAGGCTCAAACGGCTTTCATCGATGATTTTGTCCCCCCTGAATTGCGCGGCGTCCCCCGCCTCATCAAGGACGAACTCACCAGCACCGTTCGTTGGATCGACCCCGGTCGGCAGGTGGGGGACAACACCTTTATCAGAGGCTTTGTCCCCGCAATCGCAAAAAAAATCGGCGTGCCGCCGCCGACGCGCGAAACGCAGATCGTTTGGCGCGCACCACCTCAAGACGCGAAAAAGGGGACTTTTCGCAAGTTCCCCATCCACACACTGAAATTCCTTCCGGCGCCGTGGTTCAAGGACAAAATCGTCTTGATCGGCGCCGATCTCCCTATGGCGGATCGGCACCGCACGCCATTTGCAGCCTTTCACGGTTCCGAGGGCAACCTCCCGGGCATTGTCATCCACGCCCACGCCTTGTCGCAATTGCTGGATGCCCGCGCCTCCATGAACATCAGCGCCAACAATCAATTTTTGATCGTGGTCATCCTTTCGGCAATCGGCATCGCCCTGGCGTTCATCGAGCTCAACCTTGTCGGACGTCTCGGATTAACCGCCCTTACCGTCGTAATGATTTTGCTCGCAGGCTTCGCGGCGTACCGCTACGGATTTCCGATGTTTCCGATTGTTGGGCCGACACTCGCATTCGTCTTCAGCCTTTGGATGACCGACATATATCGGCGACGCCAGGAACGTCAGCAGAAGAAGTTCATCAAGGAAGCGTTTTCCCTCTATCTTTCCCCGACCCTTGTTGATCGGGTCGTTGCCGACCCCAGTGCCCTAGCCCTGGGAGGGGAATTTCGCGAAATGTCTTACATTTTCACCGATATTGCCGGCTTTACCACACTCTCCGAAAGCGCGGGCCCCGAGGCGGTGTCAAAACTCCTTAACGCCTATTTGAGCGGCATCTGCGAGATCGCCTTCCGGCACGGCGGCACGGTGACCGACTTTATCGGCGACGCCGTTTTCGTGATGTTCAATGCGCCCTTGCATCAGGACGATCATGCTCAAAGAGCACTGGATTGCGCCCAGGAAATCGATGATTTCGCGCAAACGTTCCGGCAACAGGACATGCCCAGGCAACTGGGGTTGGGAATTACCCGGATCGGCATTCATTCGGGCGGCGCCGCAGTCGGCAATATGGGCGCAGATATACATTTCAAATATTCGCCCATCGGTGACGCCGTGAATACGGCTTCCAGGATCGAAGGATTGAACAAGCACTTCGGAACCCGTGTCTGCGCCTCGGCCAACGTCTTGCAACATTGTCCCGAAGCACGTGTCCGTCCTGTCGGCCGTGTCGTCATGAAGGGAAAGGAAGAAGCCCTCGAGATTTTCGAGGTGTTAAGCCCGGAACGCGACCAATCCCCGTATACCGAGGACTACAGGCTAGCTTACGCCAGGTTGGATGCCGGCGATGAAAGTGCCAAAGGGTTGTTCACGAAATTGCACGAGCAAAACCCTGAAGACGCCTGCGTGAACCTGCATCTGTCGCGAATTCAAGAGGGAAACCTGAACACGCGCATCCTAATGTCCGAAAAGTAGGTCGACCGTTTCGTTGGATGGGAAAGCCCATTTTCGCGCTCCCCCCCCCCTTTCCCATAAACCAAAAAAAACCCGAAAACGGGTCCGTCTTGATTGTTGGCGGAGAGAGTGGGATTCGAACCCACGGTACGTTGCCGTACACACGCTTTCCAAGCGTGCGCCTTAAGCCACTCGGCCACCTCTCCACAGGGCGGCGCAAACCTAACCGAGGCGGTTTGTATCTGCAACGTTTTTGCGCGCCTGATCAGCGTAAAAAAAGTGCTGCGGAGTTGCGCCGGGCGGCGTGAAGGCGCACAATATCGTAAGGAATTGGCGCAGCCCATGCGCGGATTGCGGGCGCGCCATCGGCCCCTGCGTTCAGGAGAGGAGCCAATCCCATGTCAATCGACCAACAAGCCGTGGTTCAAGCATTCGTAAGAGCGGCGGAAAGCGGGAAGGAACGCGAAGTCGAGAAGGTGCGGGACCCCACCGTCATCATCTCGCGCACCATCGGCAGCAAGGGCGACCAGATCGCTGCAGCCGTGGCCGAACGGCTGGGGACCGAGATTTACGGTTCGGAGATCCTCGATTCGGTGGCCAAGCAGGCCAAGGTCGACAAAAAACTGCTTTCGACCCTCAACGAATTCGCCGGAACCCCCAGCGACGCCTGGCTGTTTGCCACCGTGTTCGGAAAAAACGTCACCCGCGACGACTATCTGAACCATCTGGTGACGACCGTTCGTGGCATTCACCGGATGGGGGGCGTTATTCTGGGGCGCGGCGCGTATATCATCTTGGAAAGCCGCCCGGCCCTGCGCGTGCGCATTACCGGTTCGGTGGAAGCCTGCGCCAAACGCATCTCCGACGAAGATCAGATTCCGCTGGCCGACGCCAAGCGCATGGTCACGCAAAGCAACCGCAAACGCGGAAAATTCGTCTGGGATATGTTCAAAAGGCGTCTCAACGATCCGGCGAATTTCGATTTGATTATCAATACGGACAAGCTGCCGGGCATCGAGCCCGCCGTGGAGATCATCCTCCAGGCCCTTGATGCCGCCGGGTTGGATCAACGCAAAGGTCTGGAGGCCGTGGGATAAACCTTACTCGGCTTCGCCGACGAAGGCTGCGCCTTCCATGCCGTGGAAGAAGCCGTTGGCAAAGGGCATGTCGGGGGCCAGCCCCGTTAACCGGGCGTCGCCTTCGGCCACGTCCAAGCGCCCCTCCGCCACATCGCGAAACGTGCGCGCGATGGAAACCATGTCGCAGGCGTGCGGTGACAGCCGGAAACCCTGAATTCCAAGGGATCGCAATTCGTCCAGTTCGGCGATCAGGTTGCCGCAGGCCGCCGACAGGGTTTGCGTACCGTTAACGGCGAGAAAGGCGTCGCCATCCAGGGTTTCCACATCCAGGCCGTCGCCGTCCTCGGCGCACACATAGCGGCATTCATCCTTGGACAATCCGCGCGCCCGGGCCGCGTAACAGCGCGCCGATAGGGCCAGCGGATAGCGTCCGAAAACCTGCACCTCAAGCGCGGCAGGCGAGACAGCGGCCAGAACGGCCAGCGAGTCCCGCGACAACTCCGGCGTCAGGCAAATGCGTTTGGCGCCGCGATCCGTCAGGCTGAGCAGCGTGCCCTCGTTATAAATGTTGATGTACGGCCCGATGGCGTGATCGCGCCCCGACAGCATGGAACAGGCCGACATATCGTTGGCTTCCACCAGGTATTCGGTTTGCTGCGCCAATTCGCGCACCACCGCCAGTTCATCGGCGCTCATGATCAGGGCCGGCGTGGACAGAACCACTTCTTTTCCGCCTGCCCGCAGGCGTTCGCATACGTCCGTTAAATGGGGTGCAAAAACGCCCCGGCGCTTGGAACACACCACTTCGCCGACGAACACGGTATCGACGTCCGCTTCATCGGCCATTCGGTAATAAAAGTCCCGCCACACATCGGGTTTCCAGTAATAGAGGACCGGCCCAAGGCTGATATTGGAGCTGAGATTTATGGACGAATTGCTCATGAACCTACTGCCAGTTGCGGCGGTAGGCGCCGGTGGTCTGGCGTCCGCCTTCGGTAATGGCGCTGAATTCAGCCAGGGGCACGGGTTCGCCACGCGCCACCGCGTCCACCGCCAGACGGAACGCCGCCACCACCTTGGCCACATAGGCGCGGCCCCGCTGGCGGCCTTCGATCTTAAGCCCGGTGACGCCGGCGGCGGCCAGTTCGGGCAGCATGTGAAGGGCGCTCAAGGATGCCGGTTCCTCGAACAGGTACTGATCGGTCCCGTTCACCCGGTAACGGCCCTTGCAGGTCGTGGGATAGGCGGCGGCCTCGTCGCTGCGCGAAACGTTGACGGTGAAGTCGCCCAGCTTGGTCACCATGGCGTCGCCCTTGTCCTCATAGCGCACATGGGCGGCGGGCGAACAAACCCCTTCGCGGTTGGGTGAACACGGCGTGGCGTAGGACGACAGCATACAGCGCCCTTCGGCCATGACGCACAGGCCGCCGAACACGAAAACTTCGGTTTCGACCGGAATTTGCGCGTTCAGCTCGGCGATCTCGGGAATGGTCAGAACGCGCGGCAGGACGACGCGGGCGACGCCCAGTTGTTCGTGATAATAGCGGATGGCTTCGGGGTTGGAGGCCGACGCCTGTACCGAAAGATTACGCCGCATCTGCGGGTGGTTTTGGCGCGCGTAATCGGCCAGTCCGATATCGGCCACGATGATGGCGTCCGCGCCAAGCCGCGCCGCGTCATCCACCGCCAGACGCCACGGATCGATATTTCCGGCGCGCGGGTAGGTATTGATCGCCACCAGCACCTGCGCACCGTGGTCGTGGGCGTAAGCAATACCGTCACGCAGTTCGTCACGATTGAAATTCAGGCCGGGAAAATTGCGCGCGTTGGTTTCGTCGCGAAAACCCAGATAGATCGAATCGCCCCCCGCATCCACGGCGGCGCGAAGAGAAGCCGGCGTTCCCGCCGGGCATACGAGTTCCATTCGTTTATTGGTCATGATGCGGCAGGCCCACCCGTTGGCGACATACCCGTTGGCGACATACCCGTTGGCGACATACCCGTTGGCGTCTGGCCCGCTGGCTTTAGTTCCGTGCGGGGGCTGCGTTTGCGGCTCTTGCCCGCGCTTTCGATTTTGCGTTCCAGATCGCGCAGCCCGGCCGCCTGCGCATCCGTCTGCTTCAGCGCAGGCGCGATCACCGCGTCGCGCAGGGTTTCCATATCGCGCGCCGCGCGGGAAAACACCGCGCCCAGACCGTTTACGGCCATACGCGCCGGCGTCTCCAGCGGACCGAACATGGACAGCACGTCGGCAACCAGATCAATTTCGGCGTCGTCTATGGCATTGCGAAGGGCGACAACGGCCTCGGTTTCGCCCTCAATAGCCAAATCCCGCTTGAAGAAAAGCGCGTCGCCGTCGATGCGCCCTTCCATCAGGTCGATCAGCGCCAGCAACGGCCCGCGAATGGTCGCCGTGGCGCTTGACTGGGCTGCCTTTGTGCGTGAAAGGGCGACCAGGCGGATATTTTCCGGGTCCGTCTCCAGCAAAAACGCGAACGGCAGATCCACGGGGTCGATCAGGAAGCTGGGCCGGTCCATGCCCGACAATCGATCAAACAGGCCGGGATGGCGTCGGTGCAGCGCTTTCAAGGCGATGGCCAGGGCGGGCTGCAAGGCGAACAGCGGCAATGGCCGCGCGAGAAACCCGGCCAGAAGAACCGGCGAGAACGGTGGCGATTGGCGGCGTGAAGAAGTCATTTGCTTCCGAGTTTTTCGAACCGATCTAATGTGCATTGCTATACCCCATCGCAGGGGGAGGCCGCAACGACCGTGACCGATTAGACATTATGCGATAGGCTCCGACGTATGCGCGCAATTCTTCTTTTGGGCTGGACGCTCCTTGTTGGTGCTTTCCTTTCGGGCGTCGCCGAATCCATCGCCCACGTTCAGCCGGGCGCCGGCGGCTTCTTTTTGTCGGCCTACGATGTCTGGTACACCCTGTGGCCGGGCGAACTGGTCCTGACCAAGATCCGCATCGAAAACCTGTTGGGCCCCGTCGCCTGGGACCCCATATTCGTGAGCCTGCTGGCGTTACCGGGCTGGGCGTTGTTTGGCTTGCCCGGCGTTTTTTTGCTGTGGCTGGGATGGCCGAATCGCGGCGTTCCGTCGGCGGAATTCGACGAAATCGCCGAATCCATGTTCCTTTACGACGATCTGGCCAAACAGGCGCGCGAGGAAGGGTTTTCGGACGACGATCCGCTTTACGAAAGCAGTTTCGATTTGATGGACGAACTGCAAAACGAGGACCTGCCCGAGGACGATATTTTCTCCGAACGCGAGGATCCGCAAAAATAGCGACGCGGTCTCAGAGCGCCTTTATGTAGTCGGTAACGCCCCGCATGACCGCCGCCAAATTTGGCGCCGCCTTGTCAATCTCGCCCCAGTCTCCCGCCTTGCCCGCCGTTTCGAGGGTCTCGCATAAATCCGCCAGATCGTTGGCCCCGACGCTGCGCGAAGACGATTTAAGCTTGTGCGCGGCCTTCGCCACGCCGCCCGCCGACCGGTCGGCATAGGCAATCTCGATTTCGCCCAAGTTGGAGGTTGCCGGATCAACGAACTCTTGCAGGATTTCCCGGAATGTTTCCTCGTCGTCACCGAACACGCGTTTCAGCGCCGACGGATCGATGGCGTCTTTGCCGTTATCGGCGACCGCGACAGTGGAGGCAGATTTCTCAATACCGTCTGCGGGGTCGAATTCCGGCATCCATTTGCGCAGCGCGGCTTTGAGTTTCGGCATTTCAATGGGTTTGGGCAGGCTGTCGTCCATTCCCGCTTCGTAACAACGGTCGATTTCCGCCGCCAAAACGCTGGCGGTAATGGCGACGATGGGCATCCGGACATCGCCGTCCTTTTCGCCCTTGCGGATTTTCGCCGTCAACTCGAAACCATCCATGTTAGGCATGTGACAATCCGTCAACAGCATGGCGTAGCGTTTTGATTTCATTGCCTTCAGCGCCTGTTGGCCGTCGTCGGCAATGTCCACCGCATACCCGAGCAAATTGAGCTGCCGCCGGATAACATTCTGGTTGGTCATGTTGTCCTCGGCGACGAGGATCAGGGTGCCTGCCGCTTCGGCCTCTTCAATGCTCGGCGCCTTGGTAACCTCAATGACGATCTCGTCGTCATCGTAGGAAATGTCCTGACTCGCCCTTCCCGCCGCAACGGCGGCGGCGCGGATAAACGGCGCGCGCCGCAGCGGATCGGATTCGACGTAGACCGTGTTAGCAATATCCGTGCGTTCCGCCGTTATCCGCGTTTCGGTCATCAACACGAACCGGGTCGTGGCTATTTTCTTTTCGGCTTGTATGGCCGCAATATGATCGGCCCGGGTTTCGATGCGCCAGGCCGATCCCATGACGATGAGGTCATAGGGTTTTTTCCGGCCTGCCGCCTTGAGGGCCCGGGACTTTACCTCGTCAATCTCCCCGACGGTGGCGACTTTGGCGCCCCAATGACGCAGGTATTTGGCGTTGAGTTCGCGTTCCTCGGCATTGTCGCCCACGAACAACACGTTCAGACCGGTCAGATCATGCCCATCGCTCTTGATCGTGTGTTTGACGGCAATGGGGAAGGTCAGGGTGACGATAAATTTCGAACCAACGCCAAACTCGCTCTCCACCTCGATCTTCCCGTCCATCATTTCGGTCAGCCGTTGACAGATGGAGAGCCCCAGCCCGGTGCCCCCGAAGCGGCGCGTGGTTGAGCTTTCGGCCTGCGAAAATTCCTGGAACAAACTTTCCTGGGCTTCTTTTGAAATGCCGATACCGGAATCGATGATCTCGAATCGGACCGTCGCGTTTTTCCTGTCACCCGTCGGCACCAATAGTGCGCGGATCCGGACCCGGCCCTTCTCAGTAAACTTGACCGCATTGCCGCCCACGTTGAACAGAATTTGGCGAATGCGAACCTGATCGCCCAAAACGGCGTCGGGAATGTCCGGGTCGACGTGAATGTTGATCCTGACACCCTTGTTGTTGGCGTTCGGCCCAAGGGTTTCGGACGTCCCTTCGACGGTGTCGCGAATCGAAAACGGGACCGCTTCCAATTCCATCTTGCCCGCCTCGATCTTCGAGAAATCCAGGATGTCGTTGATGATCGTCAGGAGCGCATAGGCGGAATCGCGGACGGTACCGGTCATCTGGCGCTGGTCGTCGTCCAGTTTCGTATGCACCAGCATATCGACCATGCCGATGACGCCAGTCATGGGTGTGCGGATTTCATGGCTCATGGTCGCCAGAAACGCGGCCTTGGCCTGTGTCGCCGTTTGTGCGAGAGCTTTCGCCTGCCTGAGGCTCTCTTCGTTGCGATCATTCAGGCGAACGAGTTGCCTTGTCTGCTTGAACAGCCGCTTATAGCCCTTGAGCAGAATTTCCAACTCTTCGCGCGGGACGTCGGTCTTGCGTTCGTCCCTTTGCAGAGACGCCTCAATCCGCGAGATCAAATCTTTCTCTGATTTGAATAAGTCATAACTCATGGCACGGCTTACTTCTTCTCCGCAGGCAAAGGGGACAATTCCCTTCAGACAGCGATCACATTCGGAACCAATGTTATCCGAAGATGCCACCTCGGGGAACAATGGCGCGAATATTCAGCAATATGGTGCCTACCTCAGCGGGTTGGCAATGTTTGACTAATCGTCGGTCGCCTTGAGGACGGCCAGGAAGGCCGATTGCGGGATTTCGACCTTGCCGAACTGGCGCATGCGCTTTTTGCCCTTTTTTTGTTTTTCCAGCAACTTGCGTTTGCGCGACACGTCGCCGCCGTAGCACTTGGCCGTCACGTCCTTGCGTAACGCGCCGACCGTGGTACGTGCGATAACATGCCCTCCGATGGCCGCCTGAATGGCGATCTTGAAAAGCTGGCGGGGGATCAGGTCTTTCATGCGCTCGCAAATGACCCGGCCGCGTTGCTCGGCGTTGGCCCCATTAACAATAAACGACAGCGCATCAACCGGTTCGCCGTTGACCAGGATGGTCACCTTGTCCAGGTTGCCCTCAATATAACCATCCATGGCGTAGTCGAAGCTGGCATAGCCCCGCGAAACCGATTTCAGGCGGTCGTAAAAGTCGATCACGACTTCATTGAGCGGCAACCGGTACACCACCATGGCGCGGCTGCCCGCATACGTCAGTTCAATCTGTTCGCCGCGCCGTTCGGTGCACAGCTGCAGGATCGCGCCCAGATATTCATCGGGAACCAGAATGGTCGCCTTGATCCACGGTTCTTCCATGGAAGCGATCTGCATGGTCTCGGGCATGTCCACCGGATTGTGCAATTCCACGGTCGAACCGTCGGTTTTGTGAATGCGGTAAACGACGCTGGGCGAGGTGGCGATGAGATCAAGATCGAACTCTCGCTCCAGCCGTTCCTGAATAATTTCCAGATGCAAGAGGCCCAGGAAACCGCAGCGGAACCCGAACCCCAGACCGGCGGAGGTTTCCGGTTCGAAATGAAAACTGGCGTCGTTCAGGTGTAGCTTATCCAGCGCCGTGCGCAAGTCCTCGTAATCGTTGGCATCCACCGGGAAAAGGCCGCAGAAGACCACCGGCACGGACGGGCGGAACCCGGCGAGCGGTTCGGCGGCGCGGCGTTTGTCTTCGGTGATGGTGTCGCCGACGCTGGTGTCGGCAACCGTTTTGATGGATGCCGTAATGTAACCCACCTCGCCGGGGCCGAGGGATGCGACCTTTTCGGCCTTTGGCGTAAATATTCCAACCTGTTCGATCTGATGGACGGTGCCGCCCCCCATCATATGAATTTTCATGCCTTTTTTGAGTTGGCCGTCGCGAACCCGCACGAGAATCATGACGCCCAGATAAGGGTCGTACCAGGAATCCACCAACAGCGCCTTTAACGGCGCGTCGGCATCGCCCTCGGGCGCGGGCAGCCGCTCAACCACGCTTTCCAGCACATCGACGACGCCGACGCCGGTCTTGGCCGAAACGTTGACGGCATCCTCGGCATCCAGCCCGATCACCTCGGTGATCTGCTGCTTGATGCGCTCGGGTTCGGAAGCGGGTAAGTCGATCTTGTTGAGGACCGGCACGATCTCGTGATCGTTGTCGATGGCCAGATAAACGTTGGCCAGGGTCTGGGCTTCCACGCCTTGCGTCGAATCGACGATCAGCAAGGAACCTTCGCAGGCCGCGAGGCTTCGGCTGACCTCGTAGGAAAAGTCCACATGGCCGGGGGTGTCGATCAGGTTGAGCTGATAGGTCTCGCCATCCTTGGCCTTGTAGGCGAGGCGTACGCTTTGGGCCTTGATGGTAATGCCGCGCTCGCGCTCAAGCTCCATGGTGTCGAGCACCTGCTCGCGCATCTCGCGGTCCGACAAACCGCCGCAGAATTGGATCATGCGATCGGCCAGGGTTGATTTCCCGTGGTCGATATGGGCAATGATGGCGAAGGTGCGAATGTGGGCTAAATCAGTCATGGCCGCGCCTTTTAGCAGGTTGGCGCGCCCCTGTCATGGGTATCGTTCCGCGTTTCACCGATCCACTCGCAAATTTCCTGAAACCGCACATCGCAGGCGGTGCAGCCGTCACAGCTTTCGGCGGGCGCATGGATGGTGATCAGGCCTTTTCGCACCCACAGATCCAGCATGCCGCGCACCGCATCCTCGTCCATATCAAAGCGCCGCGCGAGGTCGGAAAGGGGCGCGCTGCCTTGATCGCGCAAGTAGGTGCGAATCTCCGAAATCACAGAAAAACCCCAAAATAATTGTGGATATATGAAATTTCTATTTTTTCCCAAACAAACGACTAATCGTCACCAGCGCCGGCGGGCGCATGACGGGCCTGAATTCCGCCGACAATGCGCAAGCCGGTCATTGCCACGAAAACCGCCACCACGATGACGCAAAGCCACACAATGGATGTCGCCGGGTGGCGGGCAAACGTCGCCAGTTGGTAGGTTCCGACCGAGGCGGCATAGGCGAACCCGAAGGTCCAGACCGCAACGAAGGTGGCCCAGCGCGCGCCGATCTCCCGTGCGATGGTCCCCATGGCGGCAATGCACGGCGTATACAAAAGAATGAACAGCAAATAGACGAAGGCCCCGATGCCGCCGTCGAAACGCTGCGCCATGGCGCCGAAGGTGTCGCTTTGCACGCCCTGTTCCGCAGCCGCCGCCTCCGTCGAGCTGATATCCCCGACGCCAATACCCAGCGGGTCGAGGAAGGCCCCGGCAAGTTCCGAGATGTTTTCGGGAATGGACATGACGGCTTCGCTCAATCCGCCAAGAAAATCGAAACCTTCGTCCCCTTCCTTCGCGCCCGGCCCGATTGTCGATTTGGCGTCCGATTCGGCCAAGCCCGAATAAAGGGCGTCGAGGGTGCCGACCACCGCTTCCTTGGCGAAGATACCGGTGAAAATGCCCACCGTCGCCGGCCAGTTGTTGCCTTCGATGCCCATGGGCTCGAACACCGGCACGATGGTGCGGCCAATGGCGCTGAGGCTGGACTTGTCGCTGTCCTGATTACCGAAGCTGCCGTCGGTCCCCATGGAGTTGAGGAAGCTGAGAACCACGACGACCACGACGATGACCTTGCCCGCGCCAAACACGAACGCTTTTAAGCGATTCCACGTATGGATCAGAACATCGCGCAGCTTCGGCACATGGTAGGCCGGAAGCTCCATGATGAAAGGTGTTACTTCGCCCAGTAGAACCGTGCGCTTGACCGCCATGCCCGTCAGCACGGCTGCCGCCACGCCGATGACGTAAAGCGCGAACACGATGTTCTGGCCGCCCGACGGGAAAAACGCCGCAGCAAAAAGCGCATAAACCGCAAGGCGCGCGCCGCACGACATAAACGGCGCCATCAGCACGGTGACGATGCGGTCCCGCGCCTGATCCAGGGTTCGCGCAGCCATGATCGCCGGAACGTTGCAGCCGAAACCGACAATCAGGGGAACGAAGGCTTTTCCGGGCAGGCCCACGGCCCGCATGAACCGGTCGGTCAGGAACGCCGCGCGGGCCATATAGCCGGAGTCTTCCAGCGCCGAAAGAAACAGATAAAGAAATCCGATGATCGGAATGAAGGTGGCGACAATTTGGATGCCGCCGCCAACGCCGTCGGCGAACAACACGGTCAGCCACATGGGCGCGCCACCGGCCTGCATGACGGCGCGGGTGCCCTCGACAAACACCGTCCCGAAGGCAATGTCGAAGAAATCAATAAAAGCGCCCGCCAGATTGATGGTGAACAGGAACAGCACGTAAAGGACGGCCAGGAATATGAACGGTCCCGCCCATCTGTGCAAAACAACGCGGTCGATGCGGTCCGATAACGTGCGCGCCACATGGCCGCGCCGCCGAACCGCCTCGCGGGCGATGCGATTGGCGTAGGTGAAGCGCCCGTCGGCGATGAGCACGTCGGCATCGTCGGCCCCGACGCCTTTGAATTCGGAAAGGATGCTGGACAACACGAGGTCGGCAGCGCCTTTGGTCAGGCGCCCGGCCAGGCCCTCGCCTTCCAGCAATTTCACCGCCAGCCACCGCGAATCGAGGGCGCGCTCGCGGGCAATGCTGCCAACCACCAATTCCAGCCGGGTCACCGCCGGTTCCACCAAAGAACCGTAATCAGGCCGCGCGGCGGGCGGTGTCAGGGACGTGGCAACGCGCTGCACGGCCTTTTTGATCTCGTCCACACCCGTTCCCTGCGAGGCGGCGGTCGGAACCACCGGACAACCCAGCCGCTTGGCCAGCAATTCGACATCGACCTCAATCCCCAGACGCTCGGCCACATCGGTCATATTCAACGCGACGACCATGGGAATCTGCATTTCCAGCAGTTGGACCGTCAGGTACAGATGCCGCTCAAGATTGGTCGCGTCGACGATATTGATGAGAACGTCGGCCTCGCCCGAAACGATGTAGTCGCGTCCGATCCGCTCGTCCAGCGCATCCGTTCCCGGCAGGACCGCCAGTGAATAGATGCCGGGAAGATCGATGACCGATACGCTCGTGCCGCCGTACGAAAATCGTCCGGCCTTGCGGTCCACGGTAACGCCGGGCCAGTTTCCGACCTTTTGGCGCGCGCCGGTCAGGCCATTGAACAACGTTGTCTTGCCGCAGTTCGGATTGCCGACGATGGCGATGGTGTAGGCTTCGGTTCGCAGACCGGCAACATCGGCCGGATCATCGGCGTCCTCGCAGCAATCCCGACCCATCGACTTGAAGGGGCGCAACAGGTTCATTCCGTCGTTTCTCCGGTCCCCGCTCCGTTGGAGCGCCTGACCATAATTTTTCGGGTCATGCTGGCCCCCAGAGCGACGCGGGATGCATCACGGGCCACGACCAAACGACCACCGTGCTGACGATGGACGACCTCGATTTCGGTTCCGATGGGAAGCCCCAGATCCGCCAATCTGCGGCCAAGTCCCTTGCCCGCATCCAAGGCAGATATAACAAGACGATCTCCGGCAACTGCGGTTGAAAGCGGAAACAACGATTCTCCGGCAATCCCGGATAGGTCGTTTGACACGATCTTCTCCTAACAGGGCTCTGCTTGGCGCAGTGAATTCTTCGACGGAAATCGCCAACTTCCCTTGCGTTTCCCTATATTCTTTGGGGGTATGCGAGTCAAGGGAAATGCGAATGGTCCGCATTAAAATTTTCTACTAATCCGTTATCAATTTTGGAGGCTTTTCTCTTATAACGGGAATGGTGAAATCCCGATGACGACTTCATGACCGAAAAGCAGCGCCAAGTACAGGGCCAAACCACCCAAAATCCGCCAAAATCCGATCCCCGCCCCATCGATCCGACGTGTGCCGGGGAACATCGGGAAGCGCCCGGCAAGGCGTGTCCAATCCGCCTCGCCCAGAGCGGCGCGCGCTTTCGTGTCCAGGCTGAAAAGGCCCGCCACGCTCAATACCAGAAGAACCCCGAACAGCAGAACCGAGGCCGCATCGCCGTTGGGAACCAGGTGCGCGCCCGCCCACGTGATGAAAGCCCAGATCAGCGGGTGGCGGGTGAGCGATACGATTCCCGGACGCGCCGGATCGAAGGGGCGATGAATAAACTGGATCGAAAGCGGGTTTGGCGAACCGACCCCGGCCACCAGCAGAACGCACGATACCGGCATCACCAAAACCGGAACCCAGCGGGCCTCGGGCAGAAACGGCCACAGCTCAACATAGGTCGCATTGCCATAGGCGACCGCCAGCCACCAGATCGCCCCCAGGCTCAGGCAGGAATAAAGAATCAGATACGGGCGTTCGCCGATTCGCCCAACGATCCCGCGCCGAATTGGCTTGAACGCCGGAATCCCATGGCTGGCGACAAAAAACAGAATAGCTAGGACGAGTTCGGTCATGGCAAGGTTCGTATTCGCGTCCTCTTGTTCATCACGTGAACACTTTTATCGTTCACGTGATGAACAGCTAGGTGCCTTTCGTCGCCCCGTCAAAGTTCGGGCGCGGCCACACCAGCCTGGTTGCAGGCCGCCAGCACCGTGTTGCGCAGCAGGCAGGCGATGGTCATGGGGCCGACGCCGCCGGGAACCGGCGTAATCGAACCAGCCACCTTGGACACCTCGTCGAAATCAACATCGCCGACCAGACGCATCTTGCCTTCGCCCTTTTCCGGGGCGGGAATGCGGTTCATGCCAACATCGATAACGCAGGCGCCGGGCTTGACCCAATCGCCCTTGACCATCTGCGCGCGGCCCACGGCGGCGACCAGAATATCGGCGCGCCGGGCCTCGCCCGCCAAATCATCGGTGCGTGAGTGGGCCAGCGTGACCGTGCAATGCTCGGCCAGCAGCAACGCCGCCATGGGTTTGCCGACGATGTTGGAACGCCCGATAACCAGCGCACGCTTGCCCTTCAATTCGCCCAACTGGTCCTTAATCATCATCAGGCAGCCGACCGGCGTGCAGGGCGTCATGGCGTTGGTCGCTCCGCTCCACAGTCGTCCGGTGTTAACGGCGTGAAAGCCGTCCACATCCTTGGC
Organism: Rhodospirillales bacterium; assembly: GCA_018648445.1. The sequence goes on along the minus strand of JABGRG010000004.1, from coordinate 56,090 downwards.
CGGATCAATGGCCGCCAGTACCGCTTCCGAATCGATCTGATCGGGCAGCGGAAGCTGAACCAGAATGCCGTGGACGGCGGGGTCCGCGTTAAGTTTTTCGACCACCGCCAGCAATTCATCCTGGCTGGTGTTGTCAGCCAATCGGTGTTCGAACGACTGCATTCCGGCTTCGACCGTCTGTTTGTTTTTGTTGCGCACATAAATCTGGCTGGCCGGGTCCTCGCCAACCAGCACCACCGCCAGACCCGGCGTCAGGCCGTGCTTTTGTTTGAGGCCCGTTACCGCAACGCCGACCCGCCCGCGCAGGCCTGCGGCAAATTCCTTTCCGTCGATGATCTTGGCAGTGCTCATTTCAATCGTTCCACCCATTGCTTTATGTGGCGCGCCAGCTCACTGGCGTCGCCCTCAATAAATACTGTCTTGCGCCGCGCTGCGGCCCCGGCCCTGATCGAAAACGCCGACTTCGGCAGACGCCACGATTTGGCCAGCAGCTTGATCACGGCGGCGTTGGCCTTGCCGCCTTCGGGCGGGGCATTGACCGCCACCCGCAACGCGCATCCGCCATTGGCCTGATCGCGCAATCCTTCGATGGCCTCGCGCGACGCCTTGGGCGCGACCACCACCTTTAATACGACGCCGCCCGCGACCGCGCCGATAAATTCGCCCTTATCAGCCACCTATCTGATACGCGAGACGGATGACGATTTGCTTGAGGAAAATTATTCCCAGCAGCAGCACCACCGGTGAAAGATCAATGCCGCCCAGATCGGGCAGGATTCTGCGGATGGGGCGAAGCGCCGGTTCGGTCAGCCGGTAGACCACATCGCCGATCAGATAGACCACCCGGTTTTGTGTGTTGATGATGCTAAAGGCCGTCAGCCAGCTCAGAACAACGCTGGCGATCACCACCCACGTGTAAAGATCGATGACGGTAATAACCAGCCACAACAAAGGTTCCATAATCACGCTCATGACACCGCTTTCCCGCAATCGAAATTCGGTCGGTAAACTAACGTTCCGCCCGCCCGCGCGCAAGCTCGGCGCAAATGCGTATGTCGGGCGGCCCAGAACCCTTGACAAGGGCGGCGTTCATACACATTATCCGGCCCGTTCCCGGTCAAGCGCCGGGTGCACGTGTGGGGCCGTAGCTCAGTTGGGAGAGCGCGACGTTCGCAATGTCGAGGCCAGGAGTTCGATTCTCCTCGGCTCCACCATTTTTTTTCCGGGTTTTTTTCCGGCTTTTTTCTGGTTCGGCGCGAATTGTTGCCGGGCCATTTTTATTGGTGGATGTGACGCCCGTCACAGGCTGGAAAAAAAGACGCGCCTAATTTCGCGCATTCGATAAAGGGTTTTCTCTAAATATTATTGTGGCTGTTCTCGCGCACGATTTCGAAGCGAATTCAGCGCCGCTGCGATCGACCGCTTCGAAGAGCGGAGCCATTATGCCAATGTCCTTCAAGATCGATCACGAGAACCAGCTCATTATCCTTGAAGCGTGGGGCGTTCTTGAATCCTCGGAGGTGATCGAATGCACCCGGTCCCTTTATCGGGACGGCGACTGGGGCGAGCACTACAGAACCCTGGTGGGTTTGACAGCCGTCGAACGCATGAATATCGACTACGAGAAGATGAATAGCGTCGCGGCGACAACCGAAGTGTCGGGACGTGCCCGCGCACGGACGGGACGCCATGCGCTCGTCGCCTCGAACGACGCCAGTTTCGGCGTCGCGAGGATGTATGAAGCGATGGTCGATGAAAAGGTGTCGCGTCAGTTCAGGACCTTCCGGTCTATCGCCGAGGCACAAGACTGGTTGGATGAAATCCCGCTTCCCAGTCCGGCGGCAGGAATCAGCGCCGCAAATTAACCCCACCTGTGGGCAAATTTGAAATAGACCCTTCCGCGATTCGGAATTTTCCCTGATCTATTAGGGAAATCCCGCATTTGGAATTACGTCGTTTTCCCATACATTTTGAGAAGAAATTGTGGGCAGTAACCTCGAATGGATTTGTGCTGTATCGACCTTTTGGTTCATCCGCCGGTCAGGAGAGACGCATAAATGGGCAAGCTGTACTGCGGAACGATCTTTAGTAGCACGGCGCCATCGGGCGAAGTCGCAACGTGGCTGCAGGCCAATTGTGAAGGTCAGTGGGATTTGTTACCGGCCAGCGTCGCGGGGGACGGCGTCACCAAGAAATTCATGATCTTGTTTGAGGAAGAAAACGACCGCTCGAACTTCGAAACCTGCCATTCCGTGGCGTAGGCGTAAGACCAGGAACCATGGCCCGCATGAGGCCGCTCAGTGCTGCGCCTCGATTTGTTCCATATCCTCGTCGCTAAGCCCGAAGTGATGTCCGATTTCGTGAATCAGGACGTGGCGGACGACATGGGTCAGGTCCTCGCCGGTTTCGCACCAGTAATCCAGAATGGGCCCGCGGTACAAAAAGATCATGTCGAGTTCGGCCCGCGTTTCCGAAACACTTTGGCGGTCCAGCGAAACGCCCCGGTATAATCCGAGCAGGTCGAAGGGGCTTTCCAGGTCCATTTCATCCATGGTTTCGGCGTCGGGAAATTCCTCCACCCGGATCACCACATCGGTAACGAACCGGCGAAGTTCGGCTGGGATGCTGGCCAGGGCGGCGCGCGCGATCACTTCGATATCGGCCAGACCGGGCGGTTGGGTGAACCTGGGTGTCATGCAACGACAATAACCCGCCTTGAACCGTTGGCCAAGCCAACCCATCTGGCGATCAGAGGGTGATGAAAAGAACATGAAATGGTCAAGAAATTGGTGGGTCAGACGCGCCGGGACGCCATCGCCGGGCTAGACGGTTGGACCGATTCGCGCACCCGCGACGCCATCGAAAAAAGCTTTCGATTCGGCGGTTTCAATGCCGCCTTCGCCTTCATGACCCGGGTCGCCGAGGGTGCCGAAAAGATGGATCACCACCCCGAATGGCTAAACGTATACGGTCGCGTCGAAATCGCGCTGACGACCCATGCGGCGGGCGGCGTAACAACGCGCGACATCCAACTGGCGGAATTTATTGACCGGATCGCCGCGCTTCCCGCCGAACCGTGTAAACCGTCGCCGAAAAAATGACGGCGGCCCCGGCCCATGTCCATATTCCCGGTATTTCAGCGAAAAAGACGAAGCCCAGAAACGCGGCAAAGATCAGTTTGGTGAAATCGAACGGCATCACCGCGGTCACGTCGGCGATCGAAAAGGCCTTGGTCATGGCCATCTGCACGATGGTCGCCAGAACGCCGATGCCGATCAGCCAGGGCCACAAGTGGGGTGGCGGCATTGTCCACTGGAACGCCGCCAGCACCGCCGACAGCGGCAACATGATCAGTGCCATATAGAAAACGATGGTCATCGGCGTTTCCGTTGCCGACAACTTTTTCACCAAAATAAATGATGACGCCATGAAGGCCGCAGCGCCCAGTGCTACCAGCGCCGCCGGTGAGACTGTTTCGACCCCGGGCCGAAGAATAATCATCGCTCCGCCGAAACCAACCGCCACGGCCAGCCACCGCCGCATTCCCACAGCCTCGCGCAGAATGATCGCGGCCCCCACGGTGACAAACAGGGGCGTCGTGAAACCAAGGGCCGTGACTTCGGCGATGGGCATCAGGGAAAGCGCCGTGATCCAGGTGATCAGGGCGGCGAGGCCGCTCACGGCGCGAACCGCATGAAGGCCGATGCGCCGCGTGCGCAGATTTTCGATGCCGTCCCGGAGCACCCACGGCGTCAAAAACATCAGGCAAAACACGTTGCGCCAGAAGGTCACCAGGAAGGGATGAAATTCAGCCGTTACCTTGCGTAGAATGACGGACATCAGGCTGAACAAAAAACACGAGATGACCATCCATATGGCACCGCGCACCGGGGCCGGAATTCGCGCGAATCGGGTACTGATGGTTTGCAGGAGCGGCATGGGCCGGAAGCATAGGGAGCCGCCCATCAAAACGCCAGCGGCCTTCCATTAGACCCAAGATGACTTCATACTGCGCGCGCCATGAACCGCATGGCCCGACGCCTACCCTTTCGGAAATTCCATGACCAATCTTCTTCTATATGTCGTGACCGTCTTTTTCTGGGGCACGAGCTGGCTTGCCATCAAGTTCCAATTGGGCGTCGTCGCGCCCGAGATTTCGGTTGTCTACCGGTTCGCCTTGGCCGCCCTTATCATGGTGGTGTTCTGTATGGCGACGCGCCGGGCCATGCGGTTCACGGCACGCGAGCATGCCTTCATGGCCGTGCAGGGGCTTTTCCTTTTTTGCACGAATTACGTCCTGATCTACCTGGGTTCCCAGTATCTGACCAGCGGGCTGGTCGCCGTGGCCTTTTCATCGGTGACGATCATGACCATTATCGTCGGCGCGTTGCTGTTCGGGTTTCCCATCCGGCCCCGAGTCGCCGTCGGCGCGATCATCGGCATGGCCGGAATTTCGCTGGTCTTTTGGCCGGAAATCAGCGCCTTCGACCTTTCGCAAACCGGAACGCTGGGTCTCGTCCTTTCCCTGGCCGGAACCTTTTCGGCGACCATGGGAATGCTGACCAGCGCGCGCAATCAGCGGGCTGGCATTCCCGTTCTGCAAAACAACGCCTACAGCATGGCTTACGGATTCGCCTTCATCACTCTTTTCAGCCTTCTTGCAGGACGGCCGTTCAATTTCGATATGTCCGTGGGGTATGTGGGCTCGCTGATATATTTGGCGGTTTTTGCCACCGTGATCGCTTTTTGGTCCTACATAACCTTATTGGGGCGCATCGGGCCGGACCGCGCTTCGTACTCGGCGGTGCTGTTCCCCATCGTCGCACTGGCCTTGTCGACCATGTTCGAGGGCTTCATGTGGACCGGGGCAGCCATGGCCGGAGTGGCGCTGGTTCTGGGCGGCAACGTTCTGGTGCTGGCCAAAGGAAAATGACGAAAAAAACGACCATTATCATCGTTTGCGGCGGGCTGATTTTGAGCCTCGCCATGGGCATCCGCCAGACCTTCGGACTGTTTATGACGCCGGTAACGGGGGAACTGGGGATCGGGCGCGAAGGCTTCGCGCTGGCCATGGCCGTGCAAAATCTGTTGTGGGGCGCTTTCCAGCCGCTGACCGGAATGATCGCCGACAAGTTCGGCGCGGCCCGCGTGATTGCCGCCGGGGCTTTGGTTTATGCCGCCGGTCTTCTGGTGATGGCCAATATGACCGACATCGCGGGCCTGCAACTGGGCGGCGGGGTGTTGATCGGCCTCGCCATGGCGGCCACTGGGTTTTCCGTGGTGCTGGGCGCGGTTGCCCGCGCGGTTCCGCAAGAAACACGAAGCATGGCCCTGGGTGTCGTCAGCGCCGGCGGGTCCTTCGGCCAGTTCGCCATGGCCCCGGTCGGTCAGGCGCTGATTTCGGCGCAAGGCTGGAGCGGTGCTTTTTTCGCCATGGCGGTTCTTTCGGTCCTCATGGTGCCGTTGGCTCTGGCCGTGGCGGGTCGGCCCAAGGAAGAGCGGGGCCATCAAACCGAAACACAATCCCTGGCCCAGGCCCTCAAGGAAGCGGGCGGCCATCGCGGATTTATTTATCTAACCACCGGATTTTTCGTTTGTGGCTTTCAGGTGGTGTTCGTCGCTGTCCACCTGCCCGCCTATCTGGTGGATCTTGGCCTACCGACCGCGACAGGGGCCATGGCGCTGGCGCTGATCGGCATTTTCAATATTGCCGGAACCTTCGCCTGCGGCGCATTGGGGGGCCGCTATTCCAAAAAGCGCGTGCTTGCCGCCCTTTATGTTCTGCGCGCCCTGGTCATCGCGGCGTTTTTGGTCGCGCCGAAATCGGAGATTACCGTCTATGTCTTCGCCGCCGCGCTGGGGCTGTTGTGGCTGGGCACGGTGCCGCTGACCAGCGGGCTGGTCGGTCAGATTTTTGGCGTCCGCTACCTGTCGACCCTGTTCGGTATCGTCTTTTTCGGCCACCAGTTGGGCAGCTTTCTGGGCGTGTGGCTGGGCGGGGTTGTGTACGACGCGACCGGGTCCTACGACACCATCTGGATCGCGTCCATCATTCTGGGCTTCGCCGCCGCTCTTATTCATTTGCCCATCGCCGAACGCCCGGTGCGCCTACTTGTCGACGGGTAGCTTCAGAAACAGATTGCTCATTCCATTGAGCGCCCCGTAAAGCGCCAGGAACTGTTGGGCAAAGGCGGCATCGGACAGTTGAGGGTTGATCTCCTGCAACTCGGCCCGGATGTCCGCGATGGTGCGCACACCGTCAACGCGGGTGAGGATGGCGGCGGCCATCGGCGGCGAGGGAAAGCTAAACTTCATGCCGTAGATGCTGGCGGTATACGTTCCCTTGGCCTTGGCTTTTTCGGCCAGTGATGCGACGTCGGCGTTGCGAAATACGGGGATTGCCCGGTCATCATTTGGGTCGGCCACGCACGCCGCCTTGTTCGACTGCCGCGTCACATAAAAGACATGCTTGGAAATGTTGCCGCACAGCAGCTCGGCAAACGCCCATGCTTCGATTTGCTCCAGTTCCTTCAGGCGCGCCAGCAACACCGGATCGTTGATATAAAAGACCGGATTGTAAACAACGGGCGCGATAAAGGTGGTGACGCGAAACCCGCCATCCTCCATTAGCGCCCCGATTTCGGATACCTTGTACGCCCGGTCCCGGCTGTGCAGCAAAAGATCGAACAGCTTCGCGTCGTCCCCTTCCAGATGGTCCTGAATTCTGGGATTGCGCTTTAGCCAGTTAGAGGGCGGAAGCTGCGCTATAAGCCTGCGCGCCATGCTCACCTTTTCGGGCGGCGAGTCCTCAGGCGTAAGCATGTGCATCATATCCTGCACCGGATAGACACCGGTGCGCCCCAGTTCGCCATACAGCATGAACCCGATGCCGCCATCCTCGGCCAGAACACTGGCCAACGCCTGCAGCCCGGCGGCCGGGTCTTCTAGATGATGAAGCACGCCGCAGCAATCGATGTAATCGAAAGGACCCAAACCCGAGCCGGGCAAATCCAGAATGGAGAGTTGGTGGAAGGTAACGTTGGTCAGTTTGCGCGCCTGCACCCGGGCTTCGGCGATTTTACGGCTGCTTTCGGACAGATCGATATAGGTGACCTCCGCCGGGCATCCGATATCGGCCAGTTGCTGGGCCAGAAAAACCGCTGCGTCACCGGTGCCGCCACCCGCGACCAGAGCCTTGAATGGCTTCGAAAAGTCACGCCGTCCACCGAAGATGTAATGGTTGAGTTCCAAAAGATAGCTGGGCGACCCTTCGTGCAGCCGTTTGGCCTCGTCGCGCGGATCGCGCGGCGGGTACGGATAAACCTCGTATTGTTCGCGGACTTTGTCTTCGGGTTTTTGATCGGCATTTTTTTTGCGCGCCATACCTTACGCTCCCATGGTCAGGACGATTTTTCCGGTGGATTTTCGCGCCAGCAGCGCTCCCATGGCCTGGGCTGCGTCGGCCAGATCGTAGGTCATGGAGACCCTTGGCTTGATGGCCCCGTCCGCATACCAGCCCAGCATTTCGTCAATAGAGGACGTAATCATTTCGGGACAGTGGTCCTTATACGATCCCCAGTAAAAACCCAGAACACCGACGTGCTTGACCAACAGAATATTGGCCGGTACCTGCGGCACCGTGCCGCTGGCAAAGCCGATAATGACGATGCGCCCGTTCCAGGCGATGGAACGCAACGAAGCGTCGAAAGCGCTTCCGCCCACGGGATCATACACAACGTCCGCACCGCGCCCGCCGGTAAGTTCCTTGACGCGTTCACGCACGTCTTCATCCGAGTAATTGATCAGATGATCGGCGCCGTGCCCTGCGGCGATCTCCAGTTTTTCCGAGCTTCCCGCCGTGGCGATCACCGTGGCGCCGATTTTCTTGCCGATTTCCACCGCCGTCAGGCCGACACCGCCCGCCGCACCGTGAACCACCAGCGTTTCCCCCGCCTTCAGGTTCGAGCGGTCGGTCAGGGCCAAATGCGAGGTTCCGTAAACGATGGCAAACCCGGCGGCGTTGACCATGTCCATGCCGTCCGGGATTTGCCAGACGTAGGCTTCCTCGGCGATCGCTTCCTCGGCATACCCGCCGTAATCGACGGCCGCCAGAACGCGATCGCCCACCTTGCAACGCATCACGCCGTCGGCCACTTCGATCACCTCGCCCGCGACTTCCAGACCCGGACAGCACGGCAACGGCGGCCTTCCCTGATAGCGGCCCTGGATCATCACCGTATCGGCGAAGTTAATTCCGGCGGCCGCAACGCGGATGCGCACACCGCGCGGGCGCATGTTGGGCGGGGCGATTTCAGCGACTTCCAGATCGGCGGGCGTTCCCCAATCGCGACAAATGACGGCTCGCACGAGGCAATCTCCTTGATTATTCAGGCGTTTTGGCGCAACAAACGGACCCTACACCAGAAGATCAGGAGATTGCGAGCGTTGCGCGGTTATTTCGGCGTTGGCATTGAACGTATCAGCAAGCCCATGAACGTGGGCAGCATCTTCCGCACGACCCATGCGTTCGGCGGCAGTTTCGTGTTTACCGTGGCAGCCATGTACGCCGAGGACAAGGGACGGCTGGCCGACACCTCCAACGCGCCCGCCAGCCTGCCGTTTTACGGATTCCCAGATATGGATGCGATGGTCCTGCCCAAGGATTGTTCGCTGGTCGGTGTCGAATTGACGCCCGACGCCGTGGAGTTACCCAGCTTTCGCCACCCGCGGCAGGCCGCTTACATTCTGGGCCCCGAACGGGGATCGCTGTCCGCCGGAATGACCGAACGGTGCGAGTTCGTGGTTAAAATCCCCATGAAGTTCTGCGTCAACGTGGGCGTGGCCGCCGCCATCATCATGTACGACCGGCTAATTTCGCTAGGCCGTTTCCCGGATCGCCCGGTCATGCCCGGCGGCCCCACCGAAGCCCTGCCCGAAACGGTCTTCGGCGGCCCGAAAATCCGCAACAAGTGGAAAAAGTTCCGCACATCGCCGCCCGAGGACGTCCCCGATATTTAGAGCGCTTTCCGACCATACGCGGTCATTCTGATGGCCCGTGGTGGACAGATCCGCTAGGCGCGCGGTGCGGCGCGATGCTTGCGCATCGGGCAAGCCGTGCAACGACGCGGGCGGCGGCCACGGACCACCCTTCGGGCCGGGCCATTTGCACCTGGGCGTCGTCGTGCATTTTGACCGTAGTACCGCTACGCTCTGCAAAGCACTCCTATCCCAGGTGCAAATGGCCTCGGTCAGAATAGCCGCGTATGGTCGGAAAGCGCCCTGATGAAAGACTTGGCAAGCGGGCCCGTCACGGCTATCTATGAGGCCATGAAAACAGTCATGAAATTGATTGCCGCCGTCGCTTTTCTTTTGGCACTTGGCGTAAGCGTGGGGCAGGCCCAGGAGACTTTCATCGAGACCTTCGGCGCGTGGAATGCCTTTTCCGACACGGAAAACGGCAAGCCCCTTTGTTATATCGCCAGCCTGCCGGAGAAATCCGAAGGCAAATACACAGAACGCGGTGACGCCTACGCGATGATCACCCTTCGCCCCAAGGAAAATAAGAACGGCGAGGTCAGTATCCGCGCCGGATACACGTACAAAAAAGGCTCGGACGCACTGGCCCGCATCGACAGCGGCAAACCCTTCAAGTTGTTCACCGACGGCGGTTACGCCTGGACCCATGACGCGGAGACCGACCAGGCCGTCATCGCCGCCATGCGCGGCGGCGGAACCATGATCGTCGAAGGAACTTCAACCAGAGGCACCCTGACCACCGACACCTACTCCCTGAAGGGATTTACGGCAGCCCTCAAAGCCGCCGCAAAGGCGTGCGGAATTAAGTAGCGCGGCCAAAAAATCCGGCGTTTCGCGGAGAAGAAATTTCGGCGTCCGGCGGGAATGGGGTGATATATTTGAAGGTTCTTGGCCCGCTGCAACCGTTACCTTTGTGCTAAGGAAATTTCGCCCATGAAATTTGGCCTTCGAGGAAAGCTGGTTTTTTCATTTGGGCTGCTGGCTCTCATCAGCATCAGCAATTTCGGCTTTCTTTGGATGGCGGAAAAGAACGCCGCCGAGCAACAGGCTTCGATCTGGCATACCCACCAGGTCATTACGGAAAGCGAGTCCTTTTTGGGGCATTTGCGGGATGCGGAAACGGGCCAGCGCGGTTTTCTGCTTACCGGCCAGCCGGAATACCTGGAGCCCTATCATCTCGGTATCGACAAAGCCCGGTCCAAATTTCGTTCGCTAAGAATTCTGACCCGCGACAATTCCATTCAGCAATCGCGTCTGGATGCCATTGAAAAAGATATGGCCGGTAAGCTCGACGAGCTGGGCAATACCATTCTGTTGGCTAAAAAGAACAAGCGGAGCGAGGCCCTGGCCATCGTCAATAGTGACGAGGGCAAGAAGAAAATGGACGCCATTCGCACCAACCTCCAGGTGTTCAAGGGAGAAGAGGAGCGGCTTCTGGAATTACGCAAGACCCATTTCGCGGCTGAGCAGGCTTCCATGAGGATGCTGTTCATCTGGGAAGCGGTGGGGCTACTTTTTCTCATCATCGTCATCGCCCTGGTGGCCCAACGAAAATTGGTAACCCCCGTCATCAGACTGACAGGGAATACTCAAAAATTGGCGGCCGGAGAGAACGTTGCGGATGTTGAGGTATCGTCCGGAGACGAAATGGGCCAGCTGGTGAAGGCCTTCAACAGCATGGTCCGAACGGTCAACTCGAGCCTGGAAAGTTTGGCGCAAGCCCAAAAGGAAACCGAGGAAAAGGAACAACGCTTATCGGACATTATCTGGAGCACGAACATCGGCACCTGGGAGTGGAATATTCAGACCGATGAGATCAGCTTCAATGAACGGTGGGCTGGAATTATCGGCTATACGCTGAACGAACTTGAACCCATTGACGCCGATACCTGGAGAAACGCCTGCCATCCTGATGATCTGAAGCTCTCTCTTGAACAACTTGAGAGACACTTTTCAGGAGAGTTGAATCGCTATGAATGTGAAACCCGTAGGCGTCACAAAGATGGCTCGTGGGTCTGGGTGCTGGACCGCGGCAAGGTGGTGGAGTGGACTGACGATGGCAAACCGCTCCGCATGTCGGGAACGAATTCGGACATCAGCAAACGAAAAAAGGCTGAGGATGAAATCGATCAATTCAAGACGACCCTGGACAGGACCCAGGATTGCATTTTCATGTTCCGGCCCGACACCCTGAAATTTTTCTACGTCAACCACGGAGCCATAGAACAGGTGGGGTACTCGGAAAGCGAACTGTTCGAGATGGCGCCTTTCCAAATCAAACCCGAATATAATGAGGAAGAATTCCGCAATATGGTCCAATCCCTGATTGACGGGCCACAGCATTCGACCACATTTGAAACCCTTCACGAAAACAAGGACGGGACACAAATTCCGGTCGAGATTTTCCTGCAGTTCGTAGCCCCAACGGATGAAGAGCCACGCTTCGTGGCCATTGTCCGCGACATCACGGAACGCAGGAGGGTCGACCGCGCCAAGGCGGAATTCATCTCGACGGTCAGTCACGAACTTCGTACGCCGCTGACATCCATCAAAGGATCAATCGGCCTGATTAAATCCGGAGCCGCCGGCGAACTTCCCGACGAGCTCAAGTCAATGCTGAACATCGCCTACAACAACTCGGACCGCTTGGTGCTGCTCATCAACGACATCCTCGATATGGAGAAAATCGAGGCCGGTAAAATGAGTTTTCACATGAAACCCGTCGAAGTCCTGACCCTTGTCGATGAAGCGATTGAGGCCAACAAGGGCTATGGCGATGAACAAGGCGTTGCCTTTGTGCGCGCAAGCGCAGATGAACAGGCATTGGTGGTGGGAGACAGGGATCGCCTGATGCAGGTTCTGTCCAACCTGATGTCCAACGCCGCCAAATTTTCTCCGCAAGGGGAAGATATCTGTTTGTCCGTCGTCCGCCATAAAGGCGCCGTCCGCATTGGCGTCCAAGACAAGGGTCCTGGCATTCCCGAAGAATTCCGCGCCAATATTTTCGAAAAATTCTCCCAGGCAGACTCTTCCGACACCCGCAAAGTCGGCGGCACCGGGCTGGGCCTCAGCATCACCAGGGCTATTGTCGACAAGCACGCCGGGAGCATGAGTTTTGAAACGGAGACAGGCAAGGGATCGACTTTTTTCGTCAATCTTCCGGAGCTTGCGGAACAAGGCGAAGCGAGACCCTTGGAAGCAGGCGGAAACGGCAACCGAATCCTGATTTGCGAAGACGAAATCGATGTTGCAGCTATTCTGGAAGGGATGCTCGCGCAAGCGGGATTCCAGACCGCCATTGCGAGAACCTCCGAACAGGCAAAGCGGATGCTCGAAACGGGTCGTTTCGACGCCATGACCCTTGATCTGGGGCTCCCCGATCAGGATGGAATATCCCTGATACAGGAACTCAGGAAAAACCCCGGGACCCATAACCTTCCGGTCATCGTCGTTTCGGCCACCGCCAGCGATGGAAAGCAGGAGCTGAACGGCGACGCCATCGGGGTCATTGACTGGATTGAAAAGCCCATTGATCAGAAGGTTCTTGTCACGCGGCTAAGCAACGCGTTGAGACACCTTGGAGACACCAAACCCCGCATCCTTCATGTGGAAGATGACGAAAATGTGCTCCGTATTGTCTCGGTTCTTGTCGATGAAATGGGCACGGTGACGGCAGCCAAAACCTTGAGGGAGGCCAGAGCGCTGATGGAGGCCAATCCCTTCGACCTTGTCATTCTTGATCTAATGCTGCCGGATGGAAAAGGTGAAACTCTTCTGCCGTTTCTCAATAGGCCCGACCGCCCATCGACCCCGGTAATTGTCTTCTCGGCAAAGGACATTTCACGCGATACGGCAAAGAGCATCGAGGTGGCGTTGATCAAGACACAGACTTCGAACGACGAACTTTTGAACATCATTAGATCGACAATCGCGGCAAGAAATACAGCGGCGTAACGGGTAGCGCGCCGGTATGCGAGATAAGGCGGCATCCCCTTTCGGGAATTGAGCGCCCTTTGTTCTACAAATGCGATGGCATCGCAATACGCTTTGCATTCTACGAATAATTGCCGTTCGGCGCCGCTCGCCCGTTTAGAGATACCGTCAAAAACGGCGGAAAACTGGGAATCACGCGTTTGGCACGCGGCTTGCGAAATACTTGACCGGGTTGAATGGAATTAGAACAGAATTTTTATATGCCCGTCGTCAGGAGCATCTCTCTCTGTTTTGCATTCTTCTCCCTGTGAAAGCCTGCGGCCGGATCGCGATTCCCCCCCGAGAAAACCATTTCTCACGCGGTTCGGCCGTCTTTTTCACCCGCTCCCGAGGCCTGCTCCCGGATGGCAGCCCGACCGGACCGCTCCCGACTTCCACGATCTTATTCCTCGGCCAACAGGTCCCCGAACGCTGAGACAAATCCGCGAAAATCCATCTCCTCTATCACCAACGGGGGATCTATCCGGAACATTCCTCCCCTGTTGCAAACGATATAGCCTTTTTCCAAAAGCCGGTCGCAAATCCTGTCGCCAACCGCCTTTTCGGTGAACTCAACCGCAAACATTAGTCCGCGGCCACGCACTTCCGCGATGTGGGTGCTGTTGGTAAGTACTTGCAGCATTTCGAGAAAACTGTCGCCCAATATTGCGGCTTTGGACACCAGCTTTTCATCCGTCAGCACCTTAATAACCTCACAGGCAACGGCCGCGCCCAACGGGTCGTTTTGGTGGGATTGCATGTATTTGAAAGTGCCGTCTTCCAACTGGCCCGCCGTCTCGCGATTTACAGCCAATGCACTGACCGGGTAGCCGTTGCCGAGGCCTTTCCCGATGGCCACCATGTCGGGTTCGATATTGTAGTGGTTGAAACCAAACCACTTTCCGGTCCGACCCATTCCGGTCGTCACATCATTGACGAGAATCTTCCCTCCTTGGGTCCGGACAATTTTGACAATGTTCCGTATCAGAGATGCCGGGGGAAACCGCACAAAGCCGGATGCGCTACCCGGTTCAAAAGCGAACACCGAGATGCCGTCCGGGATGCCTTTCAATTTCGGGCATTCGCTTTGGCATTTTTCGCTGTTTGGGCAGTCCGCACATTCACGCCAATCAAACGGATACCAGCCTCTCTCCCGGTCTTTAACCGAGCCGTAAGAACCGAAATAGGCGTCGTGCAGGCACAGGTTTATCGGTTTTTCCGAAATATGCCTGCAAATTTGCAGGGCAAGTTCATTGACCTCGCTTCCCGAAGTCAAGAACACGCATTTGCCGTCCTTCAGTTCGGTAATCGAGAGGACCGATCGAGCGGCCTTTTCGACGGTATCGTTCGAAAAGCAGAAACCGGAATGAGCAATCGTATTCGCCTGCCGTGCGATAGCGGCATTGACCCTGACGTTCTTATGACCCAAAGGCGTACACCAAACGCCGGATTCCAAATCAAGATAGCGTTTTCCCTTGTCGTCAAACAGATAGGCCCCATCGCTATCAACGACGTTGGGCAGTGTTGTCTTGTGGCCCGTGCAATTGAGGATACTGCTCATGGGCTGTCCTTTGCTCTCGGCGTTTGGCATCAAGCGGGAATTTATCGGGTCGCGCGTGAGCTTGAAGTTGTATTCCATTGGCGGCACACTAACAAATAGACTGTCCTATTTTGACGCCAGACCGATGGTATTTTTCGAAGACCGGACATGCGCCGGCCCCTCTCTGCCGGAACCTATCCCGATATCCTCCGTGCCGACGATCCGGCTGCCGGGTTCCTTCCGAAATACGTCGATTTGATTGGCGTAGGCGTACGAATCGCTCTATCTCTCCCCTCATGAGTGACGAACGAACCAACCTGATCGGGCTTTCGCGCGACGAACTGGCCGCCTTTTTGACGGAAATGGGAGAAAAGCCCTTTCGCGCCAAGCAGCTGTGGCACTGGATCTATTACCGCGGCGAAACCGATTTCTCGCGCATGACGACCCTGGCCAAGGATTTCAGGGCGCGGCTGGCCGAACGTTGTTCGCTGGAACGGCCCGGCGTCACCACCGAGCTGCGCAGCGAGGACAAGTCGCGCAAATGGCTGCTCAAGTTCGCCGAAGGCCATGAGGCCGAGTGCGTGTTCATCCCCGAAGACGATCGCGGCGCTTTGTGTGTCTCTTCGCAGGTGGGCTGCACGCTGACGTGCAAGTTCTGCCACACCGGCACCCAGTTGTTTGTGCGCAATCTGAGCGCCGCCGAAATCGTCGGCCAGGTAATGGTGGCGCGCGATTCCTACGGCGAATGGCCCGCGCCCGCCGGTGACCGGCTG
>JABGRG010000004.1:0-40759 GCA_018648445.1 Rhodospirillales bacterium | reverse complement strand
ACATCGTCGTCATGGGCATGGGCGAGCCGTTGATGAACTACGACGAAGTGGCCAAGGCCCTACACATCATCATGGACGGCGAAGGCATCGCCATTTCAAAGCGCAGGATCACGTTGTCCACCTCGGGCATCGTGCCGCTCATCCGCCGTTGCGGCGAGGAACTGGGGGTTAAGCTGGCCATCAGCCTGCATGCCGTGACCGACGAGTTGCGCAACCAGATCATGCCGATCAACCGCAAATACCCGCTCAAGGAACTGCTGGCGGCGTGCCGCGAGTATCCGGGTGCCGACAACGCAAGGCGCATCACGTTTGAGTACGTGATGCTCAAGGGCGTCAACGACTCGCCTGCCGACGCGCGTGCGCTGGCCAAACTGGTGAAGGGCATTCCCGCCAAGTTCAACCTGATCCCGTTCAATCCGTGGCCGGGTGCGATCTATAAATGTTCGACCGCGCCGGCCATGCGGAAGTTCTCCGATATCCTGAATGATGCCGGATATTCGGCTCCTATCAGGCTGCCACGCGGTCGCGACATCATGGCGGCGTGCGGCCAGTTGCGCTCCGCCACCGAACGCGAGCGGCTCAGCCGCCACAAGGCAAGGATCGCCGAGGGCATTCCCGACGATCACTAGCGTCCCTCGCCCTTGCTCCGGCCCGCAAAATCCCTATACTGCGCGCGCAATTTTCGGCGAACCCAAACATAAAGGCGCGCATCCCATGAAAGGCGAAGTCAAGAAGGTCGTTCTCGCTTACTCGGGCGGGTTGGACACCTCCGTTATCCTGCGTTGGCTGCAGGACGAATATAACTGTGAAGTCGTCACCTTCACCGCCGACATCGGCCAGGGCGAAGAAGTTGAGCCTGCGCGCGCCAAGGCCGAGATGATGGGCATCAAGGAAATCTACATCGAAGACCTGCGCGAGGAATTCGTGCGCGACTTCGTGTTCCCCATGTTCCGCGCCAACGCCATTTACGAGGGTACGTACCTTTTGGGCACGTCCATCGCGCGGCCCCTGATTTCCAAGCGCCAGATCGAAATCGCCCAGGAAGTCGGCGCCGACGCCGTGTCCCACGGGGCGACCGGCAAGGGCAATGACCAGGTGCGCTTCGAGTTGGGCTACTATGCGCTGCAACCCGACATCAAGATCATCGCGCCGTGGCGCGAATGGGATTTGAGCTCGCGCACCAAGCTGATCGAGTACGCCGAAAAACACCAGATTCCCATCCCCACCGACAAGCGCGGCGAAGCGCCCTATTCGGCGGACGCCAACCTGTTGCACATTTCGTGCGAGGGCAAGGCGCTGGAAGACCCGTGGCAGGAGGCCGAGGAGTACATTTACACCCGCTCCGTCTCGCCCGAAGCCGCGCCCGACAAACCCACGTATGTTGAGATCGATTTCGAACAGGGCGACCCGGTGGCCATTGATGGCGTGAAAATGAGCCCGGCCACGCTGTTGACCAAGCTCAACGAACTGGGCGGGGCCAACGGCATCGGCCGTATGGACATTGTCGAAAACCGCTTCGTCGGCATGAAGAGCCGCGGCGTCTACGAAACCCCCGGCGGAACCATTCTGTTCAATGCGCGCCGTGGCGTCGAAAGCCTGGTCCTGGACCGCGCCGCCCAGCACTTGAAAGACGAGCTGATGCCCAAGTACGCCGAAATGGTCTACAACGGCTTCTGGTTCGCCCCCGAGCGCGAAATGCTGCAAGCCGCCATCGACCAAAGCCAGAAACTGGTCACCGGCACCACCCGCATGAAGCTCTACAAAGGCAACGCCTCGGTGGTGGGACGCAAATCCCCCAACAGCCTCTACTCCGAAGAAATCGCCACCTTCGAAGCCGACACGGTCTACGACCAAAAGGACGCGTCGGGCTTTATCCGGCTGAATGCGCTGCGCCTTCGCCTGCGCAAAGCGGTTGGCGGCTGAGGGTTTAGTCTGAGATAGGGGTGGTGGCCCTCACCACCCCGCCTCCAACAATTTCTCCACATACCCCGGCACCACCTGGGTTGCCGGGCCGTAGAGGGTTTCGGCGAAAAGACTGGCTCCTTCGGAGGGTTCGAGGTTGAGTTCGACGGTGTGGGCCCGCGCCGTCTGGCGGGCATGTTGGACGAAGCCTGCGGCCGGGTAGACGTTGCCGGAGGTGCCGATGGAGATGAAAAGCGCGCAGGTTTCAAGGGCTGCGTAGATGCGTTCCATTTCCAGCGGCATTTCGCCGAACCAGACGACGTGGGGGCGCATGCCGCCCGCTTGGCCGCAATCGGCGCACACGTCTTCGAGCGACATATCACCTTCCCAAACGAGGGTCACGCCGCAATGGGCGCAGCGGGCTTTGGCGTGTTCGCCGTGCATGTGGATCAGGTTTTTGGAGCCCGCGCGTTCGTGCAAATTATCGACGTTCTGGGTGACGAGCAGCAGGGTGCCCGGCCATTGGCTTTCCAGTTTGGCCAGCGCTTCATGGGCGGTGTTGGGCTGGACATTGCCTTCGCGCAGTTTGCGCCGCCGGGAATTGTAGAACGCGTGCACGCCTTCGGGGTCGCGGGCGAAGGCTTCAGGCGTCGCCACATCTTCGATGCGCACGCTCGCCCAAATGCCGTCGGCGTCGCGGAAGGTATCGAGACCCGATTCCCTGGAAATGCCCGCCCCGGTCAGAATGACGATCGCGCAATTCTGTTCGCTCGGCATATTCTTTCCTCTCGCGGGTTGAACCCGTTGCGCCGCGCCATGATAATGCGACGGATCGTATTGGGGAGGAAAATCTTGGTAAAAGTCGTGTTCGTTTGTTTGGGGAACATCTGCCGTTCGCCCACCGCCGAGGGCGTCTTTCGGGCACTGGTGAAAAGCGAGGGGCTGGATGGCAAAATCGCCTGCGACTCGGCGGGAACCGGGGCCTGGCATGTGGGCGAAGCGCCGGACAAACGCATGAGCGCCACAGCGCGCAAACGCGGCGTCGATCTGAGCGATCTGCGCGCGCGTCAAGCCGTATCGGCGGACTTCGAGCGTTTTGATTACGTCATCGCCATGGATCAGGACAACAAGGCCAACCTGTCGAAAATCTGCCCGCCGGGCATGGAAAGCAAACTTTTCCGTTTCCTGGAATTCACCCCGCAAAGCGGCAGGCGCGAGGTGCCCGACCCCTATTACGGCGGGCCGGACGGGTTCGAGCTGGTGGTCGATCTGATCGAGGAGGCCTCGCGCGGATTGCTGGCCGACATCCGGGAAAACTATTTGTGAGCCTCAAAGCCGTCATCCACGACATCACCGGCGTCCCGGTCGAGCGCATTTCGCCCTTGAGCGGCGGCTGCGTGGGCGAGGTTTACCGGGTCGATCTGGCCAACGGAAAACGGCTTGTCGCTAAAACGGGTAATGTCGGAAGCGGGCTCGCCATCGAAGGCATGATGCTCCAATGCCTGGGCAGCCTGAGTAACCTGCCCGTGCCGGACGTTGTGCACGCGGAAGACACGCTTTTGTTGATGGCGTACATCGACACGGCGGGGGGTATCACCGCTGAGGCCCAAACCCACGCCGCCGAACTGCTGGCCGACCTGCACAACGTGCGCGGCGAAGCGTTTGGGTTCGATTTCGACACGCTGATCGGCGGGCTGCATCAACCCAACCCGCAAACCCAGCGCTGGCTGGACTTTTTCGCCCAACACCGATTGCTGTACATGGCCCGAGAGGCGCTGGACGCGGGCCGAATGCCGCACCGCCTGATGGATCGCGTCACCGCGCTGGCCGGAAAGCTGGACCGCTGGATCGAGGAACCCGAATATCCGTCGCTCCTGCACGGCGATATGTGGACCGGCAACGTGCTTTGCAAAAACGGACGCATTGCCGGTTTCATCGACCCCGCCGTCTATTTCGGCGACCCCGAAATCGAACTGGCCTTCAGCACCCTGTTCGGCACCTTTGGTCAGGCGTTCTTTTCGCGCTACAATGACCTTCGGCCCATCGCGGCCGGTTTTTTCGAAGAACGGCGCGATCTGTATAATCTCTATCCGCTTTTGGTCCACGTGCGCCTGTTCGGCGGTTCTTACGTGGGCTCGGTTGAACGCACATTGTCCCAACTGGGGTGCTAGAAAAAAAGATGCGACAAGATATCCGCGAAACGATCCAGATGGCCACAGGCGCGCCGCCGGTGGAATTTCAGGCCCTGCAAGGCGGCTGCGTGTCCGACGTCATGCGCGTCGATCTGGCCGACGGCGAACGGGTCGTCATCAAACTCGGAGATGAAAGCACCGGCCTGATGCAAGAGGCCCACCGCCTGCGCTATCTGGCGGAATACACCAATT
This sequence comes from Rhodospirillales bacterium, assembly GCA_018648445.1. Next base: position 36,473 of record JABGRG010000004.1, on the reverse strand, counting down.
TGCCGGTGCCCGACGTGCTTCACGCCGACGCCAGCGTTCTGATCATCAGTTTCATTCCCACTGACGGCGGCATCACGGCGCAAGCCCAGACCCACGCCGCCGAGTTGCTGGCCGACCTGCACAATATTTCAGCGGACGCCTACGGTTTCGATCAGGGGTCGCTATCGGGCGGCCTTTTGAAGCCGGCACCCTGGACCGAAAGCTGGGTCGAGTTCTTTCGCGAACACCGCCTGCGCCACACCATGCAGGCGGCCGTCGATTCAGGCAAACTGGCACGCGAGTTCGTGCCGCGGCTGGAACGCCTCATGGACCGGCTGGATCAATGGCTTTTCGAACCCGAGCAGCCGGCCCTTATCCACGGCGACATGTGGACCGGAAATGTCTTGTGCAACAACGGGAAGGTCGCGGCGTTCGTCGATCCATCCTGCTACTTCGCCCATGACGAACAGGAACTGGCCTATTCGACCCTGTTCGGCACTTTCGGCAAACCGTTCTTCGTGCGCTATCACGAAATCCGCCCCATTCAGCCGGGGTTTTTCGACGAGCGCGTTCATCTCTATAACCTCTATCATCTGTTGATCCACGTGCGCCTGTTTGGCGGCTCATATATTCAAGCAACGTCAGATACCTTGGACCACTATGGCTGCTGATCTCGTTATTTTCGATTGCGATGGCGTTCTGGTGGACAGCGAAATGCTGGCCAGCCGCCTGATGGCGACGCGGCTGACACGCGAAGGCTACCCCATTACCGCCCAGCAATGCCGGGATCGTTACACCGGAATCAGTCTGGCTTCGCTCAAAACAGCGGTCGAAAAAGACTGGGGAAAGAAACTGCCCGAGGATTTCGAGGAAACCGTGCGCGCTCATGATCTTGGCGTTTTCGCCCGCGAACTGGAGGCCGTTCCCGGCGTCGCCGACGCGCTGCGCAAAATCGACATTCCGGTCTGCGTGGCATCAAGCGGGGTGCCGGAGAAGATCGAAAACTCCCTTCAAACCACCGGCCTGATGGAGTTTTTCGAACCCCACCTTTTCAGCACGTCCCTGGTCGCCAAGGGCAAGCCCGCGCCCGACATTTTTCTTTATGCGGCCCGGCAAATGGGCGTCGACCCGGCACGCTGCGTCGTTGTCGAGGACGCCGAAGCGGGCATTCGCGGCGGGCTAGATGCCGGAATGCAGGTGTTCGGATTCGCCGGCGGCGGCCACTGCGGCCCCGGCTACATGCAAATGCTGCACAAGGCGGGAGCCGGCCTGGTGTTCGAAAACATGGCTCGGTTACCCGAATTGTTGGGAATTCAAACGCCGTCCAGCGGATAATCGGCCAGCACTTCGTAGTGCGCCCCGCCGCGCCCCAGATGGCTGCGAAACAACGTAAAGCGTTCGGCCAGAAAGGGACCGGCGAAAAAGCCGTCGCGCACGTGCAGGTATTCGCTGACCCGGCGCGCCGGAACGCCACGCAGGCGCGCCAGCGTGACATGGGCCTTGAACTTGCGCTTTTCGGACTCGAAACCGACTCGCACCACGGCGTTTTCCACCTTGTCGCGCAATTGGCCGACGGTTTTTCCCTCCTCGACCCCGGCCCAGAGCGTGTGCACTTTGCGGCCCCGCTCGAAAAAGCCGACGTTGGAAAACGAAATTTCGAAGGGCGGCAGGCGAATTGCGCCAAGGGCTACGTCCACATCCTCGGCCATGGCGTCATCGGTCTCGCCGATAAAACGCAACGTGACGTGCATGTTTTCCGGACTGATCCAGCGCGCCCGCGGCAAGCCCGAACAAAGGCCGCCCAAGCGTTCGCGAATGTCTTCGGGAAGAGGAATGCCAACAAATATTCGCATGGCGCCCTACAGGAAAAGAGTCAGCACACCGGTATATGTGTAAAGGCGGTTGAACGAAACCTCGCCGCCCGCATAAAAACCGATCAACGGGAAGTCGCCGAGCGTGTTTTGGATCATGCCCATTTCGCCGTCGGCGTCGCCGAACATGTTCGGCCCGCGCGCCACGCATGAAACGTAGACACCGCCCCGGGGCGGACGGCCCAGACGTTTTCTCAAGCGATCCAGCATGCGGCCCAGGTTCTCGGCGGCACTTTTCGGGTCGCGGCGCACGAATATGATTCGCTCACCCGGTTCGATCTGCTCGGCAATGGCCAGCCATCCGCGTTCGGGGTCGATGCCGATGAGATTGCGGACCAGATAATCGCCGGTATCCGATCCGTGGATCGGCAGCGCCGCATGAATGAGTCCACCGATCTGGGATATGTCGGCGGCCATTTCCGCGCCGACGTCCTCTTTCAGGACATCGAGCGCACGCCGTCCGTCCAGTCCGATGATGACATTATCCACGCAATCGGAAATCTCGTGGCTTTGGGCGATGGGGACGCAGCCCTGGCTCAATCCCGTGGCGACTTCAATGCGCGGCGCGAAAAAGACACCCGACACGCCGCCTCCGGTAATGCGCCCCGCAACCTGATGATGGGCTTCACGCGACGAGGTCAGCCCACCGACCAGAAAGGTCGATGTGTCCGCCGCCAGATCGTCGATCAATTCGGGCAATTCCTCGTGGCCCGGATCGGCATGAACCAGACCGATTATGGGCGAGGTGGAAGCGATCCAGCGGCGGGTTTCTTCCGGAAGCTGATCCACGCCTTCCGTGATCGAGGGAAACAGGCGGAAGTCGTCCTCGTCCAATTCGGCCAGCATGATGGCGACGGCGGGTTTGTCGAAATATTCCCGGCCGCCCGCGCAAATCCCCATGCCGACGGTGCCGGTCCAATTCACGACACCGGTTTTCTGGCGCAGGTAGGTCAAAATGCTGGCAAGGTCTTCGGCAAAGGCGTCGGTGACGTAGACAAACCCCAGGGTCGCGTCGTCGGCGAGATCGGCAACGATATCCGTGCACGCCTTGGTCGCTTGCGCCCAATTTTCCGCGCTCGCATGGGCAACCTTGAACGGTTTCATTATCCGGCTACCTTACGTTTCATACCCATCATAGCCCATGATCCCCGGCATTAGGGAGCGGTGATCAGTTTTTTTACATGCGGCAGCATGCGCTTTACAATCACATCGACCCCGGCCGCATTCGGATGAATGCCATCCCTTTGATTTAAATGGGAAATAGCAGCCACGCCGTCCAGAAAAAACGGATACAGGGCAACCCCGTGTTTGTTGGCAAGGCGCGGAAAAATCCCGTTGAATTCAGCCCCGTATTCCCGCCCCAGATTGGGCGGTGCCATCATCCCGGCAAGAAGCACGGGCAGACCGCGCGCCCTGGCTTTTTGAATGATGGCGTCCAGGTTTTTCTCGGTGGATGCGGGGTCTATGCCGCGCAGACCGTCATTGGCGCCCAGCTCGACAATCAGCGCGTCGGCAGGTTTCCCGGCTTTCGGGGCGAGCGCCCAGTCCAGCCGCGCCAGCCCACCGGCGCTGGTGTCGCCTGATACACCCGCGTTTTCGACAATGGCCTGAACACCCGCGTTTCGCAGCGCCCATTGCAAACGCTCAGTGAAGGAGACCGGACGCGCCAGACCGTACCCGGCTGTCAGACTATCGCCCAGCGCTATGATGCGTGTAACCTCAGCGGCTGCGGGCCATGCGGCAAGGCACGCAAAGATGACGAACGCGTTGACAAACAGCCTCATCAGGCCATATCCGAAACTGTGCCTCATTAACCGGAGTCCCACGTGACCGACCAAACCCAGAATAGCGGCGGCGCTCTTCGTCTGAACGACGTCCGCCTTACACTGCCTAGCACGGCGGGTGAGGTCAATATCCTGAAAGGCATCGATCTTTCCGTGGAGCCCGGTGAAACTCTGGGCGTCATCGGCCCGTCGGGGTCGGGCAAGACCAGCATGCTGATGGTCATCGCCGGGCTGGAACGCGCCACCGGCGGCGCGATCCATGTGGCGGGCGTCGGCTTAGGCGGGCTGAACGAGGACGAACTGGCGCTTTTTAGGCGCGACCATGTGGGCATCGTTTTCCAAAATTTTCATCTGGTGCCAACCATGACGGCATTGGAAAACGTCGCCATTCCGCTGGAATTCGCGGGCCGCGATGACGCCTTCGCGCAGGCCGAAGCCAATCTGGAAGCGGTCGGGCTGGGTCATCGTCTGACCCATTATCCGGGCCAGCTTTCCGGCGGCGAGCAGCAGCGCGTGGCGCTTGCCCGCGCTTTCGTCGCCGAACCGTCCATTCTGCTGGCCGACGAACCGACCGGCAACCTGGATGCCGCCACCGGCGAAACGGTCATGGATGCCCTGTTCGACCTGCATGCCCGAAAAAACACCACATTGGTTCTGATCACTCATGAGGCGGCGCTGACCGAGCGCTGCACGCGGGTCATCCGGCTGGCCGACGGCCGCATTGCCGAAGATGAACGGGTGCCTGTGAAGCGGGGGGTGGCGTGAACGGTTTTGGCCTTGCCGTCCGCCTTGCCAGACGCGAACTCAGGGGCGGCTTGCGAAGCGGCTTTCGCGGTTTTCGGATATTCATCGCCTGTCTGGCATTGGGTGTCGCGGCCATTGCCGGGGTCGGCTCTATCAGTTCATCGGTGGTCGAGGGCCTGCGCGCCGACGCCCGGACCCTGCTGGGCGGAGATGTGGAATTGCGCCTGCAGCACCGTGCAGCCACCGCCGAACAATTGGCCTATTTGCGTGACCATTCGACCGAACTTTCGACAACGGTCCGCATGCGCGCCATGGCCCGGCCCGTTGGCGGCGTGGACAGCCGCGCGCTGGTGGAACTGAAAGCGGTAGATGCCGCCTATCCGCTGACCGGCTCGCTGCAAACCGACCCACCCTCCGAACGATCCGATTTGCTGGGCCGCCGCGACGGCGTCTGGGGCGTGGCCGTGGACGCCAATTTGCTAACCAAGCTGGGCATTGAACGGGGTGCGCATCTTCGCGTCGGCGAGGCCGAATTTGAGGTCCGCGCCGTCATTACGCGCGAGCCCGACCGCGTCGCCAGCGTCATCGCTTTCGGCCCGCGCGCCCTGATCGCTGCGGCTGCACTGGCCGACACGCAACTGGTCCAGCCGGGCAGCCAGATCCGCTATTATTACCGCCTGGCCCTCGCCGCCGAGACCGAAGTCAGCGCGTGGATTGAAACCATCAAGACGGCCTATCCGCAGGCCGGATGGCGCATTCGCGGCGTCGACGACGCCGCACCCGGCGTTCGCCGCTTTATCCGCCGCTTGACACTGTTTCTGACCTTCGTCGGGTTGAGCACCCTTCTGGTCGGCGGCATCGGCGTCGGCAATGCGACGAAAAGCTATCTCGATGGCAAAACCGCCACCATCGCCACGTTGAAATGTCTGGGCGCGCCGGGACGTCTGGTTTTTGCGATCTACATGCTTCAAATCATGGGACTGGCGGCTTTGGGCATTGTCGCCGGACTGGTGTTCGGAGCAACCGCGCCGGTTCTGGCCATGGAGGCGCTATCGGGGCTTTTGCCGGTGCAGCCAAAGGGCGGGATATTTGCGGTCCCGCTGATCCTCGCCGCCGGTTTCGGCGTTCTGACGGCGGCGACCTTCGCTTTGTGGCCGTTGGCGCGCGCGCTTGAAATTCCGGCCGCCAATTTGTTCCGCGCCTTCATCGCACCCTTGGAAGGGCGGCCACGGCTGCCCTATATGGTCACGGTCTTCGCCGGAGCGGCCCTGATGGCGGCTCTGACGGTGGGAACGGCCAGCGATGTGCGCTCGGCCTTGTGGTTTGTCGGCGGTGCGGCGGCGACCTTTGCCGTTTTGCGGCTGGCGGCCGGCGGCGTTATGCGGCTGGCCGCTCGCATGCCCCGGCCACGGGGCGCTGAATGGCGGCTGGCCCTTTCCAATCTTCACCGGCCCGGCACTTCAACGCCCGCCACCGTCGTTTCCTTAGGGCTTGGTCTGGCCGTTCTGGTGGCGGTGGTCCTGATTGAAGGAAACCTGACCCGGCAGGTCGATGAACGCCTGCCCAAGGAAGCGCCCGCGCTGTTTTTTATCGACGTTCAACCCCATCAGGTCGACACCTTCGACGAAACGGTAACGGGATCCGAAGGGGCCAGCAACTACCGCCGGGTTCCCAGCCTGCGCGGACGCATCATCCGCATCGCGGGCGTCGCGGTGGAAGACGCCAAGGTCGCACCCGAATCGCGCTGGGCGGTGCGCGGCGACAGGGCATTGACCTACGCCGCCACGCCGACCAAGGAATCCAAGATTATCGCCGGGAAGTGGTGGGACGCCGATTATTCCGGCCCGCCCATCATTTCGCTGGACGCCGGACTGGCGCGCGGCTTTGGCGTCGGGCTGGGCGACAAACTGGCGTTTAACATTCTGGGCCGCGAGATTGAGGCCGAAATCGTCAGCCTGCGCGAGATCGACTGGCGGTCCTTGCGCTTTGATTTCGCCGTCATCTTCGCGCCGGGATCGCTGGAGGGCGCGCCGCACACCCACATTGCCGCGGTGCATGGTTCGCCCGAGACCGAGGCCAGAATCGAAAAGGCGGTGACGGACAAATACTCCAACGTCTCGTCCATTCGCGTGCGCGAGGCGCTGGAAGCGGTTTCCAACATTCTGGCGGGCATCGGCGTGGCGGTTCGGGCGACGGCTTCGGTGACCGTGCTGGCGGGCGGGTTGGTGCTTGCGGGCGCGGTGGCGGCGGCCCGGCGGCGGCGCATTTACGATGCTGTCGTTTTCAAGGTACTGGGCGCGACGCGGGCGCGCATCCTTGCCGCTTTCTTGCTGGAATACGGTGTGCTGGGCCTGTGCACCGGCCTGATTGCAGCCGTGATCGGCGCCATCACCGCGTGGGCGGTCATGGTCTTCCTCATGCAAAGCGAATTCATCTTCTTCCCGCTGGCCGTGGGCGTCACGGTACTGGCCTGTCTGGCCGCGACGCTGGCCGTCGGTTTCACCGGAACGTGGCGCGCCCTGGGCCAGAAGGCGGCGCCCCACCTGCGTAACGAATAATTGTTGCCTTGATAAAGCCATTCTTCCTGCCATATTAGGCAAAAGACACCTTACTTTTGAGATTTACAGGAGACACCCATGGCCCTCGGCCCCGATAACAGGTTTGAGCTTCGCACCCAGACCATGAACCGCGCCCAGACGGACGCGGCGCAGATTGACGTCGGCCTGCGCGAATACATGCTCAAGGTCTACAACTACATGGCCTCGGGCCTGGCCCTGACCGGCATCGTCGCCTATCTGGCCTCATCCACGCCTGCGATCCTTAACCTGCTTTACGCGGTGGGACCGGATGGCCGCATGAGCCCGACCATTCTGGCGTGGATCGTCATGCTGTCGCCGCTGGCCTTCGTGTTTGGCCTGTCGGCGGGCATCAACCGCATGAAGGCGTCCACGGCGCAAACCGTGTTCTGGGCTTTCTCGGGCGTCATGGGCCTTTCGCTGGCGCACATTTTCCTGGCCTATACCGGAACCAGCATCGCCCGCGTTTTCTTCATCACGGCGGGAACGTTCGCGGGCATGAGCCTGTTCGGCTACACCACCAAGCGCGACCTGACCGGCATGGGCCAGTTCATGTTCATGGGGCTGATCGGCATCATCATCGCAACGCTGGTCAACATCTTCCTGCAAAGCTCGATGATGCATTTCGTGATCTCGGTCATCGGCGTCATCGTCTTCGTCGGTTTGACGGCTTATGACACCCAGAAAATCAAGCTGATGTATTCGGAAGCCGATGGTTCGGAAGTCGCCTCCAAAAAGGCGATCATGGGCGCGGTCACACTTTATCTGGACTTCATCAACCTGTTCATCATGCTTTTGCGGCTGTTCGGCGACCGCCGTTAGCGCAACACGTAGACACAAAAAACCCCCGGAACGCAAAACCTTCCGGGGGTTTTTTATTATTCGGCGGCTTCCGCTTCCGCCGCGGCCTCGAACTGGTCCCAGGCTTCAAGGGTTTCGGCGCCGTACACCATGGACGGTCCACCGCCCATGTAGATGGCCATGGCGATGGTTTCGAGCATTTCTTCGCGGGTCGCGCCCAGTTTGCGCGCGGCCTTCACATGAAACGCGATGCAGCCGTCGCAGCGCACGGCGATGCCGATGGCGGTGGCGATCAATTCCTTGGTTTTGGGATCAAGCGCACCGGATTTGGTGGCTGCCTGGGCCAGCGCCGAAAACGCGGCCATGGGCTCGGTCGCGCCCTTGCGCATCACGGAGATTGCCGCACTCAGATCCTTGGCCATTTGGGGGAAGTCTTTACTCATTTCGCTCTCTCTTGTTTTGTTTGGTTGGACGTTATCAATCTGATGGCGACTGTCTAACATAAGTCTTCTCTAATATCGCCTATTTCGTTTCCCGGTTAGGAGAGTTCGATGTATCGTACTCTTGCAAGGGTGGGAAAAGGGCTTATGGCCGACGAAAAAAGACGAATTCCCGTGTGGATAATAGTCGCTGCGCTCGTTGTCGCTGCGCTCGTCGGGTATGGTGTCTTTCATTATACGCGGACGGATCAGGTCCGTGTCGATCTTCCGGCCATCGGAGGGCCGTTTTCCCTGATCGACCAAAACGGAAAAACCGTGACCGACGAGGATTTCGACGATCAGTTCAAGCTCATCCATTTCGGTTACACCTACAGCATCAACCTATCGGCCACGACGCTGTCGACCATTACCGAGGCGCTTGAGCTGTTGGGCGACGAGGGCGAGCGGGTTGCGCCGCTGTTCATCACCATCGACCCTGAGCGCGATTCGCCTGAACATCTGAAGATGTACCTCGAGCATTTCCATCCCCGCTTCGTCGGCTTGAGCGGGCCGCAGGACGCCATCGCCAAAACGGCGGACAGGTTCCAGATCCATTTCGCCAGGGTGGAAAACCTGGGTGCCGACGCCGAAGACTACGAAATCGACCATACCTCCATCGTCTACCTGATGGGGCCGGACGGGGATTTTCGCGCCCACTTCACCGATGGCGCGCGCCCCGAAGCCATCGCCGAACGTATCCGCGAATATCTATGAACGAAACGCCCTTCTGGAAAACGAAACGTCTGGACGAGATGACCACTGAGGAGTGGGAGTCGCTGTGCGACGGCTGTGCGCGGTGCTGTCTGGCCAAACTGGAAGACGAGGAAACGGGCGAGATCGCCTATACCTACGTCGCCTGCCGCCTTCTGGATCAGGACACCTGCCGGTGCACCCGCTATGCCGAGCGCTCGCGCTTCGTGCCCGACTGCGTGACCCTGACAATCAAAAACGTGGATCGCCTCCCGTGGATGCCGTCCACCTGCGCCTATCGCCTGCTGAAGGAAGGAAAAGACCTGCCCGACTGGCATCCCCTGGTGAGCGGCGAAGCGCAATCGGTGCATTGGGCCGGAATTTCCGTACGCGGGCGGGTGATCAGCGAACGCGAGATCGATGATCTCGAGGATTACATCGTTACGTGGCCGGAATGAGAAAAATCCATGAAGACCGTCGCGTCCTCAATGTGGACGGGCGCGAAATCGCGTTGCGGGTACGGCGCAATCCGCGGGCGCGCCGCCTGAGCCTGCGGGTTGACACCATCGAAGGCGAAGCCGTTCTGACCGTGCCGCCATCGACCTCCGTAATCGAGGGAATTCGCTTTGCCGAACGCAAGTCGGGCTGGCTTGCGAACCGGCTGGACAAGGTCCCGCCGCGCGTTCCCTTTGTCGACGGCTCCACGGTTTCCATTCTCGATCAGGAATATGTGGTCCGCCACGCCCCCGATGCGGGCCGGGTGGTCAGGCGCGAGGGCGGGGAAATCCTGGTTTCGGGGGGCATCGAACATCTGGCCCGCCGCCTAACCGACTGGCTAAAGCGCGAAGCCCGGCGCGAGCTTGCCGCGCGCGCCCAAACCATGGCGGCGTCCATCGAGGAAAAAGCGGGCCGGATCAGCGTGCGCGACACGCGCTCGCGCTGGGGCTCGTGTTCGGCCAAGGGGAACCTGTCGTTCAGTTGGCGGCTGATCCTGGCGCCGGAATTCGTGCTAAACTACGTGGTCGCCCACGAGGTCGCCCACCTGATTGAACGAAATCACGGACCGAAATTCTGGAAACTGGTGGCCCGGCTGGACGATCAGGCCGACGCCGCCCGCAAATGGCTGCGCCGAAACGGCGAAGCGCTCCATCGAATGGGATAGCGCAAGGTTCGGATAGAATCGCGCACAATTCCCGCTAAACTGAGCCCATGAACGACGACATCATCCGCCGGGTTTGCAAGGCCATCGCCGACTCGCCCGATAAAATTCCGACCCTCGACGAGTTGGGGGTCATCGCCGGGATGAGCCCGCATCATTTGCAACGGGTTTTCAAACGCGCGACCGGCCTGTCGCCCCACAAATACGGACAATCCCTGCGTCTGGACAGATTTCGGGGCGAATTGCAAAACGGTGAGAGCGTGTCGTCCGCCCTGTATGGAGCGGGATTTGGGTCGCCCAGCCGCCTGTACGAGGACGTCGGTTCCCGATTGGGCATGACCCCCGCCTCCTACGCCAAGGGCGGCGCGGGGGCGCGCATCGCTTTTGCACTGGGTTTGTCGGTGCTGGGCAGGATTATCGTCGCCGCCACCGAAAAAGGCGTGTGTTTCGTCGGTCTGGGCGATGGCGACGATTATCTGGAAACTGAATTGCGCGGTGAATTCCCCGCAGCCGAAATAAAGCGCGACGACGGCGCGCTGGCCACCCGCTTAGAGGCGGTTCTGGAACACCTTACGGGCAAGACCGCGCGCCTTGATCTGCCGCTTGATATCCGCGCCACCGCCTTCCAGTGGCAGGTCTGGCAGGCCTTGCGCGCCATTCCGCAGGGCGAGACCCTGACCTACGGCGATATCGCCGCCCGTCTGGGCCGCCCCGGCGCGGCGCGCGCCGTGGGCCGGGCCTGCGCCACCAACCCGGTTTCATTGATCGTGCCGTGCCATCGCGCCGTCGGCGTGGGCGCAAAACCGACCGGGTACCGCTGGGGGGTGGAACGCAAGAAGAAGCTGCTGGCCACGGAAAAGAAAAGAATAAGACAGACTGTTTGATCCTAGCGGCCCAACCCGCCTATAAGTCAGCAATGCTCTGGCCGCCCCGCAAACCGCACCCCGAATCCCTGACCATCGGGGCCTTGATCACCGCGATGATCGCGCTGGGTCAGATTTCCATATCCGTTTATGTCCCGTCCATGCCGTCGCTGGTGGAAGCCTTCGGCACGACGGCCGAGCGCGTCACCCTGACGTTCACCATTTTTTTGGCCGGTTTCGCCATATCGCAGCTTGCTTTCGGGCCGCTTTCGGATCGTTTCGGGCGGCGTCCGATCCTGCTCATGGGATTTGGCGTTTTTTTCGCCGCCAGTCTGGGCTGCGTATTCGCCGGGTCCATTGAGGAACTGATCGTGGGTCGCCTGTTTCAGTCGGTCGGCGCGTGTTCGGGCGCGGTTCTGGGCCGCGCCATCGTGCGCGACGTTTACGGCCCGGCCCGCGCGGCCAGGGCGCTGGCCTTCATCGGCATCGCCTTTTCCCTGTCGCCCGCCGTTTCGCCGATCATCGGCGGCTATTTACAGGTGTGGTTCGGGTGGCGCTCCGTTTTCGCCTTTCTGACCGGGATCAGCGTCGTTCTGATGGTGCTGGCGTGGACGTTATTGGAAGAAACCAACCAACATCCGAACCCGCGCGCAACGGATCCGACCGGCATTTTGCACAATTTCACAATCATTTTGCGCAACCCTGTTTTCATCGGCCATTTGGTGGCCCTCGCCTTGGTTTTCGGAGGTCTCATGGCCTTTGTCGCGTTAGCGCCGTTCCTGATGATCGATGCCCTCGGGCTGAAACCCCACCATTACGGACTGGTCGCAGCCCTTTCGTCCATCGGAACTCTGGGCGGCAATCTGAGCGCCGGGTTCCTGACCCTGAAATTCGGCATCGAACGTATGGTCATTTTCGGCGTATTGCTGGCGCTGGCCGGAAGTTTGCTGATGGCGGGAAGCGGACTGGCGGGCTACTTCAATGTGGTTTTATTGGTGCTGAGCATTAACATTTTCCTGTGGGGAATGGGCATCGTCTTTCCCAACGCCATGGCCGGCGCGCTGGCGCCGTTCGGGCGCATGGCGGGGTCGGCCTCGGCGCTATTGGGGTTTGTGCAGATGGCGGCGGGGGCGGGAGCAGCACAATTGGCCGGTTTTTTGCCCCATCATTCACAATGGCCGCTGGGCCTGATGATGACCGGTTTGACCGCCACCGCGCTGATCGTCTTTCTGAGCCTGGTTCGCCCTCACACCGCGCATTGACGAGATACCAAGGATTGGGGTACTTGCTGCATGGTTTGGGGGCTTCCGAAAAGACACGTATGATGCATATTCAGAATACCATCACCGTTCGCACGCGCGGCCAGGGGCTGCACGAGATAACGCGCCAGATTTCCAGCTGGGTCGCCGAGCAAAGCGTTCACACCGGGTTGCTGACCGTCTTTTGTCAGCACACCTCGGCCAGTCTGACCATTCAGGAAAACGCCGACCCCGACGTGCAAGCCGATCTTGAAACCTTTTTTCGCCGTCTGGTGAAGGAGGATGCGTCGCTATACCGTCACACCATGGAAGGGCCGGACGACATGCCCGCCCATATCCGCAGCGCGCTGACCGATGTCTCGTTAAGCATTCCCGTCACCAACGGGCGTCTTGCCCTGGGATCGTGGCAGGGCGTTTATCTTTTCGAACATCGTTTCCGCTCGCATACGCGCTGCGTTATTCTCGATCTGTCCGGGTGAACGACGGGCGAGTGTGTTGTTTCTTTATTAGTACAAGCATTTGAATTCGGGGTAAAAAGGCACCCATGAAACAAGTTATTCAAAGCGCCCGTGGGGGGAAACTTTCGGTAAAGGACGTTCCCGAACCGATCGTGCAAGCGGGCCACCTTCTGGTGCGCACCCGCGCCTCCCTGATTTCCGCCGGAACCGAGCGGATGATTGTCGATTTCGCCCAGAAAAGCCTGGCCGGAAAAGCCCGCGCGCGGCCCGATCTGGTCAAAAAGGTTCTGGGCAAGGTCAAGCGCGACGGCGTCGGCGCGACCATTCGCACGGTCATGGCGCAATTGGATCAGGCGATCCCGCTGGGGTATTCGGCCGCGGGCGAGGTGATCGCCGTGGGCGGCGGCCTTGAGGGGCAATTCGTTGCCGGCCAACGGGTCTGTGTCGCCGGGGCGGGGCTCGCCAATCACGCCGAGATGAATTTGGTTCCGGCCAATCTGGCAGCCCCCATTCCCGAGGGCGTAGCCGACACCGAAGCCTGCTACGGCACTCTGGGCGCCATCGCCATGCACGCCGTGCGCAATGCGGGCGCGGGTCTGGGCGACGTCGTGGCCGTCATGGGGGTTGGACTGCTGGGCCAATTGGCGGCCCAATTCCTGACATTGCAGGGTGCGCGCGTCGTGGTTCTGGATTATGACGCCGAACGCCTGAAACTGGCTCTTAAACTGGGAGCCGAGGCGGCCATCAATCTGGGCTCAGACAACGTTCGCGGAATTGTCGACGGGCTTAGCAACGGGCGCGGTTGCGATAACGTCATTATTTCGGCGGCCAGCGACAGCAGCGAGCCGTTCCGCGTCGCCGCGGATATCGCGCGGGACCGCGCGCGCATTGTCATGGTCGGCCTGACCGGAACCGAGTTTCCCTACCAGACCTTCATGGCCAAGGAACTGAACGTCATTGTTTCGCGTTCCTACGGGCCCGGACGCTACGACCCCGACTTCGAGGGACGCGGCGTAAAATACCCGGAAGGATGGGTGCGCTGGACCGAAACTGAAAATCTGGCCGAAGTCGCACGCCTGTTGGCTCCGGCATCCGCCCAAAAAACGGGTATGCGGCTAAACGTAAAGGCGCTGACCACCCACAGCTTCTCCATTTCCAACGCGGAAGCCGCTTACGAAATGGTGACCGAGCAGACCGAGCCGCACATGGGCGTGGTCCTGACGTACGACGGCGAAGCGCGCGAACAAGCCACGCCGGTCTTCGCGACGGCGAAAAAGGCTGCGTCGGACCGTTGCGTAATGGGCGTCATCGGTGGTGGGAACTTCGCCCGCGCGGTGCTGCTGCCGGAATTCAAGCGCTTAGAATCCGTCGATCTTCACACCATCGTCACCAAGCGCGGCATATCGGCGGAGAAAACCCGCGAAACGTTTGGTTTTTCGGCGGCGTCCAGCGACCCGGCGACCGTTCTGGGCAACCCAGATATCAACGCCGTGCTGATCGCCACCCGCCACGATTCCCACGCCGACCTGACGGCCCAGGCACTGGCTGCGGGCAAATCGGTGCTGGTCGAAAAGCCGGTGGCGCTGAACAGAGAAGATCTCAACCGGGTTATCGAGGCGCGGCAAAATTCCGACGCCTTCTTGCAAATCGGCTTTAACCGGCGCTTCGCCCCGCACGCGGTTCAGGCGCGCGAACGCCTGGCGGCGGCCAAGGGAAGCAAGTTCGTGCTGCTGCGCGTCAACGCCGGACACATCCCGGCCGAAAGCTGGGTGCAAAACGCCGAAGAAGGGGGCGGACGGATTTTGGGCGAGGTTTGCCATTTCGTCGATCTGGCCCGTTTCCTGGTGGGCGCGCCCATCGTTTCGGTTCAGGCTGACGCCGCCCAGGCCACCGATGGCCCGTGTGATGATTTGAGCGCGTCGTTGCGCTTCGCCGACGGAAGCCTGGCCACCGTCGCCTATACGGCGCTGGGCGACGCCTCGTTCAGCAAGGAATTGATCGAAGGTTATGCGGGCGGATCGGTCGTCAAAGTCGACAATTTCCGCAGCATTTCCGTGGCCGAGCAAGGCAATATCAACACCGAACGTGACCGCATGGGCCAGGACAAGGGTTTCCGCGACGCCGTTTCGGCCTTCGCCAAGGCCGTGATCGCGGGCGGTCCGGCCCCCGTTGACGAGGCTGAAATCATTGAAACCAGCCTCGCCACCATGGCTGTGGTAGAATCCCTTCGCGAAGGCAGGCGCATCGACCTTTAGGGGAAACATGGAACTCGACGCATTCTTCAAGGCGGAACTGACCGAACACGCCGACGTACTGGCAGCCACCCATGCGCAATTGGGCGAACCCTTTGCGCGGCTGGTGGGCATTTGCGCCACAGCGGTGCGCGATGGCGGTAAGATCGTCTTTTTCGGCAACGGCGGAAGCGCCGCCGACGCCCAGCATCTGGCGACCGAACTGACCATCCGTTACAAGGAAGACCGCGGGCCCATTCCCGGCCTCGCACTCACCACCGACACCTCGGCCCTGACCGCCGCCCCCAACGACATGGGCTTCGATCAGGTTTTTGCGCGCCAGATTTTGGCCCTGTGCCAACCCGGTGACGTGGCCATCGCCATTTCGACCTCGGGAAACAGCGCCAACATCATTTGCGGTCTGGAAGCGGCCCGGGAAATCGGCGCCGTCGCTGCCGGTTTTGGCGGAAAAGGCGGCGGGAAGATGAGGACCCTCGCCGATCCTTGTCTGCTGGTTCCGTCCGATGACACGGCGCGCATCCAGGAAATGCACATCACGCTGGGCCATATGCTGTGCGGGGCGTTGGAAAAGGAGTTGGGCCTGTTATGAGCGAGCGCGCCGACCTCATTCCTTTGATCGAAGCCCTGGGAACCGCCCGGGTCTTGACCGTGGGCGATGCCATGCTGGATCGTTTCGTCTCCGGAACGGTTGAACGCATTTCACCCGAAGCTCCCATCCCGGTGCTGTGCATCACGGACGAACAAGCCATGCTGGGCGGAGCGGGAAACGTAATTCGCAATCTGGGCGCGCTGGGTGTGGGCGGGCGTTATGTGGGCGTTATCGGCGACGATGGCGCGGGCGTCGATGTCGAAAAATTCCTGACCGAATACCCGTCGATTGAATCAACCCTGATCACCGATGCGGGCCGGCGGACCTCCATCAAATCGCGTTTCGTCGCGGGTACGCAGCAGATTTTGCGCGCCGACCGCGAGGACATCCGGCCCATCGAAGGCGAGGTCGCCAAAAGTCTCATGGCGGAGATCGATCTGGGTCTGGCAGATTGCGACGTTGTGGTGCTGTCGGATTATGGCAAGGGCGTTTTGTCGCCGGGCATCGTTCGCGAGATCATCGCGCGCGCGCGCGCCGCCGGACGGCCTGTTTTCGTCGATCCCAAGGGCGAGGATTATTCGGTCTACCAAGGAGCGGGCCTGTTGACGCCCAATCGTCAGGAACTGTCGCTGGCGGCGCGCATGCCAACCACCAGCGACGACCAGATTGTCGCAGCGGCCCGTGTGATCATTGAAAACTGCGGCGTCGAAGCCGTCTTGGCGACACGTAGCGCCGAAGGCATGACCCTGGTCACCGAAAAGGGCGAAATTCATCATCTGCCCACCGAAGCGCGTGAGGTTTACGACGTTTCCGGCGCGGGCGACACGGTGGTGGCGACCATGGCCGCCGCCGTCGGCGTTGGCGCGGATTTACAAGCAGCTGCCGGACTGGCCAATGTGGCTGCGGGCGTCGTGGTCGGCAAGGTGGGCACGGCGGCGGCATACGCGGGCGAAGTCATTGCGGCGTTGCATCATCGCGATCTCTCACAAGCCGAAGCCAAGATCTTGGCGCTGCCTTCGGCGCTGGATCGTATCGAAGTGTGGCGGCGCAACGGACTTCGGGTCGGCTTCACCAACGGCTGCTTTGATCTGCTTCATCCTGGCCACGTAACGCTGCTGGCCAAGGCACGGGCCGCTTGCGACCGCCTGATCGTGGGCCTCAACAGCGATGCCTCGGTCAAACGGCTCAAGGGCCCGGAACGCCCGGTCAACGGGGAAATGGCGCGGGCCACGGTTCTGGCTTCGCTGACCAGTGTCGACATGCTGGTTTTCTTTTCCGAAGACACGCCGAAGGAAATCATTGAAGCGACCCGCCCCGACGTACTGGTCAAGGGTGCCGATTATGCGGTGGCCGAGGTGGTCGGCGCGGACTTCGTGCAGGAAAACGGCGGTCAGGTTTTTCTGGTGGACATCGAGCCCGGACACAGCACCACCGCAACGCTGGCCCGATTGAACGGCGCCGGTTCCGACACTTGAGCCCGTTCGAGGCCCATCTCTGGTACGCCTTGGCCTGCGCGAGTTTCGGCCTGTTCCATTCCCTTCTTGCCCGGTCATCGGAAGGCGCGCCGTTGCGCCAGGTCTTCGGCCCTTACCACCGGATGGCCTACAACATTTTCGCTACCATCCATCTGGCCGCCGTGTGGCTGGCCGGGCGTTACCTTTTCGCCGGGCTGCCGGACTTCGCCTTTGCCGATTGGTTCGGCTATGCCCTGGATACGGTATATCTGTGCGGATGGGTGGTCATGCTGTTCGGCATTGCCGGATACGATTCGGGTCGGTTGGGCGGCACCCGGCAAATCCGCAACCATATGAACGGCGTGGTGGAGCCCGAGGACGAACCGTTGCGCCGCGATGGCCTGCACCGCTTCGTCCGCCATCCGCTGTATTCGGCGGGCTTTTTGATTCTGTGGGGCCGGGTGGTTGACGAATTCAGTCTGGCGACCGCGCTCTGGGGTTCGGCTTATCTGATCATCGGCACGATATTCGAGGAACGCTGGCTGTTAAACCACTACGGCAGCACCTATGCTGATTACCGCTCGCGTGTGCCCGCCTTCATTCCCTGGAAAGGCCGCGATCAATAATATGTTAAAGCCCGAAACCCTGCCCTTTGCCGCATTGCTGACGGCGCTGACGGCCTTCGGGCCGCTGGCCACCGATATGTATCTGCCGTCGCTGCCCGCCATGGCCGCCGACTTCGCCACCGATGTGGGAACCGTGCAACTGACGCTGAGCGTGTTCATGGCCGGCTTCGGACTTTCGCAACTGATGGTCGGGCCATTGTCGGACCGGTATGGGCGGCGGCCCGTGCTGATCGTCGGCGTCGGTCTCTATTTTCTGGCGACGGCGGCGTGCGCGTTGGCCCCGACCATCGAACTGCTGATCGGGCTGCGGTTCGTGCAGGCGGTGGGGGCGTGCACCGGCGTTGTCGTGGCCCGCGCCGTGGTGCGCGACGTGTACGGGCGCGCCCGCGCGGCCAAGGTTCTGGCCTATATGGGAACGGCCATGGCTTTGGCTCCTATCATTGCGCCGATCATCGGCGGCTATCTGGTGATGTGGTCGGGCTGGCGTTCGATCTTCGTGGCGCTGGCGGTTTTCGGCCTTGTCCTGGTGCTTCTCGTGTGGCGGAAACTGGCCGAAACCAACCCATACAAGAACGCCGACGCGACCCGCCCAAGCTGGCTGGCGCGCAATTACCTGACCCTTTTGGGCGATCGCTCCTACGTCGGTTATGTGCTGGTCAACACCTTCGTCTTTTGCGGCATGTTCGCCTTTATCTCGGGCTCGTCCTTCGTTCTGATCAAGTTTCTGGGGCTGCCGCCCAATCTTTTCGGCATGTGTTTCGGCATCGCCGTAATGGGCTATATGAGCGGCACGGTGATCGCCGGGAAACTGACCATCCGGTTCGGCATCGACGCCATGCTCAGCGCCGGAAGCGTGTTGGCGATGGTCGGCGGCGTGAGCATGGTTGGCCTCGCGCTGGCAGGCGTCGATCATGTGGCGGCTGTCATCGGCCCGCAGTTCATCTACATGATCGGAATGGGCATCGTCATGCCCAACGCCATCGCAGGCGCCATCGGTCCCTACCCGAAAATGGCGGGCGCGGCGTCGGCGTTGCTGGGTTTCGTGCAGATGGTGGCCGCCGCCCTGGTCGGTCTGGCCGTCGGACAACTGGATGACGGCACGCAAATTCCCATGACCACGGCCATTGCGCTGTCGGGAACCCTTACCTTCGTATCATTTCGCTTGATGATTCGGGCTAACCCTCGCCCTTGAGGGTCACCAAAAGGCGATCCCAGAAACCTTCCTGCGGGTCACGGGGGGCACTCTTGCCGGTTCCCGCCAATGGCTTGGCGGCGATGCCTTTATGGGCCGCTGTCATGTACGCGCCCCAGGTTTGGGCCGGCAAGCCGCCGCCGGTGACTTTTCGCGTCGCCCGCTCGTCGTCGTTGCCCATCCATATTCCGGCCACCAGATCGGCGGTGAAGCCCACGAACCACGCATCTCGATGATTTTGGCTGGTTCCCGTTTTGCCGGCCGCCGGGCGGCCGATGCGCGCCTTGCGCCCGGTGCCCTCGGCGATGACCCGGGCCAACATGCCGTTCATGGCCGCCGCGGGCGCGGGATCGATCACACGTCCGGGGCCCGAACCCTGCCGCCGGTAGACAATGTTGTCCGCGCGGTCGCGGATTTCCTCGATGCCATAGGGCCACACGCCGTCGCCGCCATTGGCGAACACGGCATAGGCCGCCGTCAACTCGGTTAGGGTCGTGCCACCGACGCCAAGGGCGATGGCCGGGGTCGGTTCCAGATCGCTGGTCACGCCCAGACGCCGCGCCACATCAACCACCGAAGCGTAGCCCGCTTTGGCCGCCACCCGAACGGCGATGGTGTTGACCGATTTGGCCAGAGCGTCGGCCACGGTCATGTTTCCGGCATACTTGCCGTTGAAGTTTTTGGGCTTCCAGCCGTCGATGGCCACCGGCGCGTCCGCCACAATGCTTTGCGGGGACAGCCCGGCCTCCAGTCCGGCCAGATAAACCAGAGGCTTGAAGGCGGAGCCCGGCTGGCGGCGGGCTTGCGTCGCGCGGTTAAACTGGCTTTTGGCGTAGTTGCGCCCGCCGACCATGGCCCGCACCGCGCCGTCGGGGCTCATGGCGACCAGCGCCGCTTGGCTCACACCTTGCTTTTTCCCCGCACCCGCCAGCGCCGCCTCAATTTTCGTTTCGGCGTGGCGTTGCAGCACCGGGTCGAGGGTGGTGGTGACAATCAGATCGCGATTTCCCGGCGAGACAAAGCCCGACACCCGTTCCAGCACCCAATCGACGAAATAACGCGAGGCCCCGCCTGCCCGTGCGGCGGGGCGGTAAAATCCCTTTTTGGCGAGGCGCACGCCCTCGGCGTTCAGGTACCCGGCGCTTTGCATATTGGCCAGCACCAGATCGGCCCGATTGCGCGCCTTTTTGGGATCGCTCACCGGATTGTAGCGCGACGGCGCCTTGAGCAACCCGGCCAGCATGGCCGATTCGTAGATGGTCAGCTCAACCGCCGGGTGGCCGAAAAATTTTCGCGACGCGGCGTCGACGCCGAAGGTCCCGGACCCCAGATAAACCCGGTTCAGATAGACGCTCAGAATCTGGTCCTTGGTAAACTTGTGTTCCAGCCACAAGGCCAGCAGCACTTCCTGCACCTTGCGCCGGATGGTTCGATCGGGGCTTAAAAATAGGTTTTTAGCGACCTGCTGTGTGATTGTGCTGCCGCCCTGAACGATGCGGCCCGCGCGCGCATTGGCATACGCGGCCCGGGCAAGGCCGATCAAGTCCAGACCGAAATGGTCATAAAACCGGCGATCCTCGGTGGCCAGAACGGCTTGCGGCAGGGCGGGCGGCAATTGGTTCAAATGAACCGCAGCGCCATGAATGCGCCCCGTCGCCGCCAGGGTGGAGCCGTCGGCGGCCAGCACCGTGACGCTGGGTTGACGGGTAGCGGAAAGTGCGGAATTCACGTCGGGAAGATCGTAAGCGTACCAGGCAACCACCCCAACCAGCGCGATCACGCCCCACACGGCAGCGACCGCCGTCCATTTGGCGCAAAACGCAAACAGGCGCAACAACCGGGGCCGCCCCGTCCCGGCTTTGGTTTTGCTGGTATTTCGAGCGGCTTTCTTCTTCGCCATATGGCCGATTATCGGGCCATTAAGTTTAGAAATGCGTTAACGCGCCGGATCAAACGTCCAGGTTGGCCACTTTCAGGGCGTTGTCCTGAATGAATTCGCGGCGCGGTTCGACGACGTCACCCATGAGCGTGGAAAACACTTCGGTGGCATCCTCGGCGTGGCCGACCTTGACCTGAAGCAAGGAACGTACGTTGGGATCAAGGGTCGTCTCCCAAAGCTGTTCGGGGTTCATCTCACCCAAGCCTTTGTAGCGTTGCATGGCGATGCCCTTGCGCCCCAGCTCGGTCACCTTATCGACCAGCGCCACCGGCCCGGTGATCGGGTGTTCGTTTTCCTTCACGCCAAGAACGCCGTGGCCGATATAGGTTTTTTGCAGACGCCCGGCCATTTCGTCGAGCTTGCGCGCTTCGGCGCTGCGCATGACCACGCCGCCGATGACATGGCTTTCACGCACGCCGCGTAAGATCCGCGAAAATTCCAGACTGCCGTTGTCCAGGCGTGCGCCCTGCCAGCCCCGTTCCAGTTCGGGCTCGAGAGAATCCAGACGCTTTGCGATATAAGCGGTCGCTTCGGCGGCGGCTTCGGCGTCCGACAAAAGCCCCGGATTAAGCGCCCCGGTGATGGCCGCCTGTTCGACGATGGCCAGCGGCACACGCTGCGAAAGATTGGATAGCAAGTTTTTTACGATGCGCGATTCCTCGACCACGGTCCGCAGATCCTGACCCGCGAGCTGGCTGCCGTCGTGCAGCGTAAACACACACTCGTCATCCAGCACGGCATTGAACAGGTAGTCCTCCAGCATCCGGTCGTCCTTGAGGTAAACCTCGGAATTTCCCCGTTTGGCGCGGTACAACGGCGGCTGGGCGATATACAGGAAGCCCTTTTCGATAATCTCGGGCATCTGCCGATAGAAGAACGTCAGCAACAGGGTGCGGATATGGCTGCCGTCGACGTCGGCGTCCGTCATGATGACGACTTTGTGGTAACGGCATTTCTCGGCGTCGAAATCCTCCGGCCCGATTCCTGTTCCCAGGGCCGCGATCAGGGTTCCGATCTCGGCCGAGCTTAGCATCTTGTCAAACCGCGCCCGCTCGACGTTGAGGATTTTACCGCGCAGCGGCAGGATCGCCTGATGGGCGCGATCGCGCCCCTGTTTGGCCGAACCGCCCGCCGAATCGCCCTCGACGATGAAGATTTCGCTCAAGGCCGGGTCGCGCTCCTGACAGTCGGCCAGCTTGCCGGGCAGAGACGAGATATCCAAGGCACCCTTGCGCCGGGTCAACTCGCGGGCCTTTCTGGCGGCGTCGCGCGCGGCGGCCGCCTCGATGATCTTGCCGATCACCTTGCGCGCCTCGCCGGGATGTTCCTCGAACCACTGGTCCATGCCTTCGCCGACGATCCCCTCGACGATGGGCCGAACCTCGGATGAAACCAGCTTGTCCTTGGTCTGCGACGAGAACTTCGGATCGGGTACCTTGACCGACAGAACGCACGTCAGACCTTCGCGCGCGTCGTCGCCCGAAATGTTCACCTTGGCTTTTTTGGCCAGACCGCTTGAATTCGCGTAATTGTTGATGGTGCGCGTCAGCGCCCCGCGGAAACCGGCCAGATGGGTGCCCCCGTCGCGTTGCGGGATGTTGTTGGTGAAACACAGCGTCGTCTCGTGATAGCTGTCGTTCCACTGCAGGGCCAGCTCGACGGTCACGCCGTCGCGCTCGCTGGTAATGGCGATCACCGGTTTGTGCAAGGCGGTGCGCGAGCGATCGAGGTAGGCGACAAACGCCTCCAGCCCGCCGTCGTAATGCAGGTCGACCGACTTTTCTTCCACATTACGGGCGTCCGTCAATTTCAGGGCCACGCCCGAATTCAGGAACGCCAGTTCGCGCAGCCGGTGCTCCAGGGTGGCGAAATCAAATTCCGTCATGGTGAACGTTTCGGTCGCCGGAAGGAACGTGATTTCGGTGCCGGTCAGCGGGCCTTTTTCGGTCAGCGGCGCGTCGCCAACGACCTTCAGCGGGTCTTGCGTTTCGCCGTGGCAGAAGCGCACGAAATGCTCTTTTCCATCGCGCCAGATGCGCAGATCCAGCGTTTCGGAGAGCGCGTTTACCACCGAAACGCCAACGCCATGCAGACCGCCCGAAACTTTGTACGAGTTTTGGTCGAATTTGCCGCCCGCGTGAAGCTGGGTCATGATGACTTCGGCGGCCGAAACCCCTTCCTCCTGATGCACATCGACCGGGACGCCGCGGCCGTTATCGCGGACCGTGGCCGAGCCGTCGCCGTTCAAAATGACGTCGACCAGATCGCAATGACCGGCCAGCGCCTCGTCGATGGCGTTGTCGACGGCCTCATAGACCATGTGATGCAGACCGGTGCCGTCGTCGGTGTCTCCGATGTACATGCCGGGCCGCTTGCGAACGGCCTCCAGCCCGCGAAGAACCTTGATCGAATCGGCATCATAGGTGTTATTGCCGTCGGTCTCGTCGCCGTCGGGTGCGTTATCAGTGCTCTGTTCCTGCTCGTCGGTCATGGTTTGATCGATCTTCTTTTCTGTTTTCAATTATTCAATCGGCGTGACGCTTGCGGCGTCGATGCCGAAAAACTGGGCCGCGCCGCGAAGGGGCGCGAAGGTCTCTATATCGGTTCCCGCGAGCCAGGCCTGCGCGCCCAGAACCTTCAACTCCTCAAACAATGCCTCGCGGCGGCTTGCGTCCAGATGCGCCGCCACCTCGTCCAATAGCAGGACCGGAACCCGGTCCCGTTCCTGCGCCTGCATGCGCGCGCCCGCCAGCACGATGGCGATCAGAAGCGCCTTTTGCTGACCGGTCGAACTTTGCCCCGCAGGCGTGCCGCTGTGCGCATCGAACACCCGCAGATCGCTGCGATGCGGACCGACCGCAGCGCGACCGCTTTCGGCGTCGCCGTGGCGATGCTCGGCCAGAGCGGCGCGAAACCTGTCTTCCGCCGCCAGCGCCGGGCCTTCGTCCAACCAACCCTCCAGCGCGCCTTCCAAAACGATGCGCGCGCCCGGAAACGGTCCCACGGGGCGCTGACAAAACGTTGCAAGCCGGTCTACCGTTTCCTTGCGGGCCGCCGTAATGGCAACGCCGCGCCCGGCCATCGTTTCTTCCAGCGCACCCAGCCAAACCGGATCGGCGGCACCCGCGCCACGCAACAGCGCGATGCGTTCGCGCGCGGCGGTCTCAAAAGCGCTGACCCGTCCGGCATGGGCCGGGTCGAACCCGAAAACCAGCCGGTCGATAAATCGCCGCCGCGCCGAAGCGCCCTCGACAAACAACCGGTCCATGCGCGGCGTCAGCCAAACGGCAGCGAAGTGTTCGCCCAGCGCGGCCTGCCCGCGCGCGTCTTCGCCATCAATTCGCACGACCCGGCGTTCCCGCCCGTTGGCCGCCGCCGCTATTTCGCGTCCGGTCCCAAGATCGACCGGCCCGTCCGGGGTGCGCACCGTGGCGGCAACCGCCCACGGATGCTCAAAATCTTCCTGCCCACTTCCATCCTGGCTTCCCTCTGGGCGCATGGAGACCTCGCCAATGCGGGCGGTGCGCAGGCCACGGCCCGGCGCCAGAAACGAAACCGCCTCCAGCAAGTTGGTCTTTCCCGCTCCATTGGGGCCGCTCAAGACCACCGGTCGTTCGTCCACATCCAGACGCAGCTTCTCGTAGCAACGAAACCCGGTAAGCGTCAGCCTCGCGACAGAGTACCGCCCCGGTGCGCGTGAACCGCTTTCAGACACGGCGTCGGACAATCCGTCCTTCCTAAAATCCCTGGATTCGTTCAGGGTCAAACCCTCGATCTACACGCGCATCGGCATAAGCACGTACAGCGCGCTGGTGTCGCCGACCTCGCGTACGATCGTCGGCGACGCCGAATCCGACATCACGAACTGGGCGGTATCGCCCTCGATCTGCTGGGTGATGTCCAACAGGTAGCGGGAATTGAAGCCGATCTCGATGGCGTCGGCGGCGTAAGCAACCTCGATTTCCTCGCTGGCGCTTCCATTGTCGGGGCTGTTGGCCGACAAAACCAGATTGCCCGCGCCAACCGCCAGCTTCACGGCCCGCGATTTTTCGGTGGAGATGGCCGAAACCCGGTCCACCGCCTCGGCGAACGGCTTGCATTCCACATCAAGAATTTTGTCGTTGTCCGACGGGATAACCCGAGCGTAATCGGGGAAAGTGCCGTCGATCAATTTGGATGACATCACCGCATCGTCGAACGAGAAGCGGACCTTGGTTTCCGATAGCGCGATGGTCACATCATCGCCGATCTCGTCGATCAGCTTGCGCAGTTCGCTTACCGTCTTTCGCGGCAGGATGACGCCGGGCATGCCGGACGCGCCGTCGGGAAGCGGCACCTCGACACTGGCCAGCCGATGACCGTCGGTGGCCACCGCGCGCAGCACATCGACGCCCTCGCGCTGCGCCACATGAAGGTAAATGCCGTTCAGATAATAACGGGTTTCCTCGGTGGAAATGGCGAATTTGGTGCGGTCGATCAGGCCGCGAAGCTCGCCGGCCGAAAGGCGGAATTCCTGCGGCAATTCACCGCCCGCCATGACCGGGAAATCTTCCGTCGGCAAACACGAAAGGGTAAAGCGCGAACGCCCGGCGCGCAGGGTCAGGCTGTCGTCCTCCGACGTTTCAAGTTCGACCTGCGATCCGTCGGGCAATTTGCGCACGATATCGTACAGCGTATGAGCCGGCGCCGTTGTCTCGCCCGCAACGGCGATCTCGGCGGCGACCGATTCGGCGATGTCCAAATCCATATCCGTGGCATTAAGGCTCAGCAACCCGTCCTTGCCCTCCATCTTCACGTTGGACAGGATCGGAATGGTGTTGCGGCGTTCAACCACGTTTTGCACGTGTCCCAACGACTTCAATAGTGCGGACCGCTCGATCGTCAATTTCATGGCATTTGCTATTCTATAATTTGACCGATTCCATTGCGCGAATCCCAGCGCCCGAACATCCGACTCAAACGACCGTCGAAAGATAACGAGAAGAGCCCCCGCGACAACCGCGGCATTATATCAGAAGTGCTTGGAATCAGAAGCCCTTTCCGCGCTCCCGAAAGGCGTGAAAAGGGCCTGAATATGGCGGCGACTCGGCCTGCTTGCGTAAGCCGCTCAACCCTCAAGCATGCGGCGCAGCAAATCGACGTCTTCGGCAAACCCGGCGTCGCGCTCGCGCAGCTCATCGACCTTCTTGACGGCGTGCATCACGGTGGTGTGGTCGCGACCGCCGAACTTGCGGCCGATTTCCGGCAGCGAGCGCGAGGTCAGTTGCTTGGCCAGATACATGGCGACCTGACGGGGCCGCGCCACCGAGCGTGCACGGCGCGCCGAATGCATATCGGAGGTACGGATATTGAAGTGTTCGGCCACCCTTTTTTGAATTTCCTCGATGGTGACCCGGCGATCATTGGCACGCAACAGGTCGTGCAAAACTTCCTGGGTGGTTTTCAGGGTGGTTTCGCGGCCCACCAGTTGAGCGTGGGCGACGATGCGGTTCAACGCGCCTTCCAGCTCGCGCACGTTGGACGTGATCTTGTGGGCGAGGAACTCAAGAACGTTGGACTGAACTTCGACGCCGATCTGATCGGCCTTGGATTGCAAAATGCCGAGCCTGAGTTCGTACGTGGTGGCGTGAAGATCGGCCACCAGTCCGCAGTTGAGGCGCGATTTCAGGCGCTCCTCAATGCCTTCAAGATTGGATGGCGATTTGTCGGCGGACAGAACGATCTGGCGGCGCTGGTCGACCAGGGCGTTGAAGGTGTGGAAAAATTCTTCCTGCGTCGAATCCTTGCCGGCGATGAACTGAACGTCGTCGATCATCAACACATCGACCGAGCGGAACTGTTCCTTGAAATCCACCGTGTTCTGCTCGCGCAGCGCTCGGATGAACCGGTACATGAATTTTTCCGCCGACAGATAAATCACATTGCGGCGCGCCTTGTCGTTGCGAATCGACCAGGCGATGGCGTGCATGAGATGGGTCTTGCCCAGGCCGACGCCGCCGTAAAGGAAAAGCGGGTTGAACGGCACGGTCGACGCCTCGGCCACCCTGCGGGCCGCGGCGTAGGCGAACTCGTTGGGCTTGCCGACGACAAACTGATCAAACGTGAAGCGCGGATCCAGCGGCGCGCTGATTTCGGCATAGGATTCTTCAATGCGCTGGGCGACTCGCGGACGCGCCGGCGCCAACGGCGCGGTCTTTTCCTCGGCCTCGGCACCTGGTTCATTTTGCGGACGGGCGCGCGGGCTGCGGCGGTCGCTCTGCACGACCACATCCACGCTGTCCACCTCGGGGTTTTCCGCTTGCCAAAGAGCTGACAGCCGTTCGGCGTAATGGGCGACCACCCAGTCCTGCATGAAACGCGTCGGTACGGAAAGACGGATTTGGCTTCCGGTCATCTCGCGAACGGACATGGGCTTGAGCCAGCTTTGGTAGGCGGCTTCTCCGACCTCTTCACGAAGGCGCCCGCAGACGGACTCCCATTCCGAGTTCAACCGGACATCAAGAACTTCGCCGCTCATTCCGATTCCCCCCGGATTTCCGAGTCGAACGGCAAGAAATTCCGTCGCCCGATTTCAACAAGGCAATACTTATCGGCCACTTTCACTTAATGCCCCCCACGACACGCTAAACCAAAAACCCCCGGTCGAACCGCTTTCGCCGTCAGACCAAAACTCCAGCCACAACCACGGCCATGTAACCGGCCTCTAATTCGGCCAGATCCCCCTCGCCGAGCAATTTATAAGCGAAATCTTTGTTATTGACCCGCTTAAGCCTTGAAAAGTACTTCACGGTTTAAGGGATTTATTTACAGCGCGTCATCTTTTATTTGCAACGCCCTGTCGACTTTCTTCCATGCTGTTGAATCCGAACGGAAAATCTTAATTCCGCCACAAGATTTATACTTGATTTCCATTCAAACGAGTGGCGGGATCACCAGCAACGGCGATCACTGTACACATCGGTCGCGAGTCAAAGCAACGAGAACGAACGCCGAACTCTGCAAAAATTTCGCTTGACAATTTTCGCCTGCGGGACTCCTCCTAGACATCCCCTGGGCGAGCAGACACAAAAAAGGCCGCGCCCCAAAGGGTTCGCGGCCCATGCTGATTTTTGCCTTGCGATCAGGCGTTCATCGCATTGATACGGCGCGATAAACGTGACAGGCGGCGGGCAACCGTATTGCGGTGCAGCACGCCTTTGTTGACGCCGCGCATCATTTCGGGCTGGGCAGCCTGAAAAGCGCTGGCGGC
Organism: Rhodospirillales bacterium; assembly: GCA_018648445.1. Next base: position 8,509 of record JABGRG010000004.1, on the reverse strand, counting down.
CACATCCTTATCGCCGCCGGTGATGGCTTCTTCCACCTTCCTGACGTAAGTGCGAATGCGGCTGACCCGAGCCCGATTGACCTGGGTTTTGCGTTCGGTCTGGCGGATGCGTTTCTTCGCCGACATATGGTGGGCCATGCGATATTCCCGTTCGTTCTAGGTATTTTAGTGGAAAAGACCGCAGGCTTATATATCCGGGAACCGCCCTCGTCAAGCCCTGCATCGCCCGGAATCGCACGTTTTTCGCTATTTCGGTGTTTGCTGCACACCAGATTCGGGAGAGACGGCGAATCGCACCGTCACGACACCCCCGTTTTCGGAAATTTCCAGCTTGAGGATTTCGCCTTCCCGGGAGAAAAGTCCGTGGCTTTCATCGCGCCAGCCCAGTTGCGGAAGGGTCGAGGCATAGAACGTCAAAACAGCCGCGCGCGAAACGCCGCCAGAAACGCCGCCAGAGACGCGGCCTGTGGCAATCGCCTCGACGATTCGCCCACCCGGCGCGTCGAATTCCATTCCCGCGGCCTCATCTTCGACGAGGCCCGGCATCAGGGGCAAATCCTCAAAACCGCCGAGAAAGGCCGCAGGCTCCGCGCGTACGTTCAGGGCCAAAAGAAACATGCCCAGAAGGAGGATCACACCGATGGTTTGACGCTTAGCCATAGTCGATCTCTATATCATCGTTGGCGATGAGCACAGTAAAAAGTCGACCGGCCCGATTGCGCGAATCGGCGAACGGCCCGCTCAACGCAATCACAATCGGGGCAGGGTTCCCCCGCCCGGCCGTAAACCGCGAAATGGTGCTGAAAATATCCGCTCTCGCCCGACGGCTGCCGGTGGTCGCGCAAAGACGAGCCGCCCGCGTCTATGGCATCAACCAAAACGTCGCGAATCGCCGCCGCGAGCCGGTTCAGGCGCACGCCCCTGATGCTCGAGGCTTTGCGGCGGGGTGAAATCCCGGCCCGAAAAAGCGCCTCACAAGCATATATATTGCCGATTCCCGCCACCACCGACTGATCGAGCAAAACCGTCTTGATGGGGCCTGAACGCCCGGCCAGACGTTCGCCCAGAAGATCGGGGCTGAAGGCGTTGCCCAACGGCTCGGGGCCTAAACGGCGCAAAAACCGGTGGCCGTCCAGCGCGTCGGTCGGCGTCAAATCAATGAAGCCGAATCGGCGCGGATCGTTGAAGCACGCAACCGCGCCCTTATCGGTTTCAAATATCACATGGTCATGCGGCCCCGGTTCGGGCGGCGTATCGGTAAACACCAAAAACCGCCCCGACATGCCCAGATGGACGATCACGCAGTTCCCGCCGTCCAGATGAATAAGCAGAAATTTGGCGCGCCGGGTCAGCGACGTTACCCGCCGCCCGGCCACCAACGCCTCGAAATCGTCGGGGATGGGAATGCGCAGTTTCCGCCGCCGCACGGAAACGCGGCTCAGAACGCGCCCCAGAAGGGCAGGCTCCAGACCACGGCGAACGGTTTCGACCTCGGGAAGTTCGGGCATGGAATTTGTTCTAACGTAGCGCGGGCTTGCGGCATAGGTTATGTTTCCGCCCATGATCAAACCGAACCGCCAGCGAAAGCGCAAACCGGCCCCGGAAACGCCCCGGGAGACGCCCACGGAGACGCCCACGGAGACGCCGGCGCAAACCACTCATTTCGGTTATAGCGATGTTCCCGTGGACGAGAAGGCGTCGCTTGTTCATGACGTTTTCGCCGACGTCGCCGAAAACTACGATCTGATGAACGATCTCATGAGCATGGGCATACATCGCTGGTGGAAATCGGCCTTTATGAACCGGCTCAACCCGCAGCCCGGAATGCGCCTCCTCGACGTTGGCGGCGGTACCGGCGATATCGCGTTCGCCTTTCTCGCGCGGGGCGGTGGCGCGGCGACGGTCTGCGACATCAACGCCGAAATGCTGGAAGTGGGGCGCAGGCGCGCCATCGACCGGGGCATTTTGGACAATCTGGACTGGACCTGCGGCAACGCCGAAAATCTGCCGGTCAGTGACGCTTCGGTCGAGGCCTACACGACGGCCTTTTGCATCCGCAACGTGACCGATATTCCCGCCGCCCTCAGGGAGGCCCGGCGGGTCCTGAAGCCGGGCGGGCGGTTCATGTGTCTGGAATTCAGCCACGTGGTGCTGCCGGTGTTCGATAAACTTTACGACGCCTATTCCTTCAACGTGTTGCCGGCGCTGGGCCAGTTGATCGCCGGAAACCGCGAAGCCTACCAGTATCTGGCCGAGAGCATTCGCAAATTCCCCACTCAGGACCGCTTCGCCGATATGATCGCCGACGCCGGACTGGGGCACGTGACCTACCACAACCTATCGGGCGGAATCGCCGCCATTCATTCGGCTTGGCGGATTTAGGGCGGACTTAGGCATGCTTCGCGCCATCAGAAATCTTTCCCGCCTTTTGCGGATCGCCAAGATCCTGGCCCGCCACGACGCGCTGTTCCTGCTTGAGAGGCTGGATTTCGCGCCGGCCGTGGTGACGCTTGCCCGATTGATCTCGTATCGCCGCCGCGAGGGACGCCCCGGACAGCGCCTCGCCCTGGCCCTGCAGGAAGCCGGACCCAGTTTCATCAAGGTGGGGCAGGCGCTTTCCACGCGGGCCGATCTGGTGGGTGAGGAAATCGCCGCCGACCTTTCGGACCTGCAGGATCACCTGCCTGCCTTTTCCGGAACCGAGGCGCGCCAGACCGTCGAAGCGGAATTCGGCGTCGAAGTCGACGAATTGTTCGCGTCGTTTGACGAGGCGGCCATTGCCGCAGCCTCCATCGCCCAGGTTCATTTCGCCGAAACGACCGATGGCCGCGAAGTGGCGGTCAAGATTCTCAGGCCCGGTATCGAAGCGGCCATGGCCAGGGATATGGATCTCTTTTTCTGGATCGCCGAGTTGATTGAGGCGGCGCGGCCCGACATGCGGCGGTTCAAGCCGGTGGCGGCCGTGCAAACCCTGGCCGATACGGTCAAGCTGGAAATGGACCTGCGCTACGAAGCCGCCGCCGCCAGCGAGCTTGGTGAAAATTTCGCCGACGACCCCGGTTTTCACGTTCCCGATGTGGATTGGGCGCGGACCGGACGGCGCGTGCTGACCACCGAACGGGTCGGCGGCATTCCCATCGATGACCGCGACGCCATTCTGGCCGCCGGGTACGATCCGGAAAACGTTCTCAAAAATGCGGGCGGCGCTTTCTTTTTGCAGATTTTCCGCGACGGCTTCTTCCACGGTGACCTTCACGCGGGCAACCTGTTCGTTCAGGCCGATGAAAGCGTGACCGCCGTCGATTTCGGCATCATGGGCCGGGTCGACCGCACCACGCGGCGGCATCTGGGCGAAATGCTTCTGGCGTTCCTGCGCCGCGATTACCGGCGGGCCGCTGAAATACACTATGAAGCCGGGTGGATTCCCGACCGCGCCTCCATCGACGGCTTTACCCAGGCCTGCCGGTCGGTCGCCGAGCCCATCATGGACAAGCCGCAAAACGAGATTTCCATGGGCCGTCTTCTCGGCCAGCTGTTCCAGGTGACTGAAACCTTCCGTATGGAAACCCAGCCCCAGTTGCTGCTTTTGCAAAAGACCATGCTGGTGGCCGAGGGAACCTCGCGCAGGTTAAGTCCCGAATCGAACATGTGGCTGCTGGCCCGGCCCCTGATCGACGAATGGATGGCCAGCGCGGCCGCGCCCGAAGCTCGGGTCCGCGAAGCGGTGGGCGAGATCGCCTCGGCGGTGGAACGCCTGCCGCGTCTGGTCGACGGTTTTGAGCGCGGCGTTTCCATGCTGGCCGACGGCGAGCTGAAACTTCACCCCGACGCCCTTCGCCCCCTGGGTGGAAACTCCGGTCGCTCCAGCACCGTGATTGTCTTGTGGGGCGTGATCGCCGTCCTCGTCGCCCTGCTCATTTTCTCCTGAATTTGCCGACTCATTTTTTCCGGGTTTTTATAGCCCTTGAAACGGGCACCCATGTCCATTAATCTTTAATCACACTATTTTTTCGTGATTTCTCATGGAATTCGCCGTGTTGACAGGAAAACGCATTCTTTTGGTCCTTTCGGGCGGCATTGCCGCCTACAAGTGCCCCGATTTGGTTCGCCGCCTGCGCGAACGCGGGGCTGCCGTTCGCTGCGTCATGACCCGCGCCGCCGAGGAATTCGTCACCCCGCTAACCCTTGGCGCGGTAAGTGGAAATCCCGTCCATCGGGATATGTTTTCCCTGACGGAAGAAAACGGCATCGGCCATATCCAGCTATCGCGCGAGGCCGACGTCCTTGTCGTCGCGCCCGCCACGGCCAACACTCTGGCCAAAATGGCGAACGGGCTAGCCGACGATCTGGCCAGCACGATTTTACTGGCAACCAGCGCCCCGATCATGGTCGCACCGGCCATGAACGTGCGCATGTGGAACCACGAGGCCACGCAAAACAATCTGAAGGTTCTGAAATCTCGTGGTGTCACGCTGATCGGTCCCAACGAAGGCGACATGGCGTGCGGCGAATACGGCTTTGGCCGCATGGCCGAAGTGGATGAAATCGTCACCGCGCTGGCGGCATTTTTCGAGGACGGAGCCCCGCTGAGCGGACAGCGCGCGCTGGTCACCAGCGGCCCCACCGTCGAGGCCATCGACCCGGTTCGCTATATCGCCAACCGCTCATCCGGAAAGCAAGGGCACGCCATCGCGGCGGCTCTGGCCGGACTGGGGGCGCAGACGACCCTGGTGACGGGACCGACCGATCAGCCCGATCCGCCGGGCGTAACGGTCGTTCATATCGAATCGGCAGTGCAAATGCTGACCGCGTGCAAAGCGGCCCTTCCCGCCGACATCGCCGTGTGCGCCGCCGCCGTGGCCGATTGGCGCGCCGCCGAAACCGCCGCCAACAAAATCAAGAAGTCAAACGACGACCCTCCGGCCATCGAATTGGCTCGTAATCCAGACATTCTGGCCACGCTGGCGACGGACGGACCGGATCGCCCGCGACTGGTCGTCGGGTTTGCCGCCGAAACCGAAAACGTCATTGAGAATGCCGTGGCCAAACGTGCCGCCAAGGGCTGCAACTGGATCGTCGCCAACGACGTTTCGTCCGATACCGGAACCTTCGGCGGAGACGACAATAGCGTTCACCTGGTTACCGGAGAGGGCGGGAACAAAGATGTCGAGGACTGGCCGCGCATGTCCAAGCGCGATGTTGCCGCACGCCTGGCCGCGCGCATTGCCGAGAAGCTGGGAGGCGAATTATGAGCGACGTTCGCGTGGCCGTCACCCGCTTGCCGCACGGCAAAAACCTTCCCCTGCCCGAATACGCGACGCCGGACAGCGCCGGGCTCGATCTGATGGCCGCCATCGGTGAAGCCGTATCAATCGCACCGGGCAAGCGCGCCATCGTCCCATCGGGACTGGCCATCGCGCTGCCCCGGGGGTTCGAAGCGCAGGTCCGCCCACGCTCGGGGCTGGCCGCCAAGCACGGCATCACGGTTTTGAACGCGCCGGGAACCATCGACGCCGACTATCGGGGCGAGGTTGGCGTCATTCTGGCCAATCTGGGCGATGAAACCTTCACCGTCGAACCGGGCATGCGAATCGCCCAAATGGTGGTCGCCCCGGTCAGCCGCATCGCCTGGGACGAGACGGAAGAATTGCCCGAAAGCGGGCGCGGGGCTGGCGGTTTCGGTTCGACCGGAAGTTAGGGACAAAAGGAGTGGAATAAGGTGTTTCGCGTTTCCAAGAAAATGCTGTTCGCCATTGAGGCCGTGCTCGACATTGCCTATCACGCCGGAAGCGGCCCCGTGCAAAGCCGCGAGATCACGCGCCGCCAGGGCATTCCGCGCCGTTATCTCGAACAAGCCCTCCAGCACCTGGTGCGCGAAGGCGTCCTGATCGGCGTACGCGGCCCGCGCGGCGGATACCGGTTGGCCCGCGAGCGCCGGCGCATTTCCGTCGGCGACATCGTCCGCGTGGTGCGCCTGATGGACGGCGCGGAAGACGCCATCGAAGAAACGGTTGGCTCGGAACTGGGCCGCACGGTGGTCCGGCCCATATGGACCGACCTTCAGGATAAGCTTTTGGAGGGCCTGGACGACGTCACCATCGACACTCTTTGCATGCAGGCCAACGAGGCCGGAATCGTCAGCGAAGGACGAAAAAGCCTGGACTTTACGATTTGATTTCACCCTCTGATTAGTGTAAAAGCCGCCAATTCTACATTTTGATCGGATGGATTAATGGCAAAGCAATCAATTGAGTTCCGCGGCCGCATTTATGACGACATCACCCAAACCGTTGGCGCGACACCCGTCGTCCGCCTGAAAAACCTGATCGCCGATGCCGGTTGCAAGGCCGACATTCTGGGCAAGTGCGAGTTTTTCAATCCGCTCGCTTCGGTCAAGGATCGCATCGGACTGGCCATGATCGAGGCTGCCGAGGTTGACGGAAAAATAGGTCCCGGTTCGGTGTTGGTGGAACCAACGTCGGGCAATACCGGAATTGCGCTGGCTTTCGTCTGCGCCGCCAAGGGCTACCGGTTGATCCTGACCATGCCTGATTCCATGTCGGTGGAGCGGCGCAAGATGCTGGCCCTGCTGGGGGCCGAGCTGGAACTGACCCCCGCCGCCAAGGGCATGACCGGGGCCATCGGCCGGGCCACTGAAATCGTCGAGAGCACGCCCGGCGCGATCATGCTTCAGCAGTTTGAAAACCCGGCCAATCCCGAAATTCACCGGCGCACCACCGCCCAGGAAATTTGGCGCGACACGGACGGCGCGGTCGATGTGGTGATTGCGGGTGTGGGCACCGGCGGCACCCTGACGGGCGTGGCCGAGGTGATCAAGCCGCTGAAACCCGACTTCAAGATCATCGCCGTGGAACCCGAGGACAGCCCGGTTCTTTCGGGCGGCGTTCCGGGGCCGCACAAAATTCAGGGTATCGGCGCGGGTTTCGTGCCCAAAATCCTGAACACCGGGATCATCGACGAGATCCTCAAAATTGGCAACGAGACGGCGCTGGCCACCTCGCGCAAGGCGGCCCGCCTGGACGGACTGCCCGGCGGAATTTCCTCGGGTGCTGCGCTGGCCGCGGCCCTTGAAGTGGGGAGCCGCTCCGGCATGGAAGGCAAGACAATCGTCGCCATCCTGCCGTCGTTCGCTGAACGCTATCTCTCAACCGCGTTATTTGACGGACTTGGCCTAGAATAGAGAACTAAAATAAATGGACTTTACCGACGAACAGATAAACCGCTACGCCCGCCACATTCTTTTGCCCGAGGTCGGGGGCGAAGGGCAGGCGAAACTACTGAACGCCAAAGTCCTGGTGGTCGGCGCGGGCGGCCTCGGTTCGCCCATACTTTTGTATCTGGCCGCCGCCGGGGTCGGCACCATCGGCATCATCGACGATGACGTGGTGGATTTGACCAACCTTCAGCGCCAGATCGTGCATGTGACGGACTCCATCGGCGTTCCCAAGGTGGAAAGCGCGGCGGCGACCCTGGCCGGGATCAATCCGGGGATACAGGTCAACACCCACAACATGCGATTAAACGCTGACAACGCCGCCTCGCTCATTTCCGAGTACGACGTGGTGACCGACGGCAGCGACAATTTCGACACCAAGTTCTTGCTGAACGACGCCTGCTACTTCGGACGTAAACCGCTGGTTACCGGCGCGATCCTGCGCTTTGCGGGTCAGGTCTTCACCTTCAAGGCCTATGAAGAAGACGACACACCCTGTTACCGCTGCATCTTCCGCGAACCGCCGCCGGAAGGCAGTGTGCCCACCTGCGCCGAAGCGGGCGTGTTGGGCGCGCTGTGTGGAATGATCGGCTCGACCCAGGCCACCGAGATCATCAAGGAAATTCTGGGCATCGGCGAAAGCCTCGCGGGGTCCCTGCTGGTGTGTGACGCCCTGTCGACCATGTTCCGCAAGATCAAGGCGCGGCGCGATCCCGCCTGTCCGCTGTGCGGCGATCATCCGACAATTACGGATTTGTCCGGTCATGCCAAGGTTGGTCATGCCTGAGAACAATAGCCCCGACAAATTATCAATCGTCGTTTTCACGGGCGATTTCGACAAAGTGCACTACGCTCTGGTTCTGGCGTCGGGGGCCGCCGCCGTGGGCAAGGCCGTGACCTTGTTTTTCACCATGGATGCCTGCCACGCCCTGAAAAAAGGCGCCGCGTCCTGGCGCAGCCTGCCAACCAGCCGCCGCGACGGCAAAACCGGCGGCGACATGGATGACGGTTTTGCCGACGCCGGTGTCGCCACGTTCGAGGAATTGCTGAGCGCCTGTCCCGAACTGGGCGTGCGCTTCATGGTGTGCGAGATGGGGCTCAAGGCCATCGGTCTGGAGCGCGCGGACCTGCGCGACGACATTCCCTTTGAGGATGGCGGCGTGGTCACCTTCGTCACCGACGCATCCGCCGACGGGACCATGCTGTTTATCTAGATTTTTTCGCGCCCCAACATCAGACCGCCCAGAGAATTCTGGACGGGGCCGGACCGTCCCT
>JABGRG010000215.1 GCA_018648445.1 Rhodospirillales bacterium | reverse complement strand
AAAAATGCTCAACTGGCATCTGCAGAGGTCATCAAGAAACTGGCGCTCGCTGCTGACCGTGTCCATCTGGCGACGGTAGAAGCCACTAAAATAATTCAAGCCGCATCCCAAGAGGCCGCGTTGACGATGAAAAAAGCCATCGCGAAAGCCAACCGGGTAATCAACAGCGCCATCGAAGAAGCTAACGAGGCAATTCTACAGGCCGTCTCCCAGGCGTTGGCCAGTACCGTCGGTGAAGAAGAGGCCGAGTTCTTCGATCTTGCGCCGTTGAAAGAAAAATGGGGCAAGCGGAAAACCTAGCCGCCGACGCCTGCCGCGGCGTGTTATCGCCTACGAACCACGAAACATCCCAAAAAAAACTGATCGGATACAACCATGCGCCTGAACGACAAAACCGCCATAATTTTCGGTGCCGGCCAAGCCCCCGGGGAAACCCCGGCCATCGGTAATGGCCGCGCCGTGTCGGTGTTATTCGCCCGCGAAGGAGCCAAAATTCTGTGCGTAGACCGCCATCTGGACTCGGCCGAAGAAACCGCCGACGTGATCCGCGGCGAAGGCAGCGAGGCCCATGCAGTTGCCGCCGATGTCACAGACGAAGACCAGGTCAAAGCCGCCGTTGATTCCTGTGTCGAACACTGGGGGCGCATCGACATTCTGCACAACAACGTCGGCATCAGTGTCGAAGGCGGCGACGCACCCGTCACCGAAATCACAACCGAGGCCTTTGATAAGATCGTCGCGGTCAATCTGCGCTCGATGGTCTATGCCTGCAAACACACCATTCCGGTAATGCGACAGCAGAAAAGCGGTTCCATCGTCAGCATTTCGTCGATGGCGGCCTGGGAAGATTACCCCTGGGTATCCTACAAGGCGACCAAGTCGGCGATGATCGCCCTGACCCAACAATTTGCCATCCAGAACGCCGAATACGGCATCCGCGCCAACGTCATTCTACCCGGATTGATGGATACACCGATGGCCGTTGACCGCCGGGCCGAGGCCTGGGACCGCCCACGCGAAGAGGTCGCCGCCGAGCGCGATGCGAAAATTCCGCTGCTGGGGAAAATGGGCGATGCCTGGGATGTCGCCTTTGCCGCGTTGTTCCTGGCATCTGACGAAGCAAAATTCATTACCGGGGCGGCGTTGCCCGTCGATGGTGGGCGCGGCCTGCGCGTGGGATAAACCGCCCGCCTACTGCCAACAAATTCCAAGGAATATTCAAATGCCACGATTGCCCGAACTCGACCCCGCCGCCTTGACCCCGGAACAGAAACAGGTCCATGACAGCATCACCAACGGTCCCCGGGGTGGCGTGCGCGGCCCCTTCGCCGCCCTGCTGCATCACCCCGGCGTCGCTGAGCATGTCCAGGCCATGGGAATCAATCTTCGTTTCGACGGCGTCTTGCCCGGTCACTTGCGGGAGTTGGCGATATTGACCACGGCGCGTTTCTGGGGTGCCGAATACGAATGGAATTCCCATGCCCCCATCGCCGAAAAGGAAGGGCTTAGCCTGGACGTTATTGATGCCATTGCCGAAAACCGAACGCCGTATTTCTCCAGTGACGCGGAAAAAGTCGTAAGCACTTTCTGCTCCGAGTTGCACCAGGACCACCACGTTTCTGATGCCACCTACGCGGTCGCCACGAGTGCCCTCAGCCATGAAGGCGTGATCGAGCTGACGGCGTTGTGCGGATATTACACTCTTATTTCAATGACCTTGAACACCTTCCAGGTACTGCCAGCCGAGGGGGCCACGAAATTCGACTAGATTCGGCTATCCCGACAAGCATTTTTCGGTTTAGAATACCCCTTGGTTTGTTAAGGTAACTTTCTTTCAGGGCAGGGAACCATCATGGACAACGCCATCAGTGTATCAAAAGCGGCCAAACTTCTCGGAATAAAGCGCTCAGAACTGAACGAAAAGTTGTCCGCCGCCGATATTTCGACCTTCGAAGGGGAAGTGGACTTCGAAAAAGTGAAATGCATTTCACCGTCGCTGGACCTCAGCGACCCCGAAATTCTCGACCGGGTAAAATATATCCGCGAGAACCTGGCCAAGACGAGCGCCAACACCGTCGTTGATCACGCGGGCAAAGACCTGTCGGTCGAGGTCCAGAAGCTGACCAAGGATTTGATGATCGAAACGCAGACCGCCAACAATTACCGTGACATCATCAATGACCTCGCCGGCAAGCTGGCCGATCTTCAGAAGTCTGACACCCCTGAACAGCGCGAAGTGGGTTTCGAGTTGTGTCAGTGGCTACGCAACAAGATTTGCGCCGAATAGCCGGACTTTCCGCTACATCTGAACCAGGGCTTCGTCGCGAATTTCTGCGGCCAGGCGCGCTATCTCTACCGGGTTGATGGTGGTTTCCGGGTTGTTCGCCGCCAAAACCGTGGCCGCCGCCTGAATACATGCCCCCATCAGAATATCCGGATCATAGCCGATACTTTTTTCCGTCATGGTGTCCTCCCTATTGCATTACCGTGTCATTGAACCATCACTTGTCCATACCCTAACACGCAATTAATCGGGCTTGGCTTGTCTTTGGTCAATTTAGAACAAAAAAAGAACATTGACGACCCCGAATTGCACAGCCATGATGGGACATGCCTTCCGATATTGTCATCAGGGGCCGGGCCGGGGGCGGCGCGGTCGATGAAACATCTGCCCCTTCGGCGCTGCCGTTTTTCGCAACAGCAGTGCAGGCCGGGTTTCCGTCGCCCGCCGACGATTACATGGAAGGTGCGCTCGATCTTAACGAACACCTGATCCGGCGCCCGGCGGCGAC
>JABGRG010000214.1 GCA_018648445.1 Rhodospirillales bacterium | reverse complement strand
AGATCCTCTGTTACGAAACAGACTCAGGCGTCCCAAATGTTTTGATGACGGACAGCCGCCGTGTCTTCCGCGGCTTCGACACGGCCGCTCCTGATCGCTTCGGCTATCTGCCCAAACGGCATCGCCTCGGGTGCCGCTCCCCATGTGGCCCAGACCTCGGCATCAACAGGGGGCGTCCATAGATGCCAATGCCCTCACGGACCCTTCCCTAACTTTTCAGTAAATTGCGTGCAATAATCATGCGTTGGATCTGATTAGTGCCTTCGTAAATTTGTGTGATCTTGGCGTCGCGGTAGAGGCGTTCGACCTCGAAACCGCGGATATAGCCGCTGCCGCCGAAAATCTGCACCGCGTTCTGAGTGTGCTGAACCGCCGCATCGCTCGCGAAGCACTTTGCCATCGAGGCTTCGAGCGTCACCCGCTTACCCTGGTCCATCTCCGTCGCCGCGTTGTGGACCAACAGGCGCGCCGCTGTCAGGTCTTTCGCCATGTCGGCCAGCATCCATTGCACGCCCTGGAACTCGCCGATCACCTGCCCGAATTGCTTGCGGACGCGAGCGTAGTCGACACTGGCGTCGAGCGCCGCCTGGATAATGCCGACAGCCAGTGCCCCGATGCCCACACGTCCCTTGTCGAGCATGCTCATTATCATGTGGAAGCCCCGGCCCTCTTGGCCCAACAACGCATCCGCCGGGACTGGAACACCGTCGAATTCCAACTCGCCTACCTGCGAGGCCCGCTGGCCCATCTTGTGTTCCTTCGGGCCCGATTTGAAACCCGGCCAATCCCGCTCGACGATGAAAATACTCATGCCTCGATGGCCCGCCGCTTTGTCCGTGCGCGCCAGGACCAACACAAAGTCACATACCGGAGCGTTTTGAATCCAGATCTTCGAGCCCGTCAGAAACCATCCGTCGCCATCGCGCACCGCCGTTGTGCGAAGGTTGGAAAGGTCGCTCCCGGCCTCGGGTTCCGTCAACGCCCAGGCACATCGCAACTCCGTCTTCATCGTCGCACCAACGTACTTCTCCTTCTGCGCTTCGGTACCGTGCTCCAACAACAGTGTCACGACCAGTTCCACAAGACCGCACTGGTCAGCTATCGCCGCACTGCCCCGCGACAGCTCCTCCATCACCAACGCATAAGTCAGAACGTCGCACCCGGCGCCGCCATACTCCTCCGGCGCGCAGATCCCAAACAATCCCACATCGGCCATCTTGGCGTATATTTCCGACGGGAAACGTTCGCTCTCGTCCAATTCGTTTGCCACCGGTCGGATTTCATTCTCCGCAAAATCATGCGCCATATCGCGAATCGCCTGGTGATCTTCGGTTAAAAACATTTTTCTTCCTTTCGCGTTCCCGCCTAGTCAATCTGCCTTACACAAGTAGTCCGGTTTCTATGGGAAATACTGGGCGGTTAGATCGCCCTGTGGTAACGACCGGAACATTCGGACAATGTGGTGTTCGGCGAGCTAGCCGACCGATCTTCACGCCATGGGATTCCTCACACCTTGGGATCGATGATATCCAAAGCGGAAGTCATGCTCAGTTGCGCGGCTGTGCGGTGCCATAAGCCCACGGCGTGTTTCCGAAACGCCCGTGTATCGGGACGTGTGAGACGGATGTCGTCCCGACGCTCAATCGCTTCAATCGCCGCGCGCGCGCTATCCACCGCATACTTGATGACCGGCCCGCTAATGGTGCGACCATAAGCGACAAGTTTCCGCATAGCCTCCGGCCCCAGGTCCGCCAGCCGTCGTTTGTTGGCGAAGACGAGCCCAAGCGACCATTGGTGTTCGGTCAGCGCAAGGTTCCCAGCCAGTTCGAAATGCCGTTGCGCAAAATATATGGCCGCCGTGTCTTCGGCAGCTTCGACACGGCCGCTCCTGATCGCTTCGGCGATCTGCCCAAACGGCATCGCCTCGGGCACCGCTCCCCACGTGGCCCAGACCTCGGCATCAACAGGGGACGCCATGACGCGGACCCGCATTCCGGCGATGTCGTCGAACCTGGCAACGGGGCGCACCGAAAATAGATCTCGGACCCCAGGCGTGAGGATTGCCAGTGGCACCACTTCCGGACAATGCGATTCCGTGATCGAACCGACGAGCGCCCGAAACTTGGCCGCAGTCGCGACCTTTCGAAAATGTTCGACACCCGAAAACAAATAGGGAAGGCTGAAAAAAGCCAATTCGGGGAACATCCCTGCGGCGTTGGCGGCTGTGATGATCGCCATGTCGAGATCGCCCGATTGGACTAACCGCAGCATCTCGGGTTCTGTGCCAAGCCTTGCCTCAGGGACGATCTCTACTGAAATCGCCGCGTCCTCCATATCCTCGAGACGCACCTTCAGGAGAGTCGCTGCGAAATGATAAGCGTCGTGAATGGTTTGGTCGTGACCGATCCGCAAGAGCGTTGCCCCAATCATGAGAGATTACGAATTACCTGCTCAACGCCCTTTGAATACCGGCGGGCGCTTTTCAATAAATGCGCGGGTCCCTTCGGCCTGATCTTCGGTGGCGAAAAGATCCACCATGAGTTCGCGTTCATGCTCATTGCCCTTCGACAGCGGTTCTTCGAAGGCCATTTTCAAGGCTGTTTTTGCCGTGCGGACAGTAAGCGGTGCTTTGGAGGAGATCTCTTCCGCCAGTTCCTGCGTAGCGGGAATAAGGTTGTCGGCGGGCACCACTCTGAGCACCAGCCCCGCATCCCGGGCCTCATCGGCATCGATCATTCTGCCGGTCAGGATCATCTCGGTGGCCAGAGGGCGCCCGATCAAGCGCGGCAGCCGTT
>JABGRG010000213.1 GCA_018648445.1 Rhodospirillales bacterium | reverse complement strand
CTTTGGCAACGCCATATGGAAATGGCCGCGTTCGGCGCAACGCCGCGTGGCGGCGTCAATCGCGAAGCCCTGACGCCGGAGTTTACGCAGGCGCGGCAATGCCTTCTGAAGTGGACGTCGATGCGCGGATACACCTCGGCCATCGATGCCATCGGCAATCTGTTTATTCGGCGGTCCGGCACCGACCCCACGGCCGCTCCGGTAGTTTCGGGCTCTCATCTGGATTCCCAGCCTGCAGGCGGCAAGTTCGACGGAGCCTTTGGCGTGCTCGCCGCATTGGAGGTTTTGGACGCGCTGTCGGATGCCAGCGTCGCGACCAAGCACCCCATCGAAATCGTCGACTGGATGAACGAAGAGGGCGGGCGTTTCCAGCCGACCACCATGGGATCGTCCGTATTCGCCGAAACCCTTCCCTTGGATACGGTTCTGGCAACGGCGGATCGCGAAGGGATAACGGTAGAAACCGCGCTTGCCGAACATCTGACAAAGATCAATACGGATGGAATTCGTGAATTCGGCTTTCCAATGGCCGCCTATCTGGAAGCCCATATCGAACAGGGGCCGGTGCTGGAAGCCACGAAAAACACCATCGGAATTGTTACGGGCATTCAGGGGCTTCGCTGGTTCCAGATCGAAGTGACGGGCGAAGAAGCCCATGCCGGAACCACACCGCGCGCCAATCGAAGGGACGCGTTGGCTGCTGCCGTTGAAATGATCGAGACGCTGCACCTCTTTATGTTTGATGAAAGTGACACGGTGCGCTTCACGGTCGGGCGGCTGGACGTTTCGCCCAATTCACCCAATACGGTTCCGGGCAAGGCGTCTTTCACCGTCGATCTGCGCCATCCCGACGCCGAGGTTCTGCGCGATTTGGGCGATCACATAGAAGAAATTTGCGATGCTCATTCGGGGGACTGCGAGGTTAGCGTCACGGAGACCATCACCAGCGCGCCAACAACGTTTGATCCGGCGGTCGTCGGTTTGATCCGAAAGGCCGCGCATCATCAGGAATTCCCTGCGATGGAGATGATTTCGGGGGCCACCCATGACGCCAAATCGCTCGCCGGATTGTGCCCCAGCGGCATGATCTTCGTTCCCTGCGCTGGCGGTATCAGCCACAACGAGACCGAAAGTGCGACACCTGCGGACCTGGCTGCCGGATCAAGGGTGCTGGCCGAAGCGATTGTATCGTTGGCCAACGCCTAGCAAAGTCGCGGTGCGCGTATCGGCGCTGTTTACTCTTCGGTCTTACACGAACTAATGCCGAAAATCGCATAGGGCGGGCACCAGCCGATTGCCGCTGTTCCAAGGGGAACGAGGCCCAATAGTCCCCAAAGCCAATATCCGCTCTCATCCTTGAGTACGACCATCAGCCCCAGCAGGACAATCCCGGCAATAGCGCGGATGGCGCGGTCAATGCCGCCAACGTTCTTTTTCATGCCCGTCCTCTCCGTTTGATGTCGTGTGGTGTTGCTTTCGCATAAGGGGGGCGGACGCGGTTGTTTCAAGGCCTGCGGTTATTGTGTGCCTTCCATTGGGCCGGAGTTTAGGAATATATTGGATCAGTTGACGAAAGCGATTTTGCAGGCATGGCGAACGAAATGGAAAACAACGAACCGAATGGGCGAGGTGTTGGGCTGATGCCGTGGATCGTCTGGTTCCTGGGCTCGCTTTGTTTCTTCTTCGCGTTCTTCCAACGCGTCACACCCGGCGTCATGGTAGACGAACTGATGCGTGACTTCGCGGTGACGGCTGCCGTCGTCGGCAATTTGACAGCGTTTTACTACTACGCATACGCGAGCCTGCAAATTCCCATCGGCGTCATGGTCGACCGCTGGGGACCTCGCCGCATGCTGACGGTGGCGATCGCCCTTAGCGCGGTGGGCGGGCTGATATTTGCAGCCACCGAAAACCTCTGGCTGGCGTACCTGGGGCGAATGCTGATCGGGGCCGGTTCGGCGGTCGGGTGGGTTGGAACCTTGAAGCTGATCGCCGTTTGGTTTCCGGCCCGCCGCTTCGCCTTCCTAAGTGGAATGACGTCGGCTCTGGGAATGGTGGGGGCTATTGCCGGTCAAGCGCCGGTCGCGATGATGGTGAACTCCTTTGGATGGCGAACGACGTTGGTGGTTATCGCGGGTATGGCCATCCTGTTGGCGTGCGCGATCTGGGTGATTGTGCGGGACCGACCCTCCGGCAGGCGGGACGACAAAACCCTTTCCATGCGCGAATTGATGCAGGGCTTGCGCGGTACGTTGAAAACGCGGCAAACCTGGATTATTGCAGTTCTCTGCGGATCGCTGACCGCGCCGCAGGCGGCTTTCGCCGCCGTGTGGGGCGTGCCCTATTTGATGGAGGCTTTCGGGCTGAGCCGGATCGAAGCGGCGGGTAGCGCGTCCTTCCTGCTTCTGGGGTGGGGAATCGGTTCGCCTCTGGGTGGGTGGGTTTCCGACTATATTGGGCGGCGTAAACCGCCTCTTGTCCTGGGCGCCCTGATTTCGCTGACCACGTATTCGTGCATCATCTACATCCCGGGTTTGCCGCTGGGTGCGGTTCAAGCCCTTCTTCTGATTAACGGAATTGGCGGGGCCACCATGGTTCTGTGTTTCGCGACCGCGCGCGAACACAATGTTGCGGCGGCGGGCAGCGCGGCGGTCGGGTTGGTCAATACGGCGACCATGGGATTTTCGGCCGCCTCCCAGCCTTTGGTCGGCTGGATCCTGGATATCAATTGGGATGGCGGGATGGAGAACGGCGTACGGGTCTACGATATCGTGGCCTTCAAGTGGGGTTTGTTCACACTTG
>JABGRG010000083.1:2825-18844 GCA_018648445.1 Rhodospirillales bacterium | reverse complement strand
GCGCCGTGCCTCGGCCAGTTCCTTTTCCAAAGCCCGGCGTTCATCAAGAAGCGCCGCCACCCGCTGGGGAACATCTGCAGGAGCGGTCTTCAGAACCGCCGCCGTTTCTTCTAGCCGTTCGCCCTGCCCCGCCAGATAGTCGTAGGCGGCCTTGCCGGTCAGGCATTCGAGCCGCCGCACGCCCGCAGCCACGGCCCCTTCGGAAACCACCTTGAAAATACCGATGTCGCCGGTACGCCCCACATGGGTGCCGCCGCACAGCTCCGTTGAATAGTTGGAGCCGCCGTCTTCCTGCCCCATGCTGACGACGCGGACTTCATCGCCGTATTTCTCGCCGAACAACGCCATGGCTCCGGCTTTCACCGCGTCTTCCGGGTCCATGAGGCGGGTCGTAACCTCGCTGTTTTCGCGGATGCGCCCATTGACCACACCCTCCACCTCGGCCATTTCTTCCGCCGATACCGGCTTGGGATGGCTGACATCGAAGCGCATGCGATCGGCAGCGACCAACGAGCCTTTCTGGGTCACGTGGTCGCCCAGTTTGCCGCGCAGGGCGGCGTGCAACAGGTGGGTGACGGAATGATTGCGGCGGATGCGTTCACGGTTTACGTGGGAGACTTCCAGCAACACGTCGTCGCCGACTTTCACGCCTCCGCTCAGCACCTTGCCGATATGAACGTGGAAATCGCCCAGCTTTTTCTGGGTCGAGGTCACGTCGACCAGGGTTTCCGCGCCAATCTTGATCTGACCGATATCGCCGACCTGACCACCGGATTCTCCATAGAACGGCGTTTGGTTAACGATAATGGTGACTTCCTCACCGGCAGCGGCGCTTTCCACCCGCTGGCCGTTCGCCACCAGCGACGTAACAAGGCCTTCGGCGGTCTCGGTGTCGTAGCCCAGGAACTCGGTCGCGCCCAATTCCTCGCGAATTTCAAACCAGATGCCTTCGGTTGCTGCGTCTCCCGACCCGGCCCACGCCTTGCGCGCCTCGGCCCGCTGGCGTTCCATGGCCGCGTCGAAGCCGTCTGTGTCAACCTCGATGCCCTTACCCTTCAACGCATCCTGCGTAAGGTCCAGCGGGAACCCGAAGGTGTCATAAAGTTTGAACGCCACCGCGCCGGGCAAGGCGGCACCTTCGCCAAGTTCATCGGTCGCCTCGTCCAGCAACTTCAAGCCGCGGTCCAGGGTTTTCTTGAAGCGGCCCTCTTCCAATTTAAGCGTTTCGACGATCAGCGGTTCGGCCCGGTCCAATTCGGGGAAGGCCTGCCCCATTTTGGCGACCAATGTCGGCACCAATTGCCACATGAGGGTGTCGCGGCATCCGATTAGCTGGGCGTGGCGCATGGCCCGGCGCATGATCCGCCGCAACACATACCCACGGCCCTCGTTGGAAGGCAGCACACCGTCGGCGATCAGGAAGCACGACGCGCGCAGGTGATCGGCGATCACGCGGTGCGAAATCTTATGCGCGCCGTCAGCATCGGTGCTCGTCGCTTCCGCCGAGGCGACGATCAGCGCGCGCATCAGGTCGGTTTCGTAGTTGTCGTGGGTGCCCTGCATTACGGCCGCGATGCGTTCCAGCCCCATGCCCGTATCGATGGACGGGCTGGGCAGGTTCTGGCGGCTGCCCGGCGCGATCTGGTCATACTGCATGAAGACGAGGTTCCAGATTTCAACGAACCGGTCGCCGTCCTCGTTCGGGCTACCCGGAGGGCCGCCGAAGATATGATCGCCGTGATCGTAGAAAATTTCGGAACACGGTCCGCATGGCCCGGTGTCGCCCATGGCCCAGAAATTGTCGGACGTGGGAATACGGATGACGCGCTCTGCCGGAAGCCCGGCAATCTTGCGCCACAACTCATAGGCCTCGTCGTCTTCGGCGTAAACGGTCGCGCACAGCTTGTCCTTTGGCAACCCGTAGTCCTTGGTCACCAACTCCCAAGCCATCTCGATCGCGCCTTCCTTGAAGTAGTCGCCAAAAGAAAAGTTGCCCAGCATTTCAAAGAATGTGTGGTGCCGCGCTGTATGGCCGACGTTCTCAAGGTCGTTATGCTTGCCGCCCGCGCGCACGCATTTCTGCGACGTGGCCGCCCGCGAATAGTCGCGTTTCTCGGCCCCGGTGAACACGTTCTTGAACTGCACCATCCCGGCATTGGTGAACATCAATGTGGGATCGTTACGCGGAACGAGGGGGCTGGAATCGACAACTTCGTGGCCATTGCGGGCAAAGTAATCAAGGAACGCCTTGCGAATATCGTTAACTGTTTGCATGGTCTGGTTTTCTTCTTTGAATTTGCAAAAAACGCGACGCGGCCCAAGAGAGCACTGCGCAGAATCGCACTACGCGGCACCGGGTCGCGTCGCTTTTACCCTTTTGGGCGGCCCACTGTCCAGAAAAGCGCGGCCCCATCGGAGCCGCGCCCTTCAAAACTTCGCGTTTTTTGGTTCTTTCGAAAACAACCGGAGACTACGCGTCGGTCGCGATTTCTTCGGTTTCCTCGTCTTTAGCGGTCTCGCTCTCGTCCGCCATCATCGCCTCGGCGACGAGACCGGCCTGTTCGCGAATCGACGCCTCAATGCTTTCGGCCTTCTCGGGATGCTCGCGCAGGAAGTTCTTGGCGTTTTCTCGGCCCTGGCCGATACGCTCGGAATCGTGGGAGAACCAGGAGCCCGATTTCTCGACGATCCCGGCCTTGACGCCAAGATCGAGAAGTTCGCCCATTTTTGAAACGCCCTCGCCATACATGATGTCGAACTCGACCATCTTGAACGGCGGAGCCATCTTGTTTTTGACGACTTTGACCCGGGTCTGGTTGCCGACCACTTCGTCACGGTCCTTGATGGCGCCGATGCGGCGAATTTCCAGGCGAACCGACGCGTAGAACTTCAGCGCGTTGCCGCCCGTCGTGGTTTCGGGGTTGCCGAACATAACGCCGATCTTCATGCGGATTTGGTTGATGAAGATAATCATGCAGTTGGAGCGCGCGACCGACGCCGTGAGCTTGCGTAACGCCTGGCTCATGAGCCGGGCGTGAAGGCCCATGTGCGAATCGCCCATTTCGCCTTCAAGTTCCGCCCGGGGCACCAAGGCGGCGACACTATCAATCACCAGCACCTCGACCGCACCCGAACGAACCAGCGTATCGGCAATTTCTAGCGCCTGCTCGCCCGCGTCCGGCTGCGAGATCAACAATTCATCCAGATTAACACCCAGCTTGCGGGCATAACGCGGGTCCAGCGCATGCTCGGCATCGATGAAAGCGCAAATCCCGCCCGTTTTCTGCGCCTCGGCCACCACATGCAAAGCCAGGGTGGTTTTGCCCGAACTTTCCGGCCCGTAGATTTCAACGACCCGGCCCCGTGGCAAGCCGCCTATTCCAAGTGCGATATCCAAACCGATAGAGCCGGTCGAGACGGTTTCGACATCGACAGCGGCCCCACGCTGGCCAAGCCGCATTAGAGATCCTTTGCCGAAGGCGCGTTCAATCTGCGTGACCGCGGCATCGAGAGCCTTGTTCTTATCCATGTTGTCCTTTTCCACGACACGTAATGCGCTTTGCGACATGACCAGCCTCACTTATTTCATAGGGTCGGGTTTGATGCAATGCGGTTGAATGTACACGTAATGTTCTCATTGGCAACACTTTTTGTTAACGTGTTGTTTTAACAGATCTAATTCGTTCTATGTTCTGATTGTGTTCGGCAAAAACGGAACGATTCGCGAAAGGTGCCGCACCCTACTCGGCCATCACTTCCTTGGCTTTTCCGGCCAGTTCGCTGAGGCTGTAGGGCTTGGCCAGGAAGTGAATGGTGGGGTCGCGGTCAATGTCCTCGGAAATGGCATCCTCGGAATATCCCGACACCAGAATGACCTTTACGCCGGGCATTTCCTGACGGACCAGCTTAACGAACGTGAAGCCGTCCATGCCCGGCATCACCACATCGCTGATGATAAGATCGATGGCCGTTTCGGTATCGTTGATCACTTCGAAGGCCGCTTCTCCGCTATCGGCCTCCAGCACGTTGTACCCCTTGTTGCGAAGCGCGCGCGCACCAAACATGCGCACCGCGTCCTCGTCCTCCACCAGCAACACCAAACCACCGCCGGTCAGATCGGCTTCCACGTAGGAGTGGCCCTGTGCCGGTTGCGCCGTACTGGTTTCGACATCAATCGGCTGTTCGGTCCCGGCAACGATTTCCGGCAGATAAATGCTAAATGTCGTTCCCTCGCCCGGCGCGCTGTCGACGAATATAAAGCCGCCGGTCTGGCGAACAATTCCATACACGGTCGAGAGGCCAAGCCCCGTTCCCGCGCCTTTTTCCTTGGTCGAGAAGAAAGGCTCGAAAATCTGGCCGATGCACTCCTTGGGTATGCCGACGCCATTGTCCGCCACCTCGATCAACACATAGGCACCGGGCAGCATCAATTCGTGCCCGCGATTGACGGGGGCTTCGATAACGACATCGGACGTGCGAATGGTCAGGGTGCCGCCGCCGGGCATGGCGTCCCGGGCGTTGACGGCCAGATTGATAACAACCTGATCGAACTGAACCGGATCGACCCGCACCAGCCCCACGTCGCGCCCGTGCTCTATTTCGAATTCGACTGTTTCGCCCATGAGCCGGCCAAACATGTGCGACAGATCCGCCAGCGCGTGGCCCACATCCAAATCCACGGGTTTAAGTTTTTGCTTGCGCGAAAATGCCAGAAGCTGGCGCACCAGATTGGTCGCGCGGTTGGCGTTCTGCTTGATTTGCATGATATCGGCAAAGGCCGGGTCGTCAGGCCCGTGGCGGCCCAGCAACAAATCGGAAAATCCGATTATTGCCGTCAGCATATTGTTGAAATCGTGGGCGATGCCGCCCGCCAGTTGTCCGACGGCGTGCACCTTCTGCGCCTGGGTAAACTGAACCTCCAGGGATTTTTGCTCGGTCGTATCGATAAAGTGCAGAACCAGACCCGACACCTCGCCCATGTCGTCTTCCATGCGGCTGGCAAACAGCGAAACCGTCAATTCGCGTTCGCCGGCGGCAGGCATTCGCACCTCCAGATGGGCGGCGCGCGACGTACCCATTACCACTTTGGAAAGCTGGGCCGCCACGTCGGAACGATCTTCCTTGCCGACACGCTCGGCCAGCGGCCGGTCAATTACCGCCTCGCGATGAAGGCCAAGCAATTTAAGAAATGCGCGGTTGCTATCGGCGACGTTGCCCTGAAGATCCAGCAGAATGATCCCCACCGGGGCCTCGTCAAAAAGCCAGTGCAGCCTGGACAAGGCCGAAGCGACCGGATCGGTTTCCGTGCGCCACATCACCTCGCGCAGCACCATCGAGCGGCTGTAGACCATATGGCCGTGGCGGTCGGTCAGCACAGATTGAAGCAGGGTCGCCGGAAATGTCGTTCCGTCCGCCCCTTCAAGCGTCACCTCGCCGTGCATGGGACCATCATCCTCGCCCGAAGCCCACGTTTCACCCGAAGCCACGACAAAATCGGCGAAGACCGTGTTGCCGTCGTGCAGGCTCACAGCCGGAACGCCCAGCCATTTGGCCAGGGTTTCGTTGACGTGCAGAATTTTTCCGTCGGGCCCGACCGAGAAGAAACCGGCGGGCAGATGATCCAGGAAATCGGCCAGCATTTCCTCTTCGCCGTGGCGAACCGTGTCCATTTCACGCCGTGCGGTAATGTCTTCGCCGCGCCAGACCGCATGTCCTTCGAAACCGGGAAGCGGACGAACCGAAATGCGCCGCCATTCGACGACGCCTCTCGACACCTTGAACGGCAATTCGGCCTCGCCTGCCACGCCTGCCGCCGCCGCCGCCCGCAGACGCCTGAACTTTTCAATTGAACGCTCACCGCCGGAAAGAATCGCCTGAATGGCGTCCAGAGACGTCGCCATGAAGAAGAGGCGCAGAAACGCCGAGTTGGCGTAAACGAACTCTCCCCCGACCGCCGTGATCAGCCGCGCGTTCGGATTCTGCTCGCTGGCTGCGAGAAGAAGCCCGGCAATTGTATCGTCTGCCCCCGCACGACCCAACGCCCATGCAAGCGCCAGCGCGCAGGCAAAAGCGCATGCCGCCAAAGCCGCGACCCATGAAAGAGAGACCTCCGCCACGAAGCCCAAAACCGACGCACCACAGAATGCAGCGGCAGCAACGCCCCACAACAAGGGATGCCGCGCTATCTCAAGCGGTCCTGCGGCGCGGCGCGGGGTCGGTGAAGGGGTAGAGGGCTCGCCCGGCGATTCGGCAACCGGGTCGGCACCTTCGCGATGTTCGCCCGTCGCCATCAACTGAAAGCCCCCTTCGATTGTCGCCTATCGAGCCATTGCCGACGGCATTTCGCCCCGCAGACGCATAACATATCCGATAACTTCCGCAACCGCCTTGAAATGTTCGGGCGGAATTTCTTCGTCAAGCTCAACAGCGGCGAACAGCGCTCTGGCCAAAGGCGGGTTTTCAACGATTGGAATTTCATTTTCCTCGGCCACTTCGCGTATCCTGAATGCCAGCGAGTCCATACCCTTGGCAACCAGAACCGGCGCTGTCATTTCCTCCATCTTGTACTTCAACGCAACTGCATAATGGGTCGGGTTCGTAATAACGACATCGGCTTCGGGGACCTCGGCCATCATGCGCGCCCGCGCGCGCTGGGTGCGAATCTTGCGAATCATCGCCTTGACGTGGGGATCGCCTTCCGACTGCTTATGCTCGTCCTTAACCTCTTGCTTGCTCATGCGCAGTTGCTTCATGTGATTGTACTTCTGGTACATGAAATCAAGAATGGCGATCGCCGTCATCACCGCGATCGTCCCGCCGAACAACCACGTGACCACCAAATGAATGCGCTGAAGCGTAAAATACAAATTGGTCGAGGGCAGAAGTTTCAGTTCGCCAAGCAGCGGCAAGACCAGCCCCAGGGCAACGATGGCGACAATCATCAACTTGAGGAGCCCCTTTACAAACTCGACAAGCTGGCGCATTGAAAACTTGTTCTTGACACCTTTGATCAAAGAAATCTTGTTGATCTCGGGCTTGATTTTTGACGGCGCGAACAGAAAACCGATCTGCCCGACGTTCGACGCGAGAGCGGCAATGACCAGAATTCCGATAAGCGGGCTAAGGATATTCACAAGATCAAGGACGACCCGGACGAAAACCAGCCGCAACTGTTCGACGTTCATTTCGATCGCATGAGGCGATTGCAGGAATACGGCCCCTGTTTGCTTGACGCCGGACATGATATCCGGCGCCATAATAAACAGGCCCATCGTCGCGGTCAGAAGCATGCCCCAGCTTTTGATTTCCTGGGACGTCGCCACATTGCCTTTATCCCGCGCTTTTTGCAGCTTTTTTTGAGAAGGCTCTTCTGTTTTCTGTGCGTCGTCTTCTTCTGCCATATCGCCACCTGCTAGGGACCGTTTATGGGATCACAAACGCCCCGTACATCTCGCTATATTGAGCCATGAACACCAGCATGATGCTGGAAACCACCAAAACCATCACCGACAACTGGGTTACAATCTGGATGGGCAGGCCAAAGAAAAACACGGGCAATGCCGGCATTAGGCGCCCCAGGATTCCCAACATAACGTAGTGGGTAATTCCGGTAACCAGAAACGGCGAAGCCAATTGGATGCCGAGACTGAAACTGTCCATGACCTGGCGCGCGAACATCTGCGTCAGGTCCCCCAGCATCGGCATCTCGCCGGGAACGAAAAGAGCGTAGCTTTGGATCACCGCCCGCAGCATCAGATGATGGATATCCATTACAAAAACGAGCACCGCGCCCATGGTCATCAGAAACCCGGAAATGACCGATCCTTGCTGTTCGGAAATCGGATCCTGAATGAACGCATTGGCCATGGAAGACAGATACGAGATCATGGTTCCGGTCGTATGCAGTGCCGCCATGGCGGCGCGGCCCATTAGGCCGAAAAAACTGCCGATCAAAATCTCGCCAATCAGAAGCAACCCCAATCCGACGGCGCTGTCGGGGATCACCGGAAGATCGGCGATCAACATCGGCGTGACGACGAAGGTGACAGCCAGAGCAAGAAGCAGCCGAAAATTCACGGAAATATAGGATGCGCTGAACCCCGGCATAAATGCGAAGGCGGCACCGAGGCGCGCAAATATCAGGAAAAAACCGAAAAGATTAAGGTTCAGCAGTTCGCCTAGCATAATCGCCGCTAACTAACGCCGAGACCGATGATACGATCAAAGAGAGAGCGTCCGAAATCCGTAACCGTACTGATCATGTACGGCATAAAAATGATCAACCCGATGAACACCGCGATAATCTTGGGAACGAAAGTCAGCGTCATTTCCTGGATGGTCGTCAGGGCCTGAAAGATAGCGACAAACAGGCCAATGGCGAGCGCCGCCAGAAGCAGCGGACCCGCCGTCTTGAGGATGACGAACACACCGTCGCGACCAACCTCCAGGACATCGACCTCGTTCATGACCGGCTCACCCGCATCCGACTAAATCGGCATCCGAGTGATTTCCTTGTAGGCCTCGATCACCTTATCGCGGACGGATACCACCGTTTGAAGGGTCACTTCGGCCTCGGCGACCGCCGTAATCACCTGATTGAGATCGGCATTGTCCCGAATGCCCTCAACGGAAAGATGTTCGCTCCGCTCGCCGATTTTCCGGGCTTCCTCCAGCGCACCTTTCACGAGGTCGGCGAATTCATCGCCACCGGCGGCACTTGGCTTGTCCCGCGCGTCGATGCCCGGCCCCACACCGGTTGCCGCGCGTGAATAGGCGCCCATCACATTGGCTATATTCTGTGCAGGTGTCGGCATCTTTCCTCCTGTCCGTCAAATCCGCCGCTCGTCTTGTCAGGTTTTTTCACAAGCCCTAACGGAGCCCGGCCCTAACGAAGAATGTCGATGGTGGCGTTAAGCATGGCCTTAGAGGCCTTGATTACACTCAGATTGGCTTCATACGACCGCTGCGCCTCGCGCATGTCGGTCATTTCGATCAAACTGTTTACGTTGGGCACAAGCACGTACCCATCGGCGTCGGCGGCCGGGTGGTTCGGGTTGAACTGTTTCTGGAACTCGGATTTGTCGGGCTTGATCTTGTCGACCCGCACCGTATCCAGGCCCACCCGGCGATCAAGTTCGTTGCGGAAGGTCACCACCTTGCGCCGATACGGCTGCTGCCCAGGCCCGCTGGGCAGCGAATCGGCGTTGGCCACGTTTTCCGAGATAACCCGAAGGCGCGTTCCCTGAGCCCGCATACCGGCGGCCGAGATATTGAAAGTCTTCAGTAAGTCATCCATGCGTCGACATCCGTTCCGCTAGCGGGTCTTAACCGCCAAGGAAATCAGCCCCAGTTGCTTGGCATACAGCTTGGTCGTCAGTTTATGGCTGGTATTGGTTTCGTGAATTTTCGCCATCTGCTCTTCAAGCACGATGGCGTTGCCCGACGGCGAGGTCTCGAACGGCCTGCGTTCCGTCGCCTCGGCGAAATCACGGATTCGCTTGCGCCGCCCTTCGGCATGGCCGTCATGGGTGACATCCATATTCAATTGCATGGATTCGCGGCGCACCAACTGTTCGAACTTGAAGGCCTTTAGGTCGCGCGCCTTGTATTTCGGTGTGTCCGAATTGGCCACGTTATGCGCCAGAACTTCCTGCCGCTGCGTCAGCCAAGACAAACGCTTTTTCGCCATGGCGAAGAACGAGATCTTGTTGAGATCCATTTTTCACAATTCCATCTGTCGCCGGTGCCCATACCGGCCTTGTCCCGGCTACCGAGTATGGAGACACCCCCTTAAGAAACGGTTACCGCACCCCTTCGAGGCGCCCGTCCACGCCCTCCCTGAAATAGATTCAATGCTTAACCGGTGACCTTTAACTAGTTGATTTAATTAACTTTTATTACCTCGGATCACTTAAATAAATTTTAAGTATGTTCGCGCAGACTCGGTTTCGGGTTTAACGACGGCAAATAAGCGGAAAATCACTTGGCCGATTCGGGTAGCGAAAAAAACACCAGCGGCGAGACGGTTCAAAAGGCTGTGGCATTGGGCCATGCGCCCGAGGCCGACCAGCGCCCGAAAGTTCTGGCCGCCGGTCACGGAGCCGTCGCCGAACAGATCCTTCAGATCGCCTTCGCCAACGATATCAAAGTTCGCGAAGACGCCGATCTGGTCGAGGTTCTGAGCTCAGTGGATATCGAAAGCGAAATCCCCGTCGAGGCGCTGGCCGCCGTCGCCGAAATTCTGGCCTACGTCTATCGCGCCAACAACTCGACGAGCCCGCCGCCGGACTTCGGCTCCACGTCAGAGGATGATGCATCATGACGGACAAATCGAAATCGGGCGAAGAGCATACCGACGGTAAGCCCGATGTCGTTTCGGAAATGGACAAGGTGGCGTCGGTCATCGCTACCGCCCGGCGCATGCTGGATGAAGGCAAGATGATCGACCTTTCGGCCTTGAGCGGAAAGGTGGAAGCCATGTGCGCCCTGGGTATCGGTGCGCCGCCTGAACAACGCGAGGCAGTAGCCCGTGCGTTGGAAGAACTTGTCGGCGCCCTTGATGCCCTGGCCCAGGACCTCAAGACACAGTTTCAAATCATCGAAGACGACGAAACCGAAAGTGCGGCGCGCCAAAAGGCGTTGAGCGCCTACGGCCAATCGAAACCAAAGAAATAGCGGCCCCGGCAAAGGAAATCCGGAATGGATCTAGGTTACGGCGATTATTTTCAGTTTCTGTTTGCGTTGATCTTCGTGCTCGCGTTGATCGCGGTGCTGGCCGCGCTGGCCCGCCGTTACGGTTTGGGTTACCGCACGCCGTCGCGCGGAAAGGCGGAACGGCGGCTCTCTTTGGTCGAGGTTATCCCGGTGGACGCCAAGCGGCGTCTCGCCCTGTTCCGGCGCGATTCGGTCGAATATCTGGTGCTGATGGGAGCAACATCGGATTTGTTGCTGGAAGGCGCCATCCCCGCACCGCCTGAAAACTTCCAATCGGCGCTGTCAAACGCCGCAACCGACGATACCGGTACGGAGACCCGTTCATGACCGCGCCCGCGCCACACGTCATCCGCCCCCCAAGCACGCCGCGCGTCGCGCGTGCCAAACGTAGCATTCGAAATCCACACGCCGCCCGCATCGCTACGCAGATTTCGCTCATTGTCATAACCACCATGGCGGCGATTCTAATGAGCGCGCATTTCGCGTCGGCTCAGAGTTTCTCCATGGATCTCGGTCCCGGCGGCGGCACGGCCACGGGCCGCATCATTCAAATGCTGGTGTTGCTCACGGTGCTCAGTCTGGCACCCTCGCTGCTGGTCATGGTCACGTCGTTCACGCGCATCGTCGTGGTTCTCAGTTTTCTGCGCACCGCCATGGGCACCCAGCAGACGCCACCCAATCAGGTAATCGTCAGCCTGGCGTTGTTTCTAACCATGTTCGTCATGATGCCGGTCATGCAGCAATCCTATGACGAAGGCATCAAACCGTTGATGGAAGAACAGATCGACGAGTTCGAGGCCTTCGAGCGCACCATGAAGCCCATCAAGGATTTCATGTTGAGCCATGTGCGCGAACAAGACATCTTGCTGTTTGTCGATATTTCGGGCGAAACCGACGAGGCGGTGCGCAACGAGATGCCGCTGCGCATCCTGATCCCGGCGTTCATCATCAGCGAGCTTAAACGCGCCTTCGAAATCGGCTTTCTGGTTTTCGTGCCCTTCCTCGTCATCGACATGGTGGTGGCTTCGGTGCTGATGTCCATGGGTATGATGATGCTGCCGCCCATCATCATCGCACTCCCCTTCAAAATCATATTCTTCGTGCTGGTCGACGGCTGGTACCTGATCGTTGGCAGCCTGGTGAAAAGTTTCGGGGGGTAGCCCAAGGGTTACGCCCCTACCCGCCCTTCCTCACCAAAAAAAACACGACAACGACGGCGAACAGCGCGATGCCGATGAAGACGCGCGACATCGGGACGTCCAGCGGGTTTTGGTCGAAGGGTTCGTTGCACTGGGCGCAGGTGGGCGTGGTGGTGCCTGCGAAAGCGTCTTTGACGGGATCAAGCGGGTTCAGGTGTCCGCAGGATTTGCATTTGTAATCCTTGCGCAAGCGTCCATACGACGAAAAGCGCATGTCCCAGCGGCCACGCATTAGACCAGCAATTCGGCGATGAAAGGCGGCAGCGCGAAAGCGGCGGCGTGAACGGCCGGCGTGTAGTAGCGGGTTTCGAGCGCGGCGGCGGCAAAGCGCGGCGCGATGTCGGCTTGCGTTTGGGTGCGCAGAACCGCGTCATCGGTGGCCCAGCCCAGCGCCATAAAACCGCCCACGTAGGTCGGTACCACCGTCAAATAAAACGAAACATCGGCGAACTGGGTGGAAAGCCGCCGGTAGCTGTTGGTCACCTCGTCGCCCTGAAAGCCGGGAACGCCGTTCTGCGTCACCAATATGCCGCCGGTCGTCAGCCGTTTTTTGCAATCGGCGTAGAAGGCTTCGCTAAAAAGCACTTCGCCGGGGCCCACGGGATCGGTGGAATCAATAATTATGACGTCAAAGGTTTCGTCCGTCTCGGCGACGAATTTCAGGCCGTCGGCGATCAACAGATCGGCGCGCGGATCATCGAACGCACCGTTGCTTAAACTCGGCATGTGTTCGCGGCAAAGATCGACCACCGTGCGGTCGATCTCGACCATGGTCGCCTTTTCGATATCATGACGCAGCACTTCGCGCAGGACGCCGCCGTCGCCGCCGCCGATGATCAGAACCCGCGCAGGCGCGCCATGGGCAAACAGGGGCACGTGGGCCAGCATCTCGTGATAGGCGAATTCGTCGCGCTCGGTCGTCTGGATAATGCCGTCCAGCGCCAGAACCCGCCCGAAATGCGGCGTTTCAAAAATAACCAAATCCTGGAAGTCGGTTTTGTTGCGGTAAATGATGCGCGATACGTCAAAGCGTTGCGCGTAGCCGTGATTTACCGGGCCGTCGTGCAGCACCTCATCGAAATACTTCAAGGCATCAGGCCGCGTTTGTGTTCGGCAATCTGCACGTTTGAAGGCTCAAAAGCTTGGCGCAGAACGGGAATGGACTCATACGGATGACAATCGCCACACATGAAAATATCGATGGCCGCGTAATCGCGTTCAGGCCACGTATGGATGCTGATATGGGATTCGGCCAGCACAACAACGCCGGAAACACCGCCGAACGGCGAGAACCGGTGTGTGTGCGCGTGGAGAACGGTCGCCCCTGCCGCCAGCGCCGCTTCGCGAAGCGTCGCCTCAATGGCGTCGGGATCGTCAAGGCGCGTCGCACCCCACATCTCGATCAACAGGTGGGTGCCAGCGAATTCCAAACCGTCGCGCTTGACGAAGTAATCGCGCTTCTCGACCGTTTCCAATTCGGCAAGGACGTTCTTGCTCATTATTCATCCCCCGAACCAGCAGACTTTCCGTCCATTTGGCTAATTATTAATCATAAAACACACAACACGCCAAGGCCAGCGCAGAAATGCGCGTCAGCCCAAGCGTGCCGCGGGGCGTCACGTACCCGCGTCTTCTTCCGGCGTCAAGGTTTTTAGTGACAGCGCGTGGACGTCGTCGGTCAATTCCTGTGCCAAGGCCGCGTAGGCCATTTGCTGACGCTCCACACGCGATTTTCCGGCAAATGCCTCGGACACGATTTCGACGCTGAAATGGCTTTCGCCCTCGGGACGCGCGCCCGCATGACCCGCATGACGGGCGGATTCGTCGATGATCTCCAAACGCAGTGGCTTGAATTCATCGGCAAGTTTCTTTTCAATGGCAGACGCCACACGCATGACCTGGTGTCCTTTCCGTTCTCGCGACGCACCGAAAAAATTGGTAACGTCCGCCGCCGCGTCAAGGCGCATTTGGTTGGAATATTAAACGGAAGCACCCCACGCATGTCAAACAAACGGGAATTGACCGCCTATCTGCTGCTTGGCGCAGTGGTTCTATTGTGGGGGGTCAACTGGCCGATCATGAAGGTGGGGCTGGCCTATATTTCCCCCATGTGGTTCGCCATGGCCCGTGTATTCATGGGCGGCGCATGTATTTTTGCGGTTCTTGCATGGCAGGGGCGTTTGCACCTTCCCGCGCGCCGCGATCTGCCCGTCGTGATAACCGTCGGCGTTCTGCAAATCGCCGTTTTACTGGCCCTGATGCACGCGGGCATCCGGTATGTGGACGCAGGGCGCTCTGCAGTGCTGGCCTACACCACGCCGCTGTGGATTGGGCCGCTGGCGCTGGTTTTCCTGCGCGAACGCCTGAGCGGCAAAAAACTGGCGGGCCTGGGTCTGGGCATTGCCGGGATCGCCTTTTTGTTCGATCCGACTGTTTTCGATTATTCCGACACCAACGTTCTAATCGGCAACGGGCTTTTGATTTTGGCCGCCATTGTTCTGGCCATTGTGATCGTTCATGTCCGCGCCCACCCGTGGCCCATTTCGGCCCTTGAGCTTTTGCCATGGCAGATGTTACTGGGGGCTTGCCTGCTGCTTCCCGCCACTTTCATGATGGAAGGCCCGCCGCAGGTGGAATTTTCACCGGCTTTCGTGGCTGTCCTTGTCTACAACGGTCCGATTGCTTCGGCTTTCTGCCTGTGGGCCTATCTGACGGTCATGCGCAACCTTCCGGCCATGAGCACCGCCATGGGCTCGCTGGGGGTGCCGGCTGTCGGGACTTTCTTTTCCGTGCTGCTGATGGGCGAGGCGTTGCCCGGCACCAAGATCGCCGGACTGGTTCTGATCGCGATCGGCGTTCTCGTGGTCACCGTATCGGACCTCGGGAAACCCGTCTTGCCAGAGAAACAGTGAACGCGCATATTAGAACTATGGCCAGGGCAAACAAAAAAGCTTTCGGTGGTTATTCGCCGCGCTACACCAGCGCCGAGGCGACGCACACGCGCGCCTGCGACTGGCCGGGCTGCGAGCACGAAGGGGAATATCGCGCGCCCAAATCCCGAACCCATCTGGACGAATTCAGTTTCTTCTGCCTCGATCATATCCGCGAGTTCAATAAGTCCTGGAATTTTTACGAAGGCATGAGCGAAACCGAGATCGAAAAGGAAATTCGCAAGGACACCATCGGCCGACGGCCAACATGGCCCTTCGGCGCACGCTCGGCGGCGTTCCGCTTCGCGCGTGGACAATTCGGCGACGCCGACACCTTCGGCCTGTTCGAGGACGAAGAGAGTGCGGACGTTCAATCCGGCGGCACCCGCCAATGGCCCGCCGGATCCCCCGAGGAAAACGCAATGGTCGTTCTCGATATGAAGGCGCCGGTGACGGTTGAAGACGTCAAGGCCCGATACAAAATACTTGTCAAACGCCACCATCCGGACGCCAATGGCGGCGACAAGGCGGCGGAAGAAAGGTTTAAAGAGATCAATCTGGCTTATCACACGATCATGCAAAGCCTTTCGCACTAAACCCGCAGGAATCATCTTAGGTCCCGAATTTGTCAAATAGCTGAAGATCAAACACGGATATTGCCGATATGAACGCGCCGACACAGACCGAACCGAACGCAAACAGTTTTCCGCTTGATATGCCGGACATCATGGTTTCCGTACGTCAATGCTTCGGCATCGACAGCGACATGGACGTTCCGGCGTTCAGTCTGGGTGACGAACACGTCCCGGACATCGACGAGGCCTACCAGTTCGATCACGACACCACGCTGGCCATCCTGGCCGGGTTCGCCCACAACCGGCGGGTCATGATCCAGGGCTATCACGGCACCGGTAAATCGACCCATATCGAGCAGGTCGCCGCGAGGCTCAACTGGCCCTGCATCCGCGTCAATCTGGACAGCCACGTCAGCCGTATCGATCTGATCGGCAAGGACGCCATCGTACTGCGCGACGGCAAACAGGTAACGGAATTCCGTGAAGGATTGCTGCCCTGGGCTTTGCAGCACCCGACGACGCTGGTTTTCGACGAGTACGACGCCGGACGGCCCGACGTGATGTTCGTGATCCAGCGCATTCTGGAAGCCGACGGCAAATTC
>JABGRG010000083.1:0-2815 GCA_018648445.1 Rhodospirillales bacterium | reverse complement strand
AAATTCACGCTGCTCGATCAAAACCGGGTTCTGCGCGCACACCCGTGTTTCCGCCTGTTTTCGACCACCAACACGGTCGGGCTCGGCGATACCACTGGGCTTTATCACGGCACCCAGCAGCTTAATCAGGGGCAGATGGACCGCTGGAACGTGGTCGCCACGCTCAACTACCTGCCCCATGACGACGAAGTGGGCATCGTGCTGGCCAAGGTCCCGGCCTATGGCGGTAAAAAGGGGCGCGACGAACTGGGGGCCATGGTTCAGGTCGCCGATCTGACGCGCACCGGCTTCATCAATGGTGATATTTCCACCGTCATGTCGCCGCGCACGGTCATCACGTGGGCCGAAAACGCCGATATTTTCGGTGATCGAGGTTTCGCCTTTAGGGTGACGTTCCTGAACAAGTGCGACGAACTGGAACGACCCATCGTGGCCGAGTACTACCAGCGCTGCTTCGGCGAGGAACTGCCCGAGTCGCTGGCGCGAACCGTCGTCTCGTAGGGATAATCCGCCGTGAGTCAGCCCGACGACCATAGCGAAAAGATCAAGCGCGTCACCACCGCCGCCTTCAAGGCCATTGCCGATGACGGCGAGGTGAGCGTCGAATACGCGCACGGTGCGGCGGGCGGGACCGAAACCAATGTCCGCCTGCCCTCGCCTTCGCGCCGCTTCTCGGTCGAAGAATTGGCGCGCCTGCGTGGAGCCGCCGACGCCATGGCCCTGCGCCTGCGCCATCACGACGCCACCGTTCACCGCCGCCGCTTGCCCTCAAGCGTTCATGCCAGACGGCTTTTCGACGCCGTCGAGCAAATCCGCGTTGAAGCCATCGGCGCGCGCGAACTTCAAGGCGTTGCGCAAAATCTCGACGCACGGCTGGACGACTATTGCACCACCGAGGAACTGGCCGGGATCGACACCGTTGACGCCGCCGATTTGGGTCAGGCCCTTCAGCTTTTGGTGCGCGAGCGCCTTGCCGGAAAGCCGCTGCCCGCTTCGGCCGCCGGATTGGCCGATTTGTGGCGGCCCTGGTTTAATCAGCGCATCTCAAACCTGTTCGCCGAACTGAGTGACCAAATGGACGATCAGGAGGAATTCGGCTCGACCCTGCGCGAGGTGATGCACGTTCTTGAAATCGCCGACGAGACCGATCTTCCACCCAATCCAGAGGACAACCCGGAGAACGAGGAGGAGCAGGATCAGGAACAGCCGCCGCCTGATTCGCAGGGAACCGAGCAATCGACCGAAATGCCCCTTCCCGCCGACGGCGAGGACGCGGACTCGGACGACGAAGCCGATGCCGCGATGATGGCCGAGGACGACCGCATGGTCGATGGCGGCGACGAGGAACAGCCCGCCGGTCCGGCGCGCTGGAATAAACGCCGTCCGCAGAACGCGCCGGACGATCAGAATCTTTATAAGGCTTTTACCACCGAGTTTGACGAAGTGGTCGGGGCTTCCGATCTGGTCGATGACGAGGAACTTGCGCGCCTGCGGGCGCAGCTCGACCTGCAACTGGCTAACCTTCAGGGCGTGGTCTCGACCCTGGCCAACCGATTGCAGCGGTTCCTGCTGGCCAAGCAAACGCGCTCGTGGGAGTTCGATCTGGAAGAAGGTCTGCTGGATGCCGGGCGGCTGTCGCGGGTCGTGGTCGATCCGGTGCATCCGCTTTCGTTCAAGCGCGAGTCCGACGTCAATTTCCGCGACACGGTCGTTTCCCTGCTGATCGACAATTCCGGCTCCATGCGCGGCCGGCCCATCACCGTGGCCGCCATGAGCGCGGACATTCTGGCCCGCACGCTGGAAAGGTGCGGGGTCAAGGTCGAAATCCTGGGCTTTACCACGCGCGCCTGGAAGGGCGGCGAGGCCCGCGAGAAGTGGGTCGAGGAAGGCAAGCCTGTCAACCCGGGCCGCCTGAACGATCTGCGCCATATCGTCTTCAAGGGCGCGGACGAGCCGTGGCGGCGCGCCCGGCGCAACCTGGGCCTGATGCTGCGCGAAGGATTGCTCAAGGAAAACATCGACGGCGAAGCCCTGCTGTGGGCCCATTCGCGGCTTTTGTGGCGGCCCGAAAAACGGCGCATCCTGATGATCATTTCCGACGGCGCGCCGGTCGACGATGCGACGCTGTCGGCCAATCCGGGCAACTATCTGGAACAGCACCTGCGCAACGCCATCGAATGGATCGAGACGCGCTCGCCCGTCGAGTTGACCGCCATCGGCATCGGCCACGACGTGACGCGCTACTACCGCCGCGCCGTCACCATCGCGGATGCCGAAGAACTGGGCGGAACCATGATGAAAAACCTCGCTCAGCTGTTCGACGAGGACATGACCAAAGCCGACCTCCGCCAGGAAGCCGCCGCACCATTTGCCGGGCACGGGCGGTATCACTGAGAGACGGCTGCGCGGCCCCCAACCCGCGTGGCGCGTGAACGCAATTAAATACACACAAGCCGCCCCAATCCCCAACCCCCGACAACTAGCCCGGAGGAGCGCGCCAGCGCGACGACTATGCGACCAAGCGGGAGCGCAGCCCGCGTGGCGCTTGAACGCAATTAACAAAGAAAAAACCAGGCTCCGCCCGGACCCGCAAAGGGGCGAGCCCCTTTGAACCCGTTGATTTGGCGCCCCGTTTACCCGACTTACGACCTATTTCCCGGTGGTTTTGCCCCGTAATTTTATGATGTAGGATTATTTCCATTTTTATATTGACAAAATCCTTTTAGTCGTGTATTTTCCGTTCATCGTGAAATTTTTGACAGGGAGTGAAAGTTATGGGAAGTGTTTACAGTGCCCCGAGCCCGCCGGGCTCGAT
>JABGRG010000212.1 GCA_018648445.1 Rhodospirillales bacterium | reverse complement strand
GTTCCATTGCATACCCAGCATAGCTGAGTGTTGCACTTCGTTTCGGAATCTAGCACTAACCTATCCGGATAGTTCCTTTGACTTAGCCCCCAAGTTAATAGCGGTCTACCTTTCACCCCTGTCCTGAGCTGGAGCCACGTCATCAAAAACTGCCTATTCACAATGGCGCCCTCCGTCACATCATTCCGTCCAAACATCGGCATTCCCTTTGGCACCTACAACCACGTCCTGCCGTAAATGAACGAATATTAGCCGCTCTTGATCGATGTTTCATTGCGCACGACGATGGACGGAAACAAGTTCGAGTAACTTGCCAAACCAGCCCCCTAGTTGGCAGTCACCAAGCAAAACCGCAGCATAAATTAATGCGCTGGATACGAAAAGAGATAGTACGCCATCCGTCACGATTTTTCACGGGTCATTATTCCGTTATCGGAAATGGATTTTATTACCTGCGCAACCTATCAAAAATTTCGAGCTGACAACGTTATTACCCCTAATTGATCGCTCGTGAAAAACCCCGCCAACCTAAAATCCACGCTCCTTTCAGCCCATTTTTAAGTACTCGGTTTCGCAGGATTCCGGCCGGTTTCGCCACAAAACTTTGCAATAGTTTGCAACCGTGTCGTTAGCAATTGCGCCGCGTTCGTCGTTGTGATTCTCTGGCTTTAACGCGACCAGGAAGAACGCCATCAAACGTCCCACTTTGCCTGCCGCAAATTCCGCGACAACGAGGTCTGCCGCCAGCTTCACGCCCCAGCCTACAGTCTGCGCCACTTCACGCGGATGCTTGCCTTGGACAAAAAAAAGCAGCTTTTGTAAGTTTTGCTTCGCTAACTCCTTCTAAACAAGAGAAATTGGCGATTTCTCTTGACTGAGTATTGCACAGCTTTTTCCAAGAAAATTTGGCGGCCATTCCCGGTAGCTTCGGTTCCCCGCCCCTTGAAAAACGTAGGCCGTCGACATCCGCTCGGCCAGCAACCTGATCGACCTGAAGGACGACATTCGTTCCGGTTGAACGCCCGAAGACGCGTTCCGGCGCTCTATGGGAACCGAGATCGAAATTCTGGTGGCCGGAAATTGCAGGCTGGAAAAAGACGACCAGGACCCGGCCCCAAAACTCGACTACAAAAACACCTTCGAGCTGGATTAAAGCTGCCAGCGGCGCAATCCGTCCGGCAACTCCAATCCCCGCCACATGCCCTTGACGTCGGCAACCAATCCGCCCGGTCGCAAAAGGTTGGCCAACGACGCTGTACTAAATTCACGGTAGGCGCGATGGGCGACGGCACCGATTACACACGTGTATTCGCCTGACGGTTCCGGGCTTTCGAGCAGTTCGATATCGTAGAACTGCCTTGCCTCAACCGGATCGGCCAAGGGGTCGTGGACCTGCACCCCGTAACCAAGCTCGCGTAGCCGTTCAACGACATCGATAACGCGCGAATTGCGAAGATCCGGAACGTCCTCTTTGAAGGTCAGCCCGAGAATCAGGATATCGCCCTTGCCCTCGTCACCCCCATGGGAAATTTCTTCAAGCATCCGGTCTATTTGATCCGCGACAAACGCCCCCATGCCATCGTTAATGCGCCGCCCGGCAAGAATGATTTCCGGCTCGTAGCCGTTATCCTGCGCCCATCGGGCCAGATAAAACGGATCAATGCCGATGCAGTGCCCGCCGACGAGGCCGGGCTGGAAGCCCAGAAAATTCCACTTGGTCGAGGCCGCCTCCAGCACATCGAAAATTGACAATCCGGTTTTCTGGAATATCTGCGTGACCTCGTTGACGAAGGCGATGTTGATATCGCGCTGGGCGTTTTCGATGACCTTGGCGGCTTCGGCGGTACGAATATCGCGCGCCCGGAAAATCCCACCCGTTGTGATCGCCCCGTACATTTCAGCCAGTGTTTCGGTTACTTGCTCGTTTTGGCCGGCAACGACCTTGGCAATCCGCTCAACCGTGTTTTCGCGATCGCCCGGATTGACCCGCTCGGGAGAATAACCAAGAAAGAAATCGTAGCCGCAAACAAGGCCCGACACGTTTTCAAGGATCGGCCCGCAGAAATCTTCGGTAACGCCCGGATACACCGTGCTTTCAAGAACGACGATCGCCCCTTTCGACATCACGCCGCCAACCATTTCGCAAGCGGAACGAATGGCACTGAGGTCGGGGCGATTGTCAGCATCAACCGGTGTCGGCACGGTGATGATAAAAACGTCCGATCCCGCAACATCTTCCAGCGTGTCCGTTAGAACCAGCGAACTGGCCCGCAGATCTTCGGTATCGACTTCGCCGGTCGCGTCCCAGCCTTTTTTCAACTGGGACACACGTTCGGATTTAATATCGAACCCGACAACCGGGGAATACCTGGCGAGGGCCACGCAAAGCGGGATACCCACATAACCGAGCCCGATAACGGAAATTTTATGGTTTTTCAATTTTCTCTCGCTTGCCTTGAAAGACTGATGCTCTATCGGTCGCCCATTCGATTGTCAATCGCGGCTGTAAGTTGGCTGAGCAAAAAGAGCTTCCGTGAGGCAACGTACCTCCTGCAAATGGATCAAATTGTAAATGGAACGTCTCGGAACTGAATTTTTCACAACGCGCAATCTCAATATCCTTCATACGGACTGCATCCCCCCATATTTATCCTTTATTTCCCGCTTCAGGTTGAAGAAAGGTCGTTGGCAAGCCTGTTAACGGGAAACAAAGTATAATTTGTGAAACCGGTTGCAAAATAATTGAGGATGGCAGCGGAATTCTTTCCGCTCCCACAAGCTGAACATCGTGCGTTCCGACATTCCCGCTGTCACCCATGTTGATTATTC
>JABGRG010000082.1 GCA_018648445.1 Rhodospirillales bacterium | reverse complement strand
GTGCCGAGAACAGTTGCTGTCTTGATGCCCTTCTCCTCGAGCATTTCGCCCGCCATGTCGAAGTTCATCCGATCGCCGCCATAGTTGCCGTAAAGCAGCAGCGCGCCTCGTCCGCCATTTGCGAGCGTAATGGCGTCGACACAGCTGGCGATGCTTGGTCCTTCAAAGACGTTGCCGATCGAGCATGTGTCGAGCAAACCGGATCCAACGTATCCAGTAAACAGCGGAAGGTGGCCAAAGCCTCCGCCCGAAACAAGGCCAACCTTGTCGTTGCGCATACCGCCAGCGCGGCGAATGACTC
The DNA here is from genome assembly GCA_018648445.1 of Rhodospirillales bacterium. Next base: position 18,843 of record JABGRG010000082.1, on the reverse strand, counting down.
GACCTGCCGTGCCCGCGCGCACCAGCGAGGGATAGGCCATTGTCAATCCATCAAGCGCCTCGTCAACATAGTCGGTTGGCGCGTTCAACAGCTTTTTCATTTCAATTCCTCCGTTGGGACATGCCCTTCTCACGCCTCACCTACCGGCAACCATGTCTTGAAAGGCCTGTTTTTCGTCGGTTTTCGGCTTGGCTATACATCAACTAGAATGCGGCGAGGCCCCGGCGTCAACGCGGCGGCACGAGATCTAACCGCCGAGCTGATGCATTTCTGAGCCACATTTCAAACTGGATCGCTTGCAGGGAGGCGTGTCATGTGTGGACGACTCCGTTTGGTCACGTCCCGGTGACCTGACCCCGTCGTGTGGTCCAGCGTCTAAGTTAGAGTTTGGCGCGGTTGATCGCCCTGCTGGACGGGACGGAGCGTGGCGAAGTCGCGGGCAGCAGGGCGGGGCAAGATGGTTTCCGGTGCCGGCGGGGCGTAACCCAACGAACTGTGGGGCCGGACCGTGTTGTACAACGCGACGATGGAACGCCCACGGGACCGATTGTCAGGAGGTTCTTTATCCGTGGCATCCTTGGGCTGGTCGGCGGGTCCACATTGATGAAGTGATCGAGAAGGCCGTGTCAGAGGAAAATTGGTTGAGCGCCGGAAGCTCGTCTCTTAACGTCCTCGGATGAGAAATCCATTCCGATACTTCAAGACATCGCCCGATATCATCCGTTTGGCGGTCATGATGTATGTCCGCTTCCCGCTGCCGCTGCGGCAGGTCGAGGATATTCTCTACGAGCGAGGTATCGACATCAGCTACGAAACGGTGCGCGCCTTACGGAACCGGTTCGGTCCCATTTTTGCAGCGGAAATCAGGAAGAAGCGTGTCGCTGCGCACCGAAATTGGACTCAGTGGCGCTGGCTTCTGGACGAGGTTTTCGTACGGATCAACGGCGAAACTTACTATCTCTGGCGGGCTGTTGATCACGAAGGAGAAGTCCTCAAGGCATTTGTCACAAAGAAGCGGGATCGCAAGGCTGCACTGAGGTTTTTGAGGAAAGCGATGAAAATTCTAGGTAACGAGTTCCGCCAAGAGACCGGCCGTTGGCTCAACAACTGCTTCAATCCGACGCACCACGGCTTCCCCCTTTTTCCTGATAACGCCTGACAAACCGTTCCATCGCCTCAAGGATGAGCGTTGTCGAAATCGCGCCGGGATCGGGATGACCGATCGAGCGTTCCCCGAGACTGCGCGCTTTTCCGGTTGTGGCAATCATGTCAATGGTTGCCTCGGTGCCAGATTGTGCAGCAGCAACGGCGGCGGCCAGTGCGTCGGACAACGACGCATCCGGCGCCACGGCCGAGGCTGCTTCGGATGCAGGTCCGAGTGCGTCGAGCATGGTCTTGTCACCCAGCTTGGCGCCGCCGCGCGCTTGCACGGCAGCGAACCCTTCGCTCAGCATGATTGCCAATGACTCCGAGTCCAGGCTTTCGCGCCCGGACAGCGTCTTCGCACCGGCCCGGAAGAGAGTCCCGAAAATGGCCCCGCCGGCACCGCCGATGGCGCTCAACAGCGTCATGCCAACCGTTTTCAAAAGGGCGTCGAGCGTTTCGGACGAATCTTCTTCCAACTTTACCTGCACGGCTTCGAAGCCACGCGCGATACCGATCCCATGGTCGCCGTCGCCGATCTTCTGATCGGCCTTGGTTAACCGGTCCTTGGCCGCGATCATTTCGGCGGCGACGGCCAGGAACATGTCGCGGGCCTCGGCGATGGAAAGTTCCTTTACCATGTTGGTCGCCCTCACTTACGGGTATAGCCAATGGATTCGCACGGCATGTCGAGATAGGTCTTCAATTCGTCGTCCAGCTTCATCAGGGTAATCGAGAAGCCCTGCATTTCCTGGCAAGTCAGATAGGGGCCGACTTCGGTCCGGTATACGTCGATGCTCTTGCCGGCAAGGATCGGCCTCAGGCGGCGGTTGACGATCAGCATTTCCATCATCGTCGTTGCGCCGAGCCCGTTGAGAAGCAACGCAACCTCGTCGCCCTTTTCGAATATGCCTTCTTCAAGGATGGATTCGGTCATGATGTCGGTAATTTCATCAGCGCTCATCAACTTGGTGCGGCGCACGCCCGGTTCGCCATGCGCACCCATGCCAATCTCGATCTCGTCCTCGCCAAGTACGAAGGTGGGTTCTCCGGTTTCGGGGATCGATCCCGCCGACACGGCGACGCCCATCGACCGCGTCCAATTCCGGGCTTTTTCGGTGACACGGACGCATTCGTCGATGGATTTGAGGGTCGCGCAAGCGGCTCCGGATATCTTGATGATGAACACATCCCCGGCGATGCCGCGACGATCGTGCATGCGGTCCGGCGGCACCGCGGCAACATCGTCGAAAATGCGGACAGTGCGCACGTCGATGCCGTCGTCCTCGGCCATTTCCATGCCGATATCGAAGTTCATGTTGTCGCCGGCATAGTTGTTATAGAGATACAAAACGCCGTTGCCGCGATCGAGCGCCTTCGTCACTTCGTAAACGAGGTCTGGCGCCGGGGCGGCAAAAAAATTACCGCAGGGCGCACCGTCGGCGAGGTTCTCGCCGACGAAACCGTGAAACATCGGTTCGTGGCCGCTGCCGCCGCCGATCAAAAGCGCCACCTTGTCGTCGGCGATGCTCGGGCGGACGACGGCATTGAGATCGCCGAGCCGCTCCATGATGCCGTTGCTGGCCAGGACCAACCCGTCGATCATCTCAGTGACGACGTTTTTCGGATCGTTTACGACCTTCTTGATGACGGGCATTTGCATTTCCTCCGCTGAAATCCCTACGTGCGCGTTTCGGCCGATTTATTCCACCTTCGGCCGCGCCGGCAGATGGTCGACGATATTAAACGCAATCACCCCGGCCAGGACGACCGGAAAACCGAAACGGTACAAATCAAGGCTAAACGGCTGCACCATCATCAGAAATCCGCCGAAGATTAACACCGACACCGTTTTGTAGAGAAAGATCTTGGTGGCATGGTCCATCATCTTGCGTGATCCCCTATGCATGATTGGCGCCGTTGATGCGCGCCCCTGATTGGTGGTCGAAGACAAACACCTTCTCGGCGGCGAATCCGAACCAGCAATCATCACCCTGCCGTCCCGGAAAATCCAATTCCACGACCTTGCGGAAGGCCTTGTCGCCGGCTTGCACCTGGATCGCCCGGTCGGTGCCCCGGAAATCGGTGGCGTATACGACCCCTTTCTGCATGCCTTCGCGTGCCGATAACGACACTTCGACATCCTCGGGCCAAACGCCAAGCAGGACCGGAGTCCCGTCGGCCGCCACCGGCACCCGCAACGCATCGGCCGCCAGTCCCATGTCAAGCCCGTCCAAGCGCACCTCGCCGTTATCCCGCCGGGCCGGGAAAAAGGCCATCGACGGACTGCCCAGCAACTCGCCGACAACCCGGTGGTTCGGGTTTTCCAGCAGTTCCGGCAGCGGCCCCAATTGATAGACCTTGCCGTCGTTGATGATACCGATGCGATCTGCGATGGCCGCCGCACCGTGATAATCGTGAGTAGCGTAAAGGATGGTCGATCCGTGCCTTTCGTGAAGCTGGCGCAATTCGACGCGGAGCTCCTCGCGCAGCTTAAGGTCCAATGCACTCAGCGGTTCGTCCAACAGAAACAGGACCGGCCGGCGCACCATGGCGCGGGCCACCGCGACCCGCTGCTTCTCGCCGCCCGACAGGGTTTCAACGTCGCGATCGAGAAGATTCCCGATGTGCAGGTCGTCCGATACACGCTGCAAGCGCCTTTCGATTTCGGTTTCATCCTCGCGGTAAATGTCAGATCTCAAGGCGAAGGCGATGTTGTCGCGCACCGACAACACGGGAATCAGGTTCAACCCCTCGAATACCATCGCCATGTCCCGTTCCATGGGATCGACGGCGGTGATGTCGTGACCCTTCAGGACGATCTGCCCGTCATCGACCTTTTCAAGGCCGGCGACGACACGAAGCATCGTGGTTTTGCCGGCGCCGGTCGGGCCCAGCAGGACAAAGACTTCGCCTTGACGCACTTCCAAATCGACGCCGGCCAAAGCGGCCTTGCCACCGAAGTTCTTTTTTATGCCGTTGATCTCAAGCATGTTTTGTTTCCACGCCCCTCATTGGTTGCTCAGGCGTTCGCCGCTTGTCCTGTCGAAAAAATGGACCTTCTCAATCGGGAAGCGGATACGTGTGTCCCCTGTCAATCCGGTCCCGCTGGGGTCCATACCCTTCAAGACGGAATCGTCGATGCGAAAATCGAAGAAACGCTCGCGCCCGACCGCGTAGGAATTGACGATCTCGGCTTTCAGCAGACCGTCGCCATCACCGTCGGCCTCAAGATGAACATCCTGCGGACGAATTCCCAATCGCACTTCGGGACCGGCCGCTTCGCGCACTTTCGCCAGGTACTCGCCGGGGGCTGAAATGGGAATGCCCGCGGAACCAAGCAGGATCGTGCTTTCCTCAATCCTGGCGTCGACGAAATTCATACCCGGCGATCCGATGAAGAAACCAGCGAACTCGTTGACCGGCCGGTCGTACATGTCGGCTGGCGATCCGATCTGAACGATCTTGCCGTCACGCATCAGGGCGATCCTGTCGGCAAGCGACATGGCTTCGCGCTGATCGTGGGTGACGTAGATGGTCGTGAATCCCAGTTGCTTTTGCAGGTGGCCCAATTCCCAACGCATCTCCTCGCGAAAGCGTTCATCAATGGCCGACAACGGTTCGTCCAGCAGCAGCACTTTGGGTTCGCGGACGACGGCACGGGCCAGCGCCACTTTTTGCTTGGCGCCCGGTGGCAACCCCGGCGGATAGCGTTTCATCAGATCGCCCATCGAAAATACCTCGGCGATCCAATCCAGTTTTTGGCGGATCTTCGGCTTGGCCATGCCGCGCGCGCGCAGCGGAAACGCGATGTTGTCGGCTACCTTCAAATGCGGATACAGCGTCACAAACTGGAACACCATCGCGATGTTGCGTTGCGACGGCGAAAGCGTATCGACGGCGTTGCCGTCAAATTCGATCGAGCCAGAGGTTCCTTGTTCGAGACCGGCAACGCAGCGCAATGTCGTCGTTTTACCGCATCCGGACGGGCCCAGGAAAACCACCATCTCGCCGTCGTCGATGGTCATCGAGACATCGTCCACGGCCGTGAAATCTCCGAACCGGACGACGAGATTTTTAATGTCAACGCGTGCCATTTAACTGGTTCTCCTTAGCTCCGCTCAGCAAGTGAGGTCAGATAGCGAACGAAGATTAAGGACATCCCGATAATGATGATGAGCAGGATGACCGCAAGCGCCGACGCCTCGCCCGTGTAGAAATAGCTAAATGCGGTTTTGCCCAGCGTGAACGATACGGTTTCCGTGGATGAACCAGGGCCGCCGCCGGTCAGGGCGAAAAACAGGTCGTACTGCTTGAACGAATCGATCAGCCTGAGAAGCAGCGCGATGAACAGGATCGGCGCCGACAGGGGAAGCGTTATGTTGAAGAACCGAAAAAGCGCCGACGCCCCGTCCACCTCCGCCGCTTCATACATGGATTTCGGCACCCCGCGGAAGGCTGCGGTCGCCAGAAGGATGACGAACGGTGTCCATATCCAGGTATCGGTGATAACGACCGCCCACAACGCGTTGTCGGTCACCGACAGCCAGTTGACCTTCGCCCCGGTTATCAGCGAAACCAGATAGTTGATCACCCCCCATTCGGAATTGAACATGTAGCGCCAAAGGAAGCCGACCGCGATCGGGCACAGCATCATCGGGATCATCAGCATCGTAAAAATGACGTCGCGTGCCTTGAAATCGCGCTGCAGGATGTAGGCAACGCAGATCCCCAGGAAAAACTGCAGGGTGACGGTAACCAACACGAATCTGCCGGTAAAAATGAACCGTTCCCATAGTTCGAAGTCTGTCAGCAGAAATACGTAGTTTTCCAGCCCGACCCATTCCGCCGGCTGGGCGCTTCGTAACGCCGAGAACCGGTAAAAGCTGTTGGAAACCAGGGTCACGAACGGATAGGCGATCATGAACACCAACAACAGCAGACACGGCATCAGGAACGTCAGGCACAGAACCCGGTCCGAGAGCGGTTTACGAAAGAAATTGCGGATCATTTTCCCGCCCCCCTATGAACTCTTGCCCAGCACGCCGAAGGTCATGCCCATCAGCAGATGACGCCGGATCAGATAGAAGAAAATCACCACCGGAATGACCAGCACCACGCCGGCGGCGCAAATCTGGGTCCATTCGACGCCGGTCGATCCCATGGCGGCGGAAATCTTGACTGGCAGGGTCTTGGCCTTGGTGGTGGTCAGGATCGACGCGAAGGCGAACTCGTTCCACGCGAAGATGAAGCAGAAACCCGCGGTCGCGGCGATGCCGCCCTTGACCATCGGCAGAACCAGTTTGCGAAAGGCGTAGAAGCGCGAATAACCGTTGATCAGGGCGATCGCCTCAACCTCGCGGGGTACCCCGTCGAAGAAGCCCTTCATGATCCAGGTGGCGAGACCGACATTGATGAAGGTGTTGATGATGATGACCCCGATCTGCGTATCGGCCAGCCCCAATTCGGAAAACATCGAGTGGAAAAAAACCATCATCGCGATCGCCGGCACCATGCGGGTCGACAGGACGAAGAACATGAAATCGCCCTTGCCGGGAAAATCAAAGCGCGATGCCGAATAACCCGCCAGCGTTCCAAATAGAACCGCCAGGAAGGTTCCCGAAAAGGCGCAAACGATGCTGTTAATCAGCGCGTCGACGACACCGATTGCGGCGGCTGTATCCTTGGCTGCACCGACACCGAATACGGCCTGGTACCCGGACCAGTCCGGTGTGAAGAAAATTTTTGGCGGCATGGTGAAAAGATCCATGCGGCCCTTGAACGAGGAAATGAGCAGCCAGAACAACGGGCCCATACTGTAAACCATATAAAGCAGAATAAAGGCGAAGGGGATGAGCAGAACCGCTCTCGACTGGTTGTTCATGGTCGTCTCTTTGCCCCGAGATCCTTCGAGGGAGCCCCGTCCCCCCGCGCGATCCGCGGTGCGTGGGGGAACGGATAACCCTCTGCCGACGACAATTACGCCGGCTCGCTACGACACTTAGTTAAACGGCAACGGAACAATCTTATCCTGGCCGACGGGTAAAACGACAGTGTCGGGCACCTCAGGAATGTTCGCCGTCCGCGTGATCTTGTAGCCGGCACGCTTCAGGGTTCGTTCGTGTTTCTTGACGGCATCGTCCAGCGCCTGTTTCACGGTCTTTTTGCCGGTGACGGCATTGGAGACTTCTTCCTGCAATTGATCCAGCAGCACCGGATATTCCGGCAGGTGCCAGTAGTCGTTGGTGTACTGCAGGGCAGCGGCGAAATGCTTGTTGTAGGAATTCAGGCCCTGCCAGGACGGATCTTCAAGCACCGCCTTCAGACCGGTCTGACAAACCTTCGCATAACGCATCTGCTGTTTGGGCTGGAAGTACCACTCCATGAATTTGACCAGCGTGCCGATCTTCTTGGAGTACTTGTTGATGCCCATGCCCTGTCCGCCGACGCTGAACTGGCGACGGAACTTGCCGTCCCGGCCAATCGCACCCGGAAGGTTACCGAAACCGGTGACGTCGGCGTATTTGCTGACCTTCGAATCGGCATTCGACGAGTTGAAGTAGTACCATTGCATGGCCATGGCGAGTTGGCCCTGTTGGAAGGCCGCGTTCACTTCGTCCCAACCCCAGTTGCTGGCGCCCGAGGGGCCGAACTTGAACATGTCGACGAAGAACTGCACGCCGTCGACCGATGCCGGCGAATTGAGATAGCCTTCGACCTCATAGGTCTTGGGATTGTAGAGCTCGCCGCCGAAAGACCACATGAAGCTGTTGGATGCCGTCGTCACAAAATCGTATTCGCGGCCACCCATCTGGCCCCACCCATAGAGCCCCTGATCGGGACGGGTGAAGAATTCGGCCATGTCGCGGGCCTGTTGATAGGTTTGCGGCGGCACCAGGTCGTAATCGTATTTTTTCTTGAAAGCCGCCATTTCTTTCGGATCTTCGAACAGATCTTTGCGGTACATGAAGCCATAGGCGTCCTGGTTGACCGGAAGGCCCCAGAATTCGCCTGAATCGTCGGGATATTCGCCGTACCGGGAAAGCGACGAAGACGGGAACAACGGAGCTTCGAGAACCGCTGAGTCGCCGAAGATCTTATTGATCGAATAGGCATGCCCGGCGCCGGCAAATTCGGCGGTCGATTGGCTGTCCCACATCGCGAAGTCGAAACCGTCGCCCTTGATGGCGAATTCCGAGGCGATCTTGTTGTGCCATTCCGGACCGTAAGGCACCAGGGCGGGCACGATTTTTACGTTCTTGTCGGGATAATCCTTAGCGATATCAACGATCGCATCGGCACAGGTTCCGGCGTGCCACACGAACGTCAAAGTCTCCTCGGCGAAAGCTGAGCTCGCCGACAAAACCACGCCGGCACCGGCGCCCAACGCGAGCACTCTCGCGAATTTTGTCATACTCACCATCAGCATATACTCCCCTGTGTTGTCGGCGCACCTCAGCGGCCGCCGATTAAATTTTGCGCAACGCCTGAAGATGCGGCAAAACCCCTTGTTATTCGTCGCCAACGCCCCGGCCGTAACCGGGATTTGCAGCTATTCCGCCTGCTTTTGTTGACCGTTTCCGCCGGCGATTTAAAAGGCCACCGCTACCCCATTCGCTATTCCGTGTTGTTGCATCGCCATTCTTCAAAAATTGGCAAATCTGCTCAGTAGGGCCCTCCCCCATTTGTGATTTGGGAGAGTAGACCCTGGTAAAAACGTCACGCCCGAGTGGGGCCGGAATCACCGCGATAATCGGTGGCTTTTGACGCCCTTCCCGGTTTCGACGGAAAAAACCATCGCAAAAAAAACAATACATTACAACATTTTTTTTGTGGAAACGACCATAATTTTAGTTCATATTTACAGCCACCCATTCACGGAATTAGCCGGATTAGCAGGGATATATTACAGTTTTTTCCATTAATATGTACTTTTTACATATGGTTATAGAATTTAGTCACATGCAGAAGAGACAAGGTTGGGAGCGGTTGTAATAGGTGTTTGGGTATCGATTTACCTGTGACAAATCATTCAATTTGTGATTATTTCACATGGTATTTTCGATTGACGAGGCGCCGGAGATACGGCACACGCCAAGACGATATCTAGCCGTTATCTCGCAAAAAAACCGAACCCGACCAACACAGGAGTAGAGAAGTCATGAAAAGATCAAAGAGCCAGGAACGCCGCTCTGAGATCCTTCAGATGGTTGTCGAGAACCGGTCGGCCCAGGTCGATCAGTTGGCTGAGTATTTTGACGTCAGCAAAATGACCATCCACCGTGACCTGAATCAACTGCAGGAACGCGGATTAGTACGGCGTATCCACGGCGGCGTGACGGCCGAAAAATCGGTCAGTTTCGAAAGCAGCTTTCAGTTCCGCATGCTTCAGGCCAACGCCGAAAAAACACGATTGGCGCGGGCCGCGGCCGAATATGTCTCGCCCGGCGATGCCATCGTGCTCGACGACAGCACAACAACCTTCAATGTCCTGGAGTTCATAGAGCAACTCGAACCGCTGACCGTGCTGACGAATTCGGTCGCCGCGATCGCCAGGCTGAAAGAATTCGACAACATCAACCTCGTCGGCATTGGCGGGTCATTCAACCGTCAATTCAACGGCTTTTTCGGCTTGGCCTGTGAACAGATGCTTGAATCCTTCCGTGTCGATACGGCGATCATGTCGACGACAACGGTTCACGGCACCAGCATTCATTCCCAGGAAGAAGAGGTGGTCCGCGCCAAACGCGCAATGTTGAAAATATCAAAGACGCGGATCCTTCTGGCGGACGCCTCGAAATTCTCCGGCACGGCCCTTCACTATATCGCCGACCTGAGGGAGTTCGACCACGTACTGATCTCTGGCGACATGTCCCCCGAACACCTCTCCCTTCTCAGTGATGCAGGCGTCAACTACAGGTACCTCAACAATGATTGACCGATGCACCGGCGCAACACGACACATCGCATCCGCCACACGCACGGCGCGACGCCGGGGAGTCGCGGATTGATGGACCGCGCGATCAAAAAAAGTCGGGCAATGGGGGGCGGTCGCGATGGCCAACTCGGGTAACGGGGTGCCGTGGATCGGCACCGGTTGGAAGATGAACATGACTCTCGGCGACGCACGTGAATTCGCGCGGCGTTTGCGGACCTTTATTTCCGACTCTAATCCGGCATCGAAAATTTTCGTTATCCCTCCGTTCACCGCTCTCGCGGCCGTCTGCGAAGAACTGGAAGGATCGCCCGCAATGGTCGGCGCGCAGAATGCCCATTGGGAAGATTCCGGCGCGTTTACCGGTGAAATTTCATGCCGAATGGTCGCCGACTGCGGTGCCAAAATTGTCGAGATCGGCCATTCCGAACGTCGCCACCTATTTGGCGAAACAGATTTAACCGTGCGCCTAAAGGTAAGAGCGGCGCTGAGAAGCGGTCTTCGTCCACTAATTTGTGTCGGTGAGACCACCGAGGAACGGGAGCACGGCGTCGCGGTCGATACGGTCAACCGGCAGGTTGTAATTGCCCTGCACGGGCTTTCTACCACGGAAGCGCTTCGTTGTGTTGTCGCCTATGAACCGGTGTGGGCGATCGGAGAAGGAGCTGTTCCGGCAAGCCCGAACGATACCAACCAAATGCTTGCCGCGATCAGGCAACGTGTTTCGGAAGTGTTCAAACCCGAAACGGCTGACGGAATCCCCCTTCTTTACGGCGGAAGCATCAATGCGCAAAACGCCGTCGCGGTTTTTCGGGAGTCCGAAGTCAACGGCCTGTTCATTGGCCGTGCCGCGTTGTCTTGCGACGGGTTCCTGGAAATCCTTGGTTTGGCGGAACGGCAGTTGATCGGCGCCTGTTAAAACTTGAAAGGAAAACAGTCAATGAAAAGACTGGCAATAGGCGGCGATCCAAACGCCCTCGACTTGAAAAACGCCCTAATCGCGCACATCAAAACGTTAGGCCATCAGGTCGACGATTTCGGCAGCGACGACCCAATATATGCCAATGTCGCCATTCGGGTCGCTGAGGCCGTTGCGTCCGGCACATTCGACCGGGGCGTGCTGCTGTGTGGAACCGGCATCGGCGTCAGCCTCGCCGCCAACAAGGTAAAAGGTGCCTACGCGGTGGTTGCCACCGACGTCTATTCCGTGGACCGGTCGGTCAGAAGCAACAACGCCAACATCATGACCTTCGGTGCCCAAGTGATGGGTGCGGAAACGGCAAAATCTCTACTCGATGTCTGGCTCAGCGCCGAGTACGAACCCGGCGGTCGATCCGCCCCTAAGATCCAGCGGATTTACGACTATTCCGACGACATGGACCACCGCGGTTGACAAACATTGACATTGTCAGCGGAAATCTCGCCAGGCGGCGAATACGGGAAACCTTCGATATTTAGGCAGCAAGTTGCCGCCACTCTTCCAAGGCGGCAACACGATAGAGCTTGAATCGGTTACGGTTGATTAAATGACGTTCTTGATTGAAATGATTCTGGACTAAGGAGTGGATCGAGGAAAATCTCTGTAGCGACTCTACGCTCTTGAGTTTTGCCATTGTCATCTCCTTTGGGCTTTTTTCAACGACTGCAACTATGGCAGCGACTCAGCCCGATGACCGCATCTCCACTACGCAATTAACTCAATCTGTTCCATAGGCGCTGACGTCACACAGTTGTCTAATTCCGTCAATCTGGTCAAGCTCTTCCGCGCCTTTATTCATTGGCCAGGAGCGCGGTTGTCTACGAAGTCTTCCCCGCCGATTTTGTGAATCGGATATATCTATAAAGCAATGGCTTGCGTTTCGGGGCGGATGCCTCGAAGCTGATACTAGCGCTGACTGGGCGTCTTTCTACATTTCCCAACAATCACCCACGGTCACATGAACGTCATCTACAATTACTCTGCGGACGAGTTCGGGACGATCTGGGGTATCATCAAGCGGGTTCGCGAAGCTCCTTCCATGGACGCGGAATTATTACGAAGCCGTCTCGATGATCTGATAGCGGCCCTCGGACTGCCCGGAAGCAAGGACCCCTTTACCACGGCCTTCCACGAATTCGCCACGCTCCGGCAATCCGAGGGCGAACTGGCTGCCACATTCGGAGAAATAGCCGGTACCACCGACAAGCTCCTGAAGCTCGTGGACGGATCGGAAGTGCGTGCAGAGCTGGGGGCGCGATTGCGAGACCGCGACGCCTACGGCTCAGCACATTTGGCAGACACCATGAAGTCCCTCGCGGCTCTCCGCGCGGCGGCTAACACGGCAAAGGTTTTTCACATTATGTGTAACCACGAGGGCGCCCCACGAAAGACCCTCCAGGACACGGCCCTCATTGAGCTCGCCACTCTATTTATCGAGGTCACCGGGCAAGATGTCGATAGTTACGATCTGCCCCATTCGCGAAAGTCTCTATTCATCCAATTCGTCGTTGCCACTATCAGCTCTTTCCTGCCTAAAACCGAAGCCTCGCCAACGGCCATCGCCAAGCGTTGGAAACGCCTCAAGGACAGCGAGGCCGAAGTCCCTGAAGACGAATCATGACCTTTCGCAAGGTCCCATAACTCCCCGCTTCTGCCCGTTTTTCGGGACCTAACGCACGTCCGTCATTCTGTAATGCTCCGCTCGAATTTTCATCGCCAGTTGGCCCTTGGAACGAGCGTAGATGCCGAAAGTCGAGCACCCCGTACAGCGCAAACCACCGCTATCTTCGGAAGCGGAGCGGGAGGGTTACGCGGCGTCGAACAATTCGGCAAACGTTGCTAGCTCTGCCCTCCATTCCCTCGCCCACCTACTGGCCCGGCAAGCCGCGGCGGAATATGTCGCCCAACAGGAACCGGAGCGACCCCAATGAGCGCATCTAATTCCACGACCCGATCTCTTCCCACCCTGTATACGGTCACCGAGGCTGCGGATCATCTCAAAGTCAGCACAAAGACAGTACGGCGCTGGATCGACGCGGGCTCTCTTTCGGTTCACCGCCTCGGCCGTTCGATCCGAATTTCGGAGACGGACCTAAACCGGCTTCTCTCGCAAAACCGATAATAATGTAATTGTTAGAAATCATCTTTGATTTACGTTGATCATCTTTAATATATAAATATTTTGTATTTTCTTGTTAAATAATTACGTTCGTTTAATTGAATGCGTGGTATTCCATTACTTTCGGTTTAATTATTTTATACTATAGTCCTCTGGTGTCATCACGAGGGTACTCATGTCCATCATACGGCCATCATTATCGCAAGATCCCGGCACCGACAGTGCCGGCCCGACCTTGAACGATGTCCTTGCGCTGCTCCCGTCACTGTCAGTCTCCAAGCAGGCTCACCGCAACATGGCTTCGGCCGTTCGAACCCTCGGCCGGGTTTTGGATCGCGATCTCGGGCTCGTTTCCATCCATGCGCCTACCTTGCGCCGCCTGATCGCCAACGCCTCACCCGGCGCTCTGGGGTTATCGTCGACCCGCTGGCGCAACGTGCGTTCCGGCACCAACCGCGCCATCCGATTGTCTGGGCTATCGGTCAATGTTTCCCCGGAGCGGGTTCCCTTGACGGAAGCTTGGGAGGCCGTCGCGGTGATGGCCCCCGACGCCGCGCGACGATCCACCTTGCGCCGGTTTGGACGTTTCTGTTGCAGCCTGCAGGTTTCACCAGGGGACGTCGGTGATGAGATCGTTCAACGGTTCTTTGATTATCTCGATCTCAACCAACTGAGCAAAACGCCGGATCGAACCGTCAAGGACGTGATCCGCATCTGGAACCGGTTCGTCGCCACCGACCCATCCGCTGCCGTTCCCCGACTCGCGACACGGACCGTCAAGAACTCATATACGTTTTCCTGGGAGCAACTGCCACAGGCCCTGTCCGCCGATGCCCAAGCCTTCAAAAAAGCCTCGCTGCACCCCGATCCCTTCGCCGACAATACCCCGCCCCAGCTGGTTCGCCCCGCAACAGCAATTCAACGCGATCGCATGCTGCGCCGCCTAGCCTCGGCAGAGATCCTCTCCAAGGTCGATCCCTCCAACCTGAAAAGCCTTGCCGACCTGGTGAGCCCGGAGAACCTGAAGCGCGGCCTCCATTTTTTGATGGATCGCAATGACGGCGAGCCCAACCAGCACGTCTCCGACATGCTTTTGCTGGCACTCGCCATAGCCCGACACTGGGCGTCACTTCCCGAAGACAGCATCCGGCAGATCGGGGCATGGACTCGCAAGTTGAAGATAAACCGGCACGGCATGACCGAGAAAAACCGGGACCGGTTGCGCCAGTTCACGTCGGATGACGTCATCCGCACGTTTCTCAATCTCCCTGACAAGATTATGGAAGACGCCCGTCGGCGGCCCGTCGATACGCGATCGGCCCTCAAGGTGCAAACCGCCGTCGCCATCGCGCTTTTAAGCGTTGCCCCCTTGCGCCTCAACAATCTCCGGTGCCTTGATCGGCAAAGGCATTTCCGGCACGCCTTCTCGGTCGACGATCGGCAGTTCCAACTGGTCATTCCCGCCGCCGAGGTCAAGAACGACGTGGACCTCGAATTCCCCATCCCGCCCCGGGTCATGGAATTGATCGAGACCTACATGCAGATCTATCAACCCCTGCTCACCAACGGCCATCCTTCGTCGTTGCTGTTCCCCGGCCGGTCCGGCGCGCCCAAGCACGATACGGCGCTTCGCCGCAACATCACCGACGCCGTTTACAAAGAGGTTGGTCTCCGTGTGAACCCCCATCTGTTCCGCCATATCGGTGCCCTTCTATTTCTCAAGATCAACCCGGGCCAATACGAATCCGTTCGCCAACTGCTCGGTCACAATAACATCCAGACGACGATCGAATTCTACGCGTCCTTCGAGCAGAACGAAGCCATGAGCCGGTATGGTCAGGTGATCGATGGCTTCCGGGATGCTCCCGCAAATAAGGGGAGACGCTGACATGATCGTCACCCGACGCAAGCTCGATCTTCCCATCTTGCGCGTTCCCGACTGGCCGGCGTGTGATCAGGCGGCTTGGCACGAAGCCACGCGGCCCGTCGGCTGGCTCGATGAGGGTGGTCGACTTTCAAAATACCCAGCCGCCAGCATTCAGGCCTTCGAGTCCGCCTACGGCCGCTGGCTCGGCTTCCTCTCGACCCAATTCCACATGGCTAATCTCCGTAGCGGTCTGGATAACCTCGACCGTGAAAGCTTGCGTGCCTTCGTCGAACGTCTCTCTTCGAAGCTGGCGCCTATTACCGTGCACAACTATTTGATCAGCCACTTAACCGTCGCCCGCGCCTTGGCCCCAGAGCGGGTGTTTCCGTTCCTACGAACGGCGATCGCCCATTTGAAGCGAACCGCCAAGCCGATCTCGGACAAGCGTTCGCGCATCGTGCCGATCCGCGATCTTTACGCCCTCGGCCGGCGATTGATGGAGATCGCGCCGGCAAGTCCCACGCCACTCAAGGGGGCCGGTCTCTATCGCGATGGATTGATGATCGCCCTCCTGGCCGTCCGGCCGATCCGCATCGGCAATCTAAGCTCCATCGAGATTGACCGTCATCTTCTCCGGGAAGGAGACGCCTTCTGGCTCGTCTTTCCGGCCGCCGAGGTCAAGAACCGTCGCCCGCTCGAGTTCACTCTGCCCACCAACTTGACCGAACCGATCAGTGAATATCTCGACCTCTACCGGCCCCGCCTGTTGTCGAGACGGGGACGCCATTGGCGCAGATGCCCAGGCAAGGCGCTCTGGATCTCCGAGCACGGCACGGCACTGGGGCGTTCCCATATTCGCGAGCACATCTGCCGCCGGACCCGCGAACGCTTCGGCTTCTCCGTTAACCCGCACCTCTTCCGCGATTGCGCGGCAACCTCGATCGCGACCGCGGACCCGGCCCATGTCGGCATCATTATGCCGATCTTGGGTCATGCCCGCGCCGATACCGCCGAGCGGTACTACAACCAGGCTAGCAGTCTGGACGCAGCCCGCCGCTACCAGGACACCATTGGAACCCTTCGGGGCGATTGAAAGAGGCCCGCCATGACCCGCGCCGCCATCTATGCCCGGTATTCGTCGGACCTGCAGTCCGAGGCCTCGATTGATGATCAGGTCCGTCTGTGCCGAGAGCGGGCCGAGACCGATGGCTTCACCGTGGGTGACATCTTTACCGATTACGCCATCAGTGGCGGCAACTTAAGCAACCGCCCCGGTATGCTTTCTCTTTTGGATGCCGCCAAACGGGGCGAGTGCGATGTGCTGATCGCCGAAGCGCTCGATCGCATCAGCCGCGATCAGGAAGACATTGCCGCCATCTACAAGCGCCTGAGCCACGCAGATGTTCGCATCGTCACCCTGTCAGAAGGCGAAATCAACGAGCTGCATGTCGGTCTCAAGGGGACCATGAATGCGCTCTTCCTCAAGGACCTCGCCGCCAAGACCCGGCGTGGTCAACGTGGTCGGGTCGAAGCAGGTAAAATTCCGGGCGGCAACAGCTATGGTTACCGGATCATTCGCTGCATTCTTGACGATGGCACCGCCTCCACGGGCGAGCGTGAGATCGACCCTGATGAAGCCGTGATCGTCAGGCGAATCTTCACGGAATATGCACAAGGCATGGCGCCCCGCCATATTGCTGGTCGCCTCAACGCCGAACGCGTCCCCAGCCCGCGTGGTGGACAATGGAATGCCTCTACCATCAATGGCAGCCGCCAGCGCCGCAACGGCATTCTCAACAACGAGCTTTACCTCGGTCGCATCACCTATAATCGGCAACGGTTCGTCAAAGACCCGGACACGGGCAAACGGATCTCCCGCCTCAATCCGGAACACGAGTGGGTCGTGAAGGACGTGCCGCATTTACGCATCATCGACGAAGACTCCTGGAACGCCGTCCAGACCATCAAAGCGCGATACACATCACATGCTGGCAACAAGCGCCAGACCAAAAAGCGCCTTCTAAGCGGCCTCATCAAGTGCGGCGTCTGCGGTGGCGGCATGACCATCGCAAAGCGGGATCGATATTACTGTTCAGCCCGGCGCGAGAAGGGAACCTGCAACAGTGATCGCGGCATCGCCGCCCACGAACTTGAAGACCGCGTACTCAATGGACTGGAAGAGATCTTGGTCGGTAATGAGGATCTCGTGGGCATCTTTGTCGAAGAGTTCAGGACAGAGGTCTCACGGCTTCGCAAACAACGATATGGCCACGAACGCGCCCTTCTCAAAGATATGCAAAAAGTCGAACGAGGCATCAAATGATGTCTCGAGTTCATCGTCGGCGGAACCGGTGACCCGGGGTCTGTCGGTCCCGAACTGACCGATTTGGAGCACCGGAAGGCCGAGATCGAAGCCGAACTGAAAATGAGGCTTCCCGAGGACGAAGTCGAGATTCTCCCCAATCTTCTCGAACTTTATCGCCGCAAGGTGGCGGCACTTCGTGATCTCCTATCAGACGACAACGCGCGCACCGAAGCGTTCACGATCATCCGCACGCTCATCGAACGCATTGAGGTTCATCCGGGAGAGAAGCGTGGTGAGTGCGACGTCGTTCTCGTTGGCGCCCTGGCGGCGATATTGGATTTCGTGCACCAAATAAGAACCGCCGCCCCTTGCGGAGACGGCGGTACGTTCTTGATGGTTGCGGGGGTAGGATTTGTCGTCGCTGCGCTCCGTCCACTTCGGCGCTGCGCGCCTCGTGCAGAACCTTTGCAAAACAGTCTGTTAGTCTGTTTTGCCAGGTTCACCATCCGAGCCACCCTAACCAATAAAAAAGCCCCCGCTTGGGGGGCTGTTTTATTGGTTGCGGGGGCACGCAACCGACGTTATTTGCACCTGAACTACGCGCCCATCTGAATAGATGAATGTCCGCTCTAAGCCCTGCAGCAGCCCTTTCTCGTGACCGGCTCCGACGCCCGTTCCTGTTAAGGGTTATCGGACGCCTGCCGTTGCTGGATGTTTGCCACGAGCTCGTTCGGCAGGTGTGGACAACCCTCCCCGCAAGCTAAAATATCAGGGATTGTTGGACCTGTACGACCAGCAGTCGTAGCCATAGGCGCTGACATCACACACTGCCCAATCAGAATGTGACGATGCCGTCCATCTGAAATGAGTTTCGGAAACAACAAAATACGCGCGGTTTGATCGCGGCCATGATAACGGCGGGCAAAATAGGTCAAGGTCCGCTTTAGATATCTGAATTGTAAGCCTGATGTTTTACGACAGCATGTTTTTCGCAAAATCAATCGCATTTCCAACCGTGATTAACCTACCCGCCCCGTCCAGGATATCGAAATGAAGTGTAATAGATTTTTCAAGAGATGTGGTGAGAACGTTATTGCATCCCATTAAAGCATAAAGACTATCACCTCGTTCGAGTTTATCGGGGTCAATATCTTTAACACCAAGGGCGCCGGCCATTCCGGCGATGAGAATCGGTATTTGGCTCTCGGCGTTCTCATAGGTGAATTCTTCTATTTCTTTGTACGATACGCATAGAGATTGGCGTTTATGCAATATACTTTCGCCCCTCGCTTCGACCACAGAATCAGCGAAATTTCTACGTTCACATGAGTCAAAGTCTAGTTCCAACTCAAGTCCAGAATACTCATCAGTCGAAAAGGTTTCAAAAGACATCTCCTCAATGAAGCCGAGACAGACATCTGTGTTCAGCTTCTCCCAGAACCTTAGCCCACATTATTCATGACTACCGTCTTATTTGATCGGGGCATACGGCATC
>JABGRG010000081.1 GCA_018648445.1 Rhodospirillales bacterium | reverse complement strand
ATTGGAAGCCTTCGTCAAATCATTGGGTGTTGCACTTGAAATTTGAATCCAGCGCTTCTGATCTTTGTGCCAGTTTTGGTTCTGACCATGATTCTGCGGTCGGCGTGGTTCAAGGGAAAGCTGGGTGAATTCAAGGTCAACGTCGGCGTTACGCTCCTCCTCGACCGAAAAATCTATCGCCTCGTCAAGAACATTACGTTACCGGTCGGCGGCGAAACCACCCAGATCGACCACTTGGTCGTTTCGCCATACGGAGTATTCGTGATTGAAACCAAGAACATAAAAGGGTGGATATTCGGTCAACCGAACCGGGCACAATGGACGCAAGTGATTTACCGGTTTAAGCAAAGATTTCAGAACCCGCTTCTCCAGAACAACATGCACGTCAAAGCCGTGCGAGACCTCCTCGGTCTTGAGCCTGATCAGGTACACAATGTCGTGGTATTCGTTGGTACCTGCACGTTCAAAACTCCGATGCCAGCCGAAGTCGTGCGTGGAGTCTTTAGCCTTGCAGGTTTCATCCGGGCAAAACGCGTTCTTGTATTCACTGAGGATGAGGTGCGCCGCTTCATTGAAGACATTCTGAACAAACGTCTGGATCCGGGGTTCCGGACCGAACGCACTCATGTGCGAAACGTGAAAAGAAGAATTTCTGACAATGCAGCCGATTCCGGGATTGCCTGCCCACGTTGCGGCGGCGTTATGGTTGAACGCCTTAATAGTGGCACCGGCGAACGCTTCCTCGGCTGCAGACGGTTTCCGCGATGCGGGGGTGCTCGTTCCTTGCCTTAATTCGTGCATTAGCACATCAACCTAGCACTAGAATTGACATGGATGCCCGAGATGGGCTCAAGTCCGGTCTATTGGAAAACCTGCCTGATTTTCGCTATGGGTCAACAATGGCCGTTTGCGCCAGCCTCGGAATTGTTCTGCTTTGCCCCCAACAGCGGGCGTGGACGCCCAGGCGCAATGACGCAAAAAAGGTGCTGGCCGATCTGCCCCGCGATCTGCGCAAGGTCCACGGCGCAAAGAAGGCCGTCGCCGCAGATCGCCGCAACATCGAAAAGACCGACGGGCGGCGCAATCGGCGGGCCATCGATATCGGCGTGAAAACCATTGAAAACCGGAGGTCGTCTGACCTTCAGCAAGACTTGCAAAAAGAGGTTGTGAAGAACGCCAAGGGGATGTCAAACGAGGCTTGGCAGGCGCTCGACAAGCAACAGAAAAACATGGTCACAGAGGCGCGAAAAGCCGTCAAGGAGCATCAGCAAACCCGGAGCCGTGGCCATGGCTTGGAGCTTGGGCGGTAGCAGTAGACCACCGGCAAGTTTCGGTCAGTCGCCGCGCTATGGGGCGCGCTCCTTTCCTCGGTTGCCCGTGGACTACTGACCACAGCTTCGAAGCCGTGGCCCGAAGAATGGGCGGAACCTAAGGCCAATATCCTCATCATCGAACCCCAAGCCGAGCCCAAATAGATCAAGCACAGATCATGCTGTTCCTAGGTCTCAGGGCGGAAACAACTCCCTATCAAGTGCCAAAAATACCTGTCAAACTCGCAATCGTGCCCATTCGGTTAACGCATACACCCACTACATATAGAGCAAACAACCCGCCACGCCGACACCACCCAATCGACCGCTTATGACTCAAAGGCGAAGTTTGCAGGGCTGCCCGTGTGCGTCTGCTCAGCACCCAAGTCAGCCGTAGAACGATCCCGATGGAGTTTCCGAAAGTGGACACTGCTAATCTTCCAACGTGGCGTCGCCTAAGGGGGGCAAGTCCGGTCAGGCGGCTTTCTGACTGCGCGGGTGGAAAGCTGTCGTCTGTGCAGGTAGTATTTGGCCATGGAGGGACGTCGCCGAAATGGACAAACCGCATTGACAAAAAATGAAAGGATCGCCTGCCTCGGCTGGGGCTCGCTCATTTGGGATACGAGCCGTCCCTTTGCTGTGAAAGGAGGCTGGCGAGATGATGGGCCTAGCCTGCCGCTCGAATTCGCTCGCCAGTCCGGAGGCAATCGGATGACGCTGGTGATCGTCGATATCGAGCACTACGTCCCCGCACTTTGGGCAGAGTTGGATGCCGCATCGCTCGACCAAGCCGTTTCGGTGCTCGCGGAGCGGGAGGGCGTGCCCAACCAAAGGGTAATCGGGCGATGGCCGAACAAGACCGAAGAACAATATCCGCATCAGAGCGCAATCGCCGAATGGGCCATCGGTAAGGGCCTGACTGGCGTCGTCTGGACCGCGCTTCCTCCGGGAATGAAAAAGACCCGCAGCGTGATGCCGACACTCGCCGAGGTGAAAACCCTTTTGGCAAGGCTGAGCAGCATCGAAAGCGCTGGCGCGATCGAGTACATTCATAGAGCACCTGGGCAGATAGCGACACCCTACCGGTCAGCACTGGAAAGCGCCTTTCCCTCTCAGGATCGCGAGGCGAGCGAGCATGGCTGAGCCGCAGAAGGAAATCGGTGTGGATTTCATGCTGATTCGGGCAAAAAAACGCCGAGATTGCGCGGTGTCGATATAAGTCATTGATAAATAACATAAAAAATGAAAACACCGTAACGTAAGCCGGATGAAGAAACTTACACAGTATTTTACACATGTTAGAAAAATGACAGAAATAAATGTTAATTATCAACGCGTTAACGTATGATACATCCGGCTCATAACCTGAAGGTCGTAGGTTCAAATCCTACCCCCGCAACCATCAAGACCCTACCGCCGTCTCTTTGTGAGGCGGCGGTTTTGTTTTGGTGGGTGAAGGCGAGGATCTGGGCCAGCGCGCCGACCAGGATGATCTGGGGTTGGTCTGGTTCTGCCCCGGCATGCACTTCGACGCGCTCGACTATGGAACGAATGCCATCCATGGCCTGGGGATGGGTTGTCTCGTCGGTGAGCAGCGATTGCAACTCGGTCACCTTCTTGCGGTACAGGTCCGCCATGTTGGGGTGGAGCTCGATTGCCTGATCTTCGCGGCTTGTTGACGACGCCCGTTCCAGATCCCGCTTGCGCTCTTCCAGCCTGCGTAGCTCATCACGGACAAGGCCGGGATCGCCGTCGCCTTCGGCAATGAACGTGAGGCAGCGTTTGATCGCAGTGTTGACCTTGTTAAGGTCCTTCTGAACCTGCCGGTTTATGGTGCCGCGTTGCTTGCGCAGTCGGACGACCTCGGCCTTGAACTCTTCTGCGAAGGCCACAATCAATTCCTCGTTGCCGCGCAGGATATTCTTCAGGCCAGTAAGCACGCGCTCTTCGATCTCAGCGGCGTTGATGCCGACGGAACTGGTGCACGTGCCGCGTTCGCGTTTGGCCGAGCAGTAATAGCGCTCGCGATTGACGATGGTCATCGCACCGCCGCAGGCCCCGCACTTTACCAGGCCCGTCAACAGACGTTTATTGACCTGACGTTTATTACCCGCATGTGAGGTGTATCGCGACTTGATGGCCCGGACTGCGTTCCAGGAAGCTTCGTCGATGATGCGAAGATGCGCCACGTTCTTCCCGACCCACTCGTGTTCCGGATTGAGGCGGGAGATGCGCTTGCCAGTATCGGGATCTTTGACAAAACGCTGCCGATTATAGGTGATGCGGCCCAGGTAAAGTTCGTTATTGAGAATGCCGTTGCGGCGCTGGCGGCTGCCATTGATGGTGGAGGCATTCCATTGTCCGCCACGCGGGCTGGGGACGCGTTCGGCATTGAGGCGACCGGCAATACGGCGAGGCGCTATGCCTTGCGCATATTCCGAGAAGATTCTTCTGACGATCGCGGCTTCCTCAGGGTCGATCTCGCGTTCACCCGTCGAGGCAGTGCCGTCATCGAGAATGCGGCGAATGATCCGGTAACCATAGCTGTTGCCGCCCGGTATTTTACCGGCTTCGACGCGACCGCGCTGACCGCGCCGGGTTTTGATGGCGAGATCCTTGAGGAAGAGCGCGTTCATGGTGCCCTTGAGGCCGACATGCAGTTCGTTGATCTCGCCTTCCGACAAGGTAACGATGCGAACATCGGCATGGCTCAGGCGCTTGTATATGGCCGCGATGTCTTCCTGATCGCGGCTGATACGATCGAGCGCTTCGGCGATCAGCACATCGCACTCGCCCCGTTTGGCTGCATCCAGAAGAGACAGCATGCCGGGACGATTGCTTAAGTTTCCGCCGCTGATGGCGTAGTCCGTGTAGGTCTGAACGACCGTGTGACCGTCATGCTCAGCTCGCTCCCGGCAGAGCCGGATCTGATCCTCGATCGACGCTTCCGATTGGAGATCGGATGAATACCGGGCATAGAGGGCGGCGCGGGTCATGGCGGGCCTCTTTCAATCGCCCCGAAGGGTTCCAATGGCGTCCTGGTAGCGGCGTGCGGCGTCCAGGCTGCGGGCCTGGTTGTAGTATCGCTCGGCGGTGTCGGCGCGGGCGTGACCCAAGATCGGCATGATGATGCCGACATGGGCCGGATCCTCGGTCGCGATCGAGGTCGCCGCGCAATCGCGGAAGAGGTGCGGATTTACGGAGAAGCCGAAGCGTTCGCGGGTCCGGCGGCAAATGCGTTCGCGAATATGGGAACGCCCAAATGCCGTGCCGTGCTCAGAGATCCAGAGCGCCTTGCCCGGGCATCCCCGCCAATGGCGTCCCCGCCTCTCTAATAATCGCGGGCGGTAGAAGTCGAGATATTCACTGATCGGTTTGGTCAGATTGGCAGGCAGAACGAATTCGAGGGGGCGGCGGTTCTTGACCTCGGCGGCCGGGAAGACGAGCCAGAAGGCGTCACCTTGCCAGCGAAGATGACGGTCGATCTCGATGGAGCTTAGGTTGCCGATGCGGATCGGGCGGGCAGCCAGGAGGGCGATCATCAAACCGTCGCGATAAAGACCGGCGCCCTTGAGCGGTGTGGGAGTTGCCGGCGCGATCTCCATTAGTCGCCGGCCGACGGCGTAAAGATCGCGGATCGGCACGATGCGCGAACGCTTGTCCGAGACCGGCTTGGCGGCTCGCTTCAGATGGGCGATCACCGTTTGCAGGCACGGAAATGCCCCCTCCGGCGCCAGGGCGCGGGCGACGGTCAAAAGGCTGACCAGATAGCCGTGCACACTGATGGGCGCCAACTTCGATGAGAGACGTTCGACGTAGGCGCGCAAACCCTCACGGTCGAGGTTATCCAGACCGCTGCGACGAGGGTCGAAGTGAATTTTGGTCGAGAAGAACCCAAGCCACCGTCCATAGGCGGATTCGAAGCCCCGAATGCTGGCCGCTGGGTATTTTGAAAGACGTCCGCCTTCATCGAGCCAGCCGACGGGCCGCGTTGCTTCTTGCCAAGCCGCCTGATCGCACGCTGGCCAGTCGGGAAGGCGCAGGATGGGAAGATCGAGCTTGCGTCGGGTGACGATCATGGCCGTGCCCTCCCGTTATTGAGGCTCTCCGGTCCCGACGGCTCGCGAAGGGTGTCGATGACCTGACCATACCGGCCCATGGCTTCGTTTTGCTCGAAGGACGCGTAGAACTCGATGGTGGTCTGGATGTTTTTGTGACCGAGCAATTGGCGAACGGACTCGTACTGGCCAGGGTTGACCTTGAGAAACAGCAGGGCGCAGACGTGGCGGAACAGATGCGGGTTCATACGCAGACCGATCTCCTTGTAAACGGTGTCGGTGATGTTGCGGCGAAGCGCCGTATCGTGCTTGGGTCCGCCGGACCGCCCGGGGAATAGCAGGGAAGATGGATGGCCATTGGTGAGTAGGGGCTGATAGACCCGCATGTAAGTCTCGATCAGTTCCATGACCCGGGCCGGGATGGGAAATTCGAGGTCTTGGTTGTTCTTGACCTCGGCGGCGGGTATGACCAGTTGGAACTGCCGATCGTCGACCGAGAAGGCGTGCCGAAAATGCGTTCGCCGATCAAGGCATCTGAGATTGTTGAGGCGCAAGGGGGCAACGCTCAAAATCGCTATGGCGATCGCTGTCTGCGCCTTGATGGCCGATCGCGTATCAACGGGGCGCCGACGGGCGTCTTCCATAATCTTGTCAGGGAGATTGAGAAACGTGCGGATGACGTCATCCGATGTGAACTGGCGCAACCGCTCCCGGTTTTTCTCGGTCATGCCTTGCCGGCTTATCTTCAGCTTGCGGGTCCAGACCTCAATCTGCCGGATGCTGTCTTCGGGAAGTGACGCCCAGTGTCGGGCTATGCCGAGAGCCAGCAAAAGCATGTCGGAGACGTGCTGGTTGGGCTCGCCGCCATTGCGATCCATGAAAAACTGGAGGCCGCGCTTCAGGGGCTCGGGGCTCATCAGATCGGCAAGGCTTTGCAGGCAGGAGGGATCGACCCCGGAGAGGATCTCAGCCGAGGCGAGG
Organism: Rhodospirillales bacterium; assembly: GCA_018648445.1. The sequence goes on along the minus strand of JABGRG010000081.1, from coordinate 13,135 downwards.
CGGCGCAGCATGCGGTCTCGTTGCACTGCTGTTGCCGGGCGTACCGGTTGTGGCGGGGTGTCGTCAGCGAAGGGATCGGGGTGCAGAGAGGCTTGCTTGAAGGCTTGGGCGTCGGCATGCAGGGCCTGCGGCAGTTGCTCCCAGGAAAATGTGTACGAGTTATTGACGGTCCGTGTCGCAAGTTGGGGAATGGAAGCGGACGGCTCGGTGGCGACGAACCGATTCCAGATTCGGATCATCTCCTTGACGATCCGATCCGGGATTTTGCTCAGTTGGTTGAGGTCGAGATAATCGAAGAACTGTTGAACGATCTCATCATCGACTTCCCCAGGCGTAATCTGCAGGCTGCAACAGAAACGTCCGAACCGGCGCAGGCATGATCGTCGCGCGTGGTCGGGCGCCATCACCGCGACGGCCTCCCAGGCTTCGGTCAGGGGAACCCGCTCAGGGGCAATATTGACCGACAGTCCGGACAATCGAATGGCGCGGTTGATGCCGGAGCGCACGTTGCGCCAGCGGGTCGACGACAACCCCAGAGCGCCGGGCGAGGCATTGGCGATCAGGCGGCGCAGGGTCGGGGCGTGGATGGGAACGAGCCCGAGATCGCGATCCAGAATCCGGCCGAGGGTTCGAACAGCCGAAGCCATGTTGAGGCGGGCTTGCTTTGAGACTGACAGTGACGGAATTAGAGCAAGGACATCGTTCAATGACGGGCCGGCACTTTCGGCGCCGGGATCTTGCGATAATGATGGCCGTATGATTGACATGAGTACCCTCGTGATGACACCAGTGGACTATAGTATAAAATAATTAAAACACAAGTAATTGAATACCACGCTTTCAATGAAACGAACGTAATTATTTAATACGTAAAAACAAAAAGTTTATATATTAAAGATGATTGACGTAGATCTATGGTGATTTCTAGCAATTACATTATTATCGGCGTTGCGCGAGAAACGAATTTAGGTCCGTCTCCGAAATCCGGATCGAACGGCCGAGGCGATGCACCCGAAGATCGCCGGTGTCGATCCAGCGCCGAACCGTCTTCGTGCTGACCTTGAGATGGTCGGCAGCCTCGGTGACCGAGTACAGGGTGGGAAGGGATCGGTTGATGGAAGCGCTCATTGGGATTGCACCTGTTCCTGGAGGGCGACGTATTCGGCCGCGGCTTGGCGGGCCAGAAGGCGGGCGAGGCTCTTTAACGATTCGGAAGGCTGTGGGACGGTGACGAGGGGATCTGATGACTGAGCGGTTGCCGGCGTCGTGGAGACGCCGTCACGGCAGCCGGCTTCCCGGATGGATCTGCCAAGATTGTCTTGGTTTTGGGAAGTCCGAACGCTCATTGCCCATGCACCAACCGGTTTTTGATCATGGTGCGTGTTTTAAACGTGATCGGGGTGGCAGCGGGTCGGATTAACCTGGGAAAAAAAGAGGCGTTTAATCGACCCTGGGTTCGATCTCCAAAACGCCGTCCGTGGTTTTTGTAACCTGCGCTTTAAGTGCATTGCGCATCAGGTCACGGACACTTGGATCCGGGTCAGCGTCAGAACGCCTGCTTCCCGTCTCGGAGCGAATAGACCCAATGACGACCTTCAAGGCTTCTTCAAAGAGCCCGCTGCGTGTCGTCGTCGGCTTGATATGCAGGTATTCTTGGATTAGCGATCTTCTCGGGCTGGAGGACCTTTGGAAAAGAAACGTCGCTAAATTTGGGCAATGTCGGGGTATCAAAAATGGCGGAAAGAGGTCATCATTGCCCAGCTATTGTGCTTTGACAGAGCCAGCCGAAATATTTCATTCTAGCTATTCATGGGCGAGAACGGAGCCAAATAGGAGCGTCGTTTTACGAACCGGGAATTTTGTGAAATCCGATGCATAACTTCAAGAACGCGGACTATCGCCTCCTGTTCGACTATTCAACTGAAGCCATGTTGATTATCGACGGAAACGAATTCGTCGATTGCAACAAGGCAACGTTGGACATGCTTGGATACGAAACGCGGGAACAATTGTTGAGTTCCCACCCGTCAAAGCTATCTCCCGAGTTTCAACCCGACGGACGTTCTTCTTTCGAAAAGTCGGAAGCGATGATCAAAATCGCGTTCAAACACGGCAGCAACCGGTTTGAATGGATTCATAAACGGGCGAATGGCGAGTGCTTCCCCGTTGAGGTTCTTCTAACGGCCATTCCCTTCAAGGACCGAAAACTCCTGCATACGGTTTGGCGCGACATAACGGACCGCAAGCAGGCTGAACGGGCATTGCGGGAAAGTGAAGAGCGTTTTTCGAAAGCGTTTGGTGCCAGTCCGACCGCGATGGTGATCGTTTCAGTTGATGGATATCGATTTATTAACGCAAACGATAAATGGCTTGCGTTGTGGGGTTTTTCCCGCGATGAAGTCATTGGAAAGACCTCTCCTGAAATCGGCGTTTGGGCGGATATAAGTCAGCGATCAGAACTTATAGAGCGACTGGATCGTGATGGCAGTGTCTGCGAATTTGAGGCGTCTTTTCTGACGAAATCCGGAGAAGAGCGTCTGGCTCTTTTGGCGGGAGAAATAATCGAAATCGCCAGTAAGAATCATGTTCTCTTGGTCTTCGATGACGTCACAGAAAAAAGGCGATCCGAGCGAGCTTTGAAAGAAAGTGAACGTCGTTTCGACCTCGCGCTTCGTTCGACCGACGACGGCCTTTGGGACTGGACCGCAGGTTCTGATGAGGTATTCCTGTCGCCGCGCTGGAAGCAAATGCTGGGGTATTCAGACGACGAAGTCCTGTCTCTAGACGATCCCTTCCCGAATTTAATTCACCCTGACGACAGGGGGCGGGTGCTGCGGGAAATCAGGAGTTTTTTCAAGAGTTCAGAACACCGCTATCAGCAAGAGTTTCGGCTGCGCCATAAAGATGGCCACTATTTGATCATCCAGTCGGCAGCTTTTGCGGAACGCGACGACGACGGGCGCATAACTCGTTTCACCGGCCGCCATACAGATGTCACCGGAATGCGGGAGACAGAACGCCAATTGCTGCAAGCTCAAAAGATGGAAGCTGTCGGTCAGTTGACGGGCGGGATTGCCCACGATTTCAACAACCTGCTCCAGGTTATCCAGGGCAACCTGGAAATGGCTAAGGATTTTGGTGAAGGCGGCGGAGATCAGGTGAGCGAATGTATCGATCGGGCGCTCATGGCCGGCCAGCGGGGCGCGAAGCTGACTCGTCAGTTATTAGCTTTTTCGCGGAAACAAGACCTGCACCCCGAAACCGCGGCCCCCGATCAATTGATCGAAGGAATGCTGGTGATTTTAGGGCGCACGTTAGGAGATAACATTGAGATTGAAACCGTTTTCGAGGAAGGAATCCAATTCGTCACGATCGACCGAAACGGCCTCGAAAATGCAATTCTCAACTTGGCCGTCAATGCGAGGGCCGCCATGCCGAATGGCGGGAAATTGACTATCGAATGCGGGAACACACACGTGACGGATGTTTTCGTCACGGAGGATGGAAAACTACCTGCGGGCAGATATGTCGAGATATCCTTGACGGATACGGGATTTGGAATGCGGCCTGATGTCTTGGCACACGTTTTGGAACCTTTCTATACGACCAAGGATATCGGCGAAGGTAGCGGCCTTGGTTTGAGTATGGTCTATGGGTTCATCAAACAATCCGGTGGCCATTTGCACCTTGAGAGTGAAGTCGGCAAGGGAACCACGGTGAGGTTATTAATTCCCGCGGGTAATAAGGAGGCGGGCCGGGCCTCTCAAGAACAAGAAGGGGTGGAAATAGAGCCGTTCACCGGCTCGAGAACCATTCTTGTGGTGGAGGATGATCCGGACGTTCGCGCCAGCGCGGTGATGGTCTTGGAAGCCCACGGATACACGGTTCTGGAAGCCAAAGATGGGGTGGCCGCTTTGGAGGTATTAGGTCAGCACGAAAATATCGACGTTATATTCAGTGATTTTGGAATGCCCAAAGGCATGAATGGCCTTGATTTCGCTCGTGCGGCGACAAGGCGTCATCCGGGCATCAACGTAGTTCTTACCTCGGGATATCCAGAGGCCGAGTTAGAGAAGTCAGGTCTGTTGAAAAGTGGCTTTACCCTGCTCAGGAAACCCTATTCGAGCGAACAGCTTCGCGAGGCCCTGAATAGCGTTTTTTCGGAATGAGTTTATTGCCTTCCGACCGAGTGACGAGAGGCTTAAACACCTTTGAACTTCTCTGAACAACCGGTGGCAAATGGCCCGTCTCTAGGTTTGCAGGAAGACCCCAATCCCCGAAACCATCCGCTAAAAAAATATCTCTAAAAGTCCGCTCGGGGTCATCAACGGTCGTTAGCGCCCGCTCCTAAATGGGTCTGCGTTGCCCTCAACAGCGGACGTGAACGCCCAAAATCCTCGAAAAGCAGTCGTCACGTCGCCCGGTGCTGAACGGCTGTTTTTAGCCACTAGCGGTCGTTGGGATATACGGTTTCACTGCGCCATCGCTGATCCCAGTGCCTCGGACAGTGCGTCTTTCGAGAATGGTTAGCCAGGAGCAGACTTTAGATATCTCCCTGGATCTTGGCGAGAAGCGCACATAGATGAGCTCGTTCTTCATCCGTCAACTTAGACAGCATGCCTTCTTCCGTATCGACATGGGATATGATCATTTCATCGGCAAGCGCGAACCCCTCTTGCGTCAATAGGATATTGAGCCCTCTGCGATCATTTGGATCCAGGGTTCGTTCGATCAAACCGCGCTCTTCCAGCCGATCCAGCCGGTTTGTCATGGCGGAAGTGGACAACATCATTTCTTTTGCAAGAGCCGAAGGGGATAAGGCTTCACCTCGTCCCTGCCTGCGCAGCGTCAGAATCACATCAGATCCGGCGAGGTCCAGGTCGAAATTTGCCCAGTTGGCTTGAACGCGCTGGCGCAGTCTTTCACCCGCTCGCCAAATTTCACCAACCACGGCCATTGGCATCGGGTCGATGTCGGGCCGTTCCCGCCTCCATTGCGCCAAAATTCTCTTCATCGGTGACCCGCCGGACGGGATTTCGCGTGATTCGACTTTCTGATCTTGACTCATACCGTGTGTCATCCCATATAGTTCGACATCAAACTATTTGATATAAAGTTACTAGATAACAAAATACCTTTCTTGAAGTTATCGCGAGCGAGGTAGAAAGTGAAGGGGAATGTGATGACAACTGAACGGATAGCAGACCACCCGATTGAGCCCGTATTCCTTGAACGTTGGTCACCAAGAGCCTTTGACGGTTCCGCAATGCCGGTTTCCGACCTGCTTACAATACTCGAAGCGGCTCGCTGGGCCCCGTCCGCCTACAACCTTCAGCCATGGCGGCTTCTGTATTCCCATCGCGAAGATTCTCATTGGCAAAAATTCATGACTTTGCTGGACCCGTATAATGCCAGGTGGGCTCAGTATGCTTCGGCGCTTGTCTTTTTGTTGTCGGATACAATGATGCCCGGCGATGGAAATCGCCCGCCACGTCTATCGCGAAGTCACAGCTTTGACACCGGTGCGGCTTGGGCGCAGCTTGCCCTTCAAGCAACGTCCCTGGGTTACCAAGCCCACGCAATGGCAGGGATCGATTTTGAACAAACACAGGAAAAGCTCTTTGTTCCTGAACGCTTTCGGGTCGAGATTGCGATTGCGATCGGCAAATCCACTGATCCGTCGGTATTGCCGCCGGAACTTCAAGAGCGGGAACAAGCCAGTCAAAGATTGTCTCTGAACGAGATAGCGTTTGCCGGGTTGTTTCAGCAGTGAGTGGCGTCATACAGAACCCGGTCTTCCTGCTGCTGATTACGGGCACATTGATCGGGTTTAATTTTCCGCTCGGAAAGATCGCCAGCGATGCCGGCGTCTCGCCGATGGTCTGGGCGATGATTATCTCGCTAAGTGTTTCGGCAATGCTGTTACCCTACCTCGCCGCCAAACGGAGGTTGAGCGCGCCCAGGGGCCGAACGGCTCGCTATGTCGTTGTCTCCGGGTTGATTTCATTTGTGGCACCGAACGTGTTGCTTTTTAGCGTGATTCCTCATGTCGGGTCGGGTTTCACAGGGCTTATGTTTGCATTGTCTCCCGTCTTTACCCTCTCTTTAGCGGGAATGTATCGGCTCAAGGGCCCGAACCGGATCGGGATATTCGGTATCGCCCTCGGTTTAGCGGGAGCCGCCGTTGTGGCCGTCACGCGAGGCGCGGGGCCTGAAGCGCCGCCAATCATATGGATCGTCTCCGCCCTGCTAATCCCCCTGGCTTTAGCCTGCGGGAATGTGTACCGGACATTGGATTGGCCCGACGATGCCTCACCCGATAGCCTGGCGTTCTGGAGCCATTCGTTTTCTGGCGTCATCATTTTGTTGCTGCTTGTGTTCACCAATGGGACCCTGCCGCTTAACGAACTCATGCACGCCCCGTGGGCCGCATTGGCACAAGGGCTTGTTGCGGGCGTGGCGTTTCCGGTTTTTTTCAGACTGCAACGCTATGGGGGCCCCGTCCTGCTTAGCCAAATTGGTTATGTTGCTGCGGCCATTGGCTTGATTGCCGCGACAGTCTTTCTGGGAGAAAGTTATAGCTTCATGACATGGATCGGTGCCACGGTTATAGCCGTTGGTATTGCCGCAACAGTCTTGTCGCAAATCATGGACATTTGACGGCCCGCCATCACAACTGAAGCCACGTGCGCGTTCTCCCTGCATATAGGCGGTAACGTCTAAATCTTCGGCTTACCGATTGAAAGCGGTCATGATTCAGTGCCGTGCTGGACGACTGGGCTTTGCCACAAGGAGAAATTTGGGGCCACAGCAGGATGCAGATGTTTCTAACCCACTATAGATGGCAGCCCTTAAAAGAACCTGCCCTTGGCCAACAGAATGATTTCACCACTGACCAGCACAGAGCCCGTTATTGGATCGCGCTTCATGACGATCTCACTCGGTCGTCCAACGAAGCGACCTTGCCGAAGAATGAGATTCTCCGGCGCACCGCAATAGCGCCAAAGGTAGGCGGCAGTGGGACCGGCGGCGCTACCTGTTGCAATGTCCTCGACCAAACCAAGATTGTCCCAAGTGCGGCCTTCGAACGCTTCGGGGTCAAGTACGTAGACGAACTTGCCACCCAATTTCGCAAGTCTCTGCTCGAAGTCAGCGCATTGAATTTGGGCCACGGCAAGGCCGCCCGCAGTGACTGGCACGATCACGTAGGGCAATCCAGTGGAGACTGTTGCTATCGGAAGGCCGTCAAACAGCAAATTGGACTCGAGCCCAAGGCCATTCAATACGTGCCTCACGGCTTCAGATGGCCGGTCCTGTTCAAACGACGCGATCCCTTGGTCCATCTCGGCCCAAAAACCATGTGGCCTTGTCTGGGTTCTGACCGAAATTTCGCCGGAGTTGAGGACGATGCGCCAATTCCGATCCTCCTTCGCACCTGTCAAATGCTGCAACGCTGCCGCAGCCCCGAGGACTGGATGCCCCGCGAAGTCCAGCTCCTCCTCCGCTGTGAAAATACGCGCAGCAACACCGCCTTCACTCGGTTCGCCAATCAGGAAAATCGACTCGAACTGCCGCATCTCTTGGGTAAGGCGCTGCATCACCGCCGTCGAGAGTTGGCCCGCCTCTGGAAAAATCGCGAGACCGTTGCCGGACAGGGGCGTGTGGGTAAAGACATCTGCGTGGATCCAGCGCAATCCCGATAGATCTGATTGTGCAACTTGAACTTGCCGCTCAGTCATTTTTTGTATCCTCAATTAACTTGGGCCCCGATTTGCCGGTTATCGCGTGGCTAGCAGAGGTCGTTCACCCGGATCACTCAAAGTTCCCAGTTCCGCCAACAAGTGCCCCACCTTGACGTAGATCAGGCATCCCTTTTCGGAGAACGGCGTGTGCGTGCTTAGATGAGGGCTACGCAGCCATGTTCCGGCGGGATAGGAGCCGATTTCGTCCTCGAAAGTTCCCTCAATAACGTAAATTTCCTCGCCTCCGAAATGGCTGTGGCGATTGAAAATGGTTCCCGGTTGCCAGCGCACCAGGGCGGCGCACTCGGTTTCGAATTGATGCAACGGCAAGACGCTGAGGCCATCCACCAGACCTGGCGCGAACGCTGCCGCGCGCGTATCGATCTTGACCGACTCTTTGTCGCTGTCCTGGAACTGCCACAATTTAACGAAAATCGTGCAGCCCTCGCGGGTGAACGGCGTATGCGATGTGCCGACCGGATTGCGCAGGTAAGATCCGGGACCGAAGTCACCGAATTCGTCGGAGAACGTGCCCTGCAGCACGAGAAATTCTTCGCCCCCGCCGTGGCTGTGCATCGGAAAGGTACTTCCCGGAACGAAGCGCACGATAGACGTTGCGCGCGCAACCTCATCACCGACCCGGTCCAACATGATCCGCTCGACGCCGGAACTCGGCGAAGATATCCAATCCGCGCCGGTCGTTTGGACCAAAGCACGTTCGCCAAAATTTGCGTTGATACGCATTGTTTCTTGCTTCATCTCTCGCTCCACAGGATATCGCCCGACGCTATCCGCATATCGGTTGGCGGACACCGTCTCGCAATTGTTATATATCGAGAACCAAACTCTCGCCCACCGAGCGGGACACGCAGACGCTCATCAATCCGGCATGATCGCGCTCGGCATTGGAAAGGGCGCTGTCACGGTGCAGGGGGGTGCCCTCCAGCACCTTCACGGTGCAGGTCCCGCAGGTTCCTGACCGACAGGCGAATTTGGCGTCGACGCCGGCCTCAAGCAAAGCATCAAGAACTGTTTGATCCGGCGCGATGCCAAGCTCCTTTCCCGACGACGCGAGACGGACCTGAAATCCGGTATCGCCGGTTTCCGGCATTGCCGCCGTAAAGCGCTCAAAACGCACCCGGTCGCCGTCAATGCCTTGGGCTACCGCCACATGACGAACGGCGTCGATCAGGGGCTCCGGGCCGCAGACGTAAAACACCGCATCGGCGGGCGAACCGGAAAGCACGGCTTTAATATCGATCCTTCGCCCCTCTTCGCCGGGATAGAACGTGACCGCGCCGTCGAGCGCCGCCGCCAGTTTTGAGCGGTAGGCCATATGTGATTGCGAACGCGCCGCGAAATGCAGGTGGAACGCCCGTCCGTCAGCCGTCAATGACTGGGCCATCGCTTTCAGCGGGGTGATGCCGATACCACCGGCAATCAATACGGTCGGTCGCGCATCATCGTGTAAAGAAAATGCGTTCTTCGGCAAACCGGTCCGAATGACCAGGCCAAGCACATAACGTTCATGGATCGCGCGTGATCCCCCACTACCCTGGGGGTCGAGCCGGACGGCAATTTCGTAAACGTCACGGCGGTTCGGATTGCTGCTGATGGAATAGGTCCGGGTTTCTTGTCGTCCGTCCTCAAGTGGAACGGGAACCGGCAAATGCGAGCCGGCGGTCACCGCCGGAAGCTCTTGGAAATCCGGACGACGCAATTCGTAGGCTCGGACTTCGGGCGTGAGCTGACGAATGCCGGTGATGACCAGTTCCATAGGGCCGTCTCCAATGACGGATGGTAGCACGGACAGGCCGGCGTGCGGATCGCGGCCAGCAGCCTCGAGTTCGGCATTCCGGTTCCTCAGCGGCACTTCCCGCTCGTCGATTTCGGCTTCTGTAAAGCGTGGCGTGATGTGCTGCGGGCAGTTCCAGTCCAAGGCCTCCACGGTCAAAACCACGGCACGCTCAACCCGCGCCCGGTAGGTAGGCACTTCAAGACGCGCCAACAGTTCCGGGTCTTCGTCATGATGAACAATCCGGGCGCGCGCCCAGATCTTGAGGCGTCGGCGGTTCGGATAATCCATCAAGATCAAGGCAATCCGATCATTGGCGTTAAGATTGCCGACGCTGAGGTATTGAATGTTGCCGCGGAAATCGGCGTAGCCGATGGTGCGCTCATCCAACACTTTCAGAAAACCTGCGGGGCCTCCTCGGAACTGGACATAGGGCCATCCGTTTTCGTTGGCCGTTGCCTGATAGAAACCGTCACGCGCTTCAATGAATTCAGCTTCAGCATCGCCCAGGGCGTTACGGGGATCTTCTGCGAGTTCAAAGCCCTCGTTTGCGGCCCGGCTACCGTAGCGCGTCTGCGCAGCCTTGACCGACGGTGTGAAAGAAATTTCGGCAAATTTTCGGGCCATGACAGTTTCCTAATTGAATGGGACGAGTGCCTCAAACAGAGAGAGAGGGACAAAACAAAGAAGGCACTCGTCCCGGTTGGCAGACAGACGGGCGGGTTAAGCGGCCTTTTGCAGGGAGATCTTGGGGAAGTCGATATCCACCTGCGTGGCTTTGCCGATCAGATTGGTCAGGATGTTCATCCCCACATGGGTGATGATCTCAACAATTTCGGCATCGCTGTATCCGGCGTCGCGAACGGCGTTGAACTCGGCCTGGGTAACCTCACCTAGGTGGTCGTTCAGCGCCTTCGCGAACGCGACGGCGGCAGCGGCCTTAGCGTCTTGGGACGTGCCGGCGCGATTGGCCTCGATCTCTGCGCCCGTCAGCCCGGCTTTGCGGCCAATGGCCGTATGGGCGGACACGCAGTATTCGCAGGAATTGCCTTGGGCAACGGCAAGGGCGATGCGCTCGCGGGTCTGAGGATCCAGTTGACCGGATTCGGCGATTCCATGAAGGCCCAGAAAGGCTTTCAAGGAATCCGATGAGTGCGCCAGAATACCGAGGAAATTGGGAACCATGCCGAGTTTGCTCTGGATCGCGTCGAGCAGCGCCTTCTGTTCGGTATCGGCTGTTTCTTGGGTAACAACATTGATACGGCTCATGATGATAGATCTCCTTTGTCCTGGGGTTGATGTCTGTCGGGCCGCATTCCGCGCCTGACGAATAAGGAATAAACTGTTTCAAAATACGTTAGAATATGGATATTATTGAATTTACTATTCCATAAAACGGAATAAATAAATGGACCGGTTTCACGCGATCCAGGTTTTTGTGAAAGTCGCCGAGTGCAGAGGATTTGCCGCTGCCGCCCGGGATCTAGCCATATCGCCGCCCGCCGTCACACGTGCCGTTGCCTTGCTTGAAGACCGGCTTGGAACTCGGTTATTGGTCCGCACCACTCGCTCGGTTCGGTTAACCGAGAGTGGAGAGAGGTTTTTGCAGGATGCTCGGCGCATATTGCTGGAATTGGAAGAGGCGGAGGAAGCCGCTGTGGGCTCTCATGCGGCACCACGCGGCGAATTGCACATAACCGCGCCCGTTTTATTCGGACGCATGTTCGTGACCCCGATACTGGGCGACTTCCTGGATTTGTTCCCGCTGGTAAGCGCGCGGACATTATTTGTCGACCGGGTCGTCAACCTCTTGGATGAGGGCCTGGACGTTGCCATTCGGATCGGTGACCTTCCCGATTCTTCCTTGATCGCGGTGCGTGCCGGAACTGTTCGCCGAGTGATGTTTGCGTCGCCGGATTACATCCGAACCCAGGGGCTCCCACAACGGCCTGAGGACCTCGCCGGCCACCGGCTTATCCAATCTTTGGCCATGGGAACCTCTCTTGACTGGCCGTTTCAAGAAAACGATGTGCCGTACTTCGTTCGCGCGGAACCACGTCTTCGCATGAACACCAACGATGCGGTAGTTGATCTGGCCTTTCAAGGATGGGGGCTGTCGCGCCTATTGTCCTACCAGATCGCTCCCTACCTGGCTGATGGGCGATTGCAGACTGTCCTGGATGAATTCGAAATGCCCCCCTTGCCGATCCACGTGGTTCACCAAGAAGGCCGAATGGTTTCCGCCAAGGTTCGATCTTTTGTTGATTACATGGTCGAACGCTTGAGAGCTGATCCGGCCATCAATTGACTCTCTACGACCACTATTGAACGTTTTTCGACATGATGTAGCCCGATCACAGCTCGTGGGACGTTGGGGGCCGCGAACCACGGTTCATATGTCCGATTGAGAGTCCGCTAATGGGATGGACCGGCTGCATCCTCCAGTGGGTTAGTCTGAAAGGACTTTAGCCCGCGAACAAAAGGAGCAGCATCCCATGGCAACCCCATCGAAACAAAATAGCTTCGCCCTCGCCTCTGTCGGCATCGATATTGGCAAGGACGTGCTTCACCTTGTTGGCTTTAATACTGACGGCAAGATTGTTCTGCGCCGGAAGATCCGGCGTTCGGCATTGGTAAATGAATTTGAGAAACTGCCGTCATGTATCGTTGGCATGGAAGCTTGTTTGAGCGCGCATTTTGTCAGTCGGACGCTTCGCAAACTGGGGCACGAGCCACGGATCATTCCGGCGATCTACGTCAAGCCCTTCATCAAGGGTCAGAAGAACGATTACAACGATGCAGAGGCCATTGCCGAAGCGGCTCTTCGACCTAATCTGAAGTTTGTGACGGAAAAGACGCAGGATCAACTCGATCTGCAGGCCTTGCACCGTGTGCGATCACGTCTGGTCTCCCGACGAACGGCGACGATCAATCAGATCCGCGCATTCCTGATCGAACAGGGAATAACGGTTCGCACCGGTGCCCATGCGTTGCGCAATTCGCTTTTTGCGATCCTGGAAAATCGCATAGACGAGATATCTCCGCGCATGAACGATTTGATTGTTGGCCTCAATGCAGATTGGCAGGAACTTGACGAGCGTATCGAGACCATCACCGGCGAGATCGAGACGATCAGCAAGAGTGAAAAAAATTGCCAACGACTGATGAGCGTTCCCGGCATCGGACCAATTATATCGACGGCGATGGTGGCGGCCATAGGAACGGGTGACGCCTTCGGGCGTGGACGTGACTTTGGGGCCCGGCTCGGCCTCGTCCCACGCCAATACAGCACGGGCGGCAAAACGGTTCTTGGCAGGATATCCAAGCGCGGCAGCAAGTATCTGCGAACCCTGTTCATCCAGGCGGCGCACGTCATTCTGATGCGCCCCAACAATTGGCAGAAGTTCAGCTTCGGACCTTGGCTCACCGAGGCGGCAACCCGACTTCATCGAAACAGGCTCGCCACAGCCTTAGCCAACAAGCTGGCCCGTATCGCATGGAGCGTTCTGGCTAACCAGAAAGACTTCGACACCAACAGAGATGAGATCACAGCCGTCTAAACCAAACGACCCCGGACCCAATACGCGAGTGAGAAAAA
>JABGRG010000080.1 GCA_018648445.1 Rhodospirillales bacterium | reverse complement strand
TGGTTTACGGATTGGCGGGATGGGGATTATTGATAGGTCATGGTCAGGATAGCGACGTGGAATGTTAATTCGGTAAAGGCGCGGCTTGAGCATTTGCTTGAGTGGCTGCGTATTGCTTCGCCCGACGTGGTGTTGCTTCAGGAATTGAAGGTAACCGAGGACGTGTTTCCGGCCATGGAGATTTCGGGGCTGGGGTACCGCTCTGCCGTGGTGGGCCAAAAGACGTACAACGGCGTCGCCATTCTTTCCAAAACGCCTATCGACGTGGGGTTGCGGGCGCTGCCGGGCGATGCCGGTGATGAGCAGGCGCGCTATATTGAAGCCGTGACCGCCGGGGTCCGGGTGGCGTCCATCTATCTGCCCAACGGCAATCCGACCGACAGCGAGAAATATCCCTACAAGCTGGCCTGGATGGAACGCCTTCGGGTTCGGGTGAAGGAACTTCTGGAAGGGGAGGAAGAGTTCGTGCTGGGCGGCGACTATAACATCGCGCCCGATGACGCCGATGTTTTCGATCCGGCCGCCTGGGCCGATGACGCCTTGTGCCTTCCGCAATCGCGCGCCGCGTTCCGGCGCATCATGAATTTGGGGCTGACGGACGCCTTTCGGGTGGTGAATTCCGAGGCCGGGCGCTATTCGTGGTGGGATTATCGGGGCGGGGCGTGGTCCCGTGATCAGGGTGCGCGCATCGATCATTTGCTTCTTTCGCCGCAGGCGGCGGACCGCCTGAACGACGTGGGCATTGACCGCACGCCGCGCGGGTGGGAAAAACCATCGGACCACACGCCGGTCTGGTGTGAACTGAACGAAAAATAAATTGTGAGGAAACAACAACATGAGCACTTACAAAATCGCCGTCATTCCCGGCGATGGCATCGGCAAGGAAACGGTACCCGAGGGCATTCGCGTATTAGACGCGGTCGCGGGCAAGTTCGGCCTTTCGTTTGACTGGAACGAGTTCGACTATAGCTGTGAAGTCTACGCCAAGACCGGCTCCATGATGCCCGAGGACGGGCTCGATCAAATTCGCCCGCACGACGCTATTTTCCTGGGCGCGGTGGGCTTTCCCGGGGTGGCGGACCATGTGTCGCTGTGGGGCCTTCTGATCCCCATCCGGCGGACCTTTCAGCAGTATGTGAACCTGCGCCCCGTGCGCCTGTTCGAAGGGGTTCCCTCACCATTGGCCGGGCGCGAGCCGGGCGATATCGATTACTACGTGGTGCGCGAGAACAACGAGGGCGAATATTCCAATTCGGGCGGGCGCATCTATGCCGACACCGAAGATGAAATCGTCATGCAGGAAACCGTGTTCACCCGGCGCGGCGTTGATCGCATCCTCAAATATGCGTTCGAATTGGCCCAGACGCGGGACGCCAAACACGTGACCAGCGCCACCAAGTCCAACGGCATTTCCATTACCATGCCCTATTGGGACGAGCGCTTCGAAGCCATGAAGGCCCAGTATCCGGGCACCAAGACCGATCAGTATCACATCGACATTCTGACCGCCCATTTCGTGCGCAATCCGCACTGGTTCGACGTGGTTGTGGGCAGCAACCTGTTCGGCGATATTCTTTCCGACCTGGGTCCCGCCACCACCGGCACCATCGCCATTGCGCCGTCGGCCAACATCAATCCGGAACGGGAATATCCTTCCATGTTCGAACCGGTCCATGGATCGGCCCCGGACATCGCGGGGCAGGGCATCGCCAACCCCATCGGGCAGATCTGGTCGGGCGCCATGATGCTGGATCATTTCGGCCATCCTGAAGCTGCTGCTGCTATTATCACGGCCATCGAGACGGTGCTGCGCGAGCGCATTGCCATGACGCCTGATATGGGCGGCAAGGCAACCACCAGCGATTTGGGCAAGGCCATCGCGGAGGCAATTTAGGGAGCGCAGGCTATGAGCGAGACCGACGTATTTGAAGGCGGATGCCTTTGCGGTGCGGTTCGATACCGCATCACCGGGCCGGTCTCGCAGGCCGCCCACTGCCACTGCTCCATGTGCCGAAAAGCCAGCGGCGCGCCGGTGGTGACGTGGGTTTCCGCCAAAACGGCGGCGCTGTCTTGGCTAAAGGCGGCACCCGCCGTCTATCCGTCGTCTGTGGGGTGCGAGCGGGCGTTTTGCGCAAAGTGCGGGTCGCAACTGACGTTTCAAACGGACCGCTATCCCGACGACATCGATATCACGGTGGGTTCGCTGGACCGGCCCGAGCTTTTCGAACCGGCGTCCCATGTTTGGGTCTCCAGCGCGTTGCCGTGGATTTGCCTGGACGAACACCTGCCCATGCACGAGGAGATGACGCCCGGCTTCGAATAAAAAAAACGCGGGGCCCCTCGGGACCCCGCGCTTTCTCGGGAATTTACGCGACTTAGCGTTTGAGTTGATCGACGTCGCGGACCGCGCCCCGGTCGGCGCTGGTGGTCAACGCCGCGTAGGCTTTCAAAGCGTTGGAGACAACGCGTTCGCGGTCGGGCTTCCAGGCGCTTGAGCCCTTGGCCTCCATGGCGGCACGGCGCTTGGCCAATTCGTCGTCGCTGACGTCGACGCGGATGACCCGGTTCGGGATGTCGATCTCGATGGTATCGCCGTCCTCGACCAGCCCGACGTTGCCGCCTTCGGCGGCTTCCGGCGACAGGTGGCAGATGGAAAGGCCCGAGGTAGCGCCCGAGAACCGGCCATCGGTCACCAGCGCGCAGGCCTGTCCCAGCCCCATGGATTTCAGGTAGCTGGTGGGATAGAGCATTTCCTGCATGCCCGGCCCGCCCTTGGGCCCTTCGTAACGGATAAGGACGGCGTCGCCTTCCGTGACCTTGCCGCCGAGAATGCCGGCGATGGCCGCTTCCTGACTTTCGAAAATGCGTGCCGGACCCGAGAATTTAAGGATATGCGCCGGAACCCCCGCGGTTTTCACGATGGCGCCGTTCTCGGCGATGTTGCCGTAAAGAACAGCCAGCCCGCCATCGGCGGAATAGGCGTGTTCGATATCACGGATGCAGCCCTCTTCGCGGCCCAGGTCAACTTCTTCGTAGCGGGTCGACTGGCTGAACGCTTCGATGGAATAAACGCCCGCCGGACCGGCGCGGAAGAACTCGCGCACCTTCTTGTCGTCGGTCCGCTTGATGTCCCAGGCGTCCAGCGCGTCGCCCAGGGTTTTGGCATGGACGGTCGAGACGTTGCGTTCAAGCAACCCAGCCCGGTCCAACTCGCCGAGGATGCCGATGATGCCGCCGGCCCGATGCACGTCTTCCAAGTGGTAACTCGAGCTGGGCGAAACCTTGCAGAGATTCGGTGTTCCCCGCGACAGACGATCGATGTCCTTGAGCGTGAAGTCGATCTCGCCTTCCTGCGCAATGGCCAGGATGTGCAAGACCGTGTTGGTCGATCCGCCCATGGCGATATCCAGCGTCATGGCGTTGTTAAAGGCGTCCAGATTGGCAATGTTGCGCGGCAGCACCGACGCGTCGTCTTTCTCGTAGTAGCGCTTGGACAGTTCGACGGCCAGATGACCGGCTTCCACGAACAGCTCGCGCCGGTCGGCATGGGTGGCCACGAGGCTGCCGTTGCCGGGCAACGCAAAACCAAGGGCCTCGGCCAGACAGTTCATGGAATTGGCCGTAAACATGCCCGAACACGATCCGCACGTGGGGCAGGAACCGATCTCGTAAGCCAGTGCCTTTTCGTCGGTGGTGTTGGGATTGGCGCCCTCGATCATGGCGTCGACCAGATCGATGGGCTTTTCCACGCCATCCTCGGTCACTTTGCCCGCTTCCATGGGGCCGCCCGAGACGAACACCGCCGGGATGTTCAGCCGCATGGCCGCCATCAGCATGCCCGGCGTGATCTTGTCGCAGTTGGAGATGCACACCAACGCATCGGCGCAGTGGGCGTTGACCATGTACTCAACCGAATCGGCGATGATCTCGCGGGACGGCAGGCTGTAAAGCATTCCACCATGTCCCATGGCGATGCCGTCGTCCACGGCGATAGTGTTGAATTCCTTGGCAACACCGCCGGCGCTTTCAATCTCGCGCGCCACCAATTGTCCCAGGTCCTTCAGGTGAACGTGACCGGGTACGAATTGGGTGAACGAGTTGGCGACCGCAATGATCGGTTTGCCGAAATCTTCGTCTTTCATACCGGTTGCGCGCCAAAGGCCGCGCGCGCCGGCCATGTTACGGCCATGAGTGGTCGTTCTCGAGCGGTATTCAGGCATTGTTTTCCCTCACTGGCATAAAATTACGGCGCGGAGCATACTGCTGCGTGAACACAGATGCAATTATGGGGATTCGCAGATAATGGGCGTGTTATCCGGTATCAAGGTCATTGCGTTTACCCATTTCGCGGCGGGGCCGCTGGTGGCGCAATTTCTGGGCTCGCTGGGGGCCGACGTAATCAAGGTTGAAGCGCCAGGGCAAGACCTCAATCGTACGCTCGTGCGAGACCTCGACAGCCCCTTCGGCGAGGCCAGCCCTTACTTCACCACCCTCAACCGCAACCAGCGTGGCATTGTTCTGAACCTGAAATCCGACGGTGGTCGGAAGGCCGCATTACGCCTTATTGGTCAGGCCGACGTTCTGGTCGAGAATTTCAAGCCCGGCGCGCTGGAACGCCTGGGATTCGGCTATCCGGAGATGGCCAAACTCAATCCCCGGCTCATATACTGTTCGATCTCGGGCTACGATCCGACCGGCCCCAACAAGAACGAGCGCGGCCAGGATATTCTGATCCAGGCCCTTAGCGGTATGATCGCGCTTAACGGACGCGAAGGCGCACCGCCCGTTCCCACCGGCACCTACGTCGCCGACGCCTATACTTCGCAAATGAACGTCATCGCCGTCCTGTGCGCCTTGCGTCACCGCGACGCCACGGGTGATGGGCAATGGGTCCACGCCGACATGATGGGCTCGGCCCTGCACATGATGGCGCAGGAGGCTTCCTACATCCTCAACGTCGGCTATCAGCCGCCGCGCAGCACAGCAGGGGTCGGCCATACCGACCACAAGGCCCCTTACGGAGCTTACCAAGCTGCTGACGGCGAGTTCGTGTTGAGCGTCACCGGACCCGAACAAGTGGGCGCGTTGGCCGACCTGTTGGGCGTGCGACGCGAAGTCGAGGCATTCCTCAACGAACGCGGCCTTAAGGTGCATCGCGACGAGGTCGCTGCCGCTCTTGCCGGTGCATTCGTGGTGTTACCGGTAGCCGAAGCCCTTGATTTGGCGGCAAAGGCGGGAGTTTGGGCCGCCCCCATCCGGTCATTGGCCGAAGCACTCGAAGACCCGATCGTGGCTGCCGGTGATCTTGTTCAGGAAGCGGATTCGGCCTACTGCGGGCAGCATCGGTATGTCCGCGAACCCGTCAACATGCACGCGTCACCCATCGAAGCCACACGCCCGGCCCCTGCCCACGGTGAACATACACGGGAGGTGCTTGGGGAGGTGGGTTTCGACGCAGCCGAAATCGCTGAGTTACTCAACACGCAGGCCGCGATGGCGATGAAATAACCGTCAGGCTACTGCCGGTGCGGCGCTTTCGGCGGCGGCCTGTTCGGCCAGCTTGCTGAGTTCCTGATCGATGAAATACAGCCCCTTACCTTCAAGGCCGATGACCTTGATCTTGTCCAGTATCGAGCGGAACAGCGCTTCTTCCTCGTGTTGCTCGGAAATGTACCACTGCAGGAAATTAAAAGTGGTCATGTCCTTCTCGTCAAAAGCGGCCTGGACCAGCGCGTTGATGCGCGAGGTGACGTGGCACTCGTGCTCGAACACCTGATCGAACAGGTCTTTGATCGATTCGAATTCGTAGGCCGGTTCGCCGATTGCGCCTAATTTCGGCAGAGCTCCCGACTCGCTGACATAAGCCCACAGGCGCGTCATATGGCTTCGTTCTTCTTCGGCATGACCGGTTAGGAACGCCGCCGAGCCTTCCAAACCCTCCTGATCGCACCACGCGCCCATTTGGAGATAGAGATTGGACGAATAGAACTCCAGATTGATCTGTTCGTTCAGCATTTCGACGATCGCCGCACTCAGCATTGCTGTTCCCTCGCATTCTTTGAAATTGTTCAAAATCTCGGCGAAACCTACCACAGAACATCACGGAATGTCATCCGCGCCTGAACCAATCATTTTGCGAAAACGCTTCGGTTCCCCACCCCGGCCCAAGCGTTGAGAAAACTCAACGCCTGGCTGCCAGAAGGGCGACCTGCATTTCCAGGTGCTTCAAGGCTCGCAAAACGCGGTTGGCCTGCATCGACGGGAAAATGGAGACCTTGGTGATCAGCGCGGCCAGCAGCAGCACGGCTGAGGACATTCCCCAACGCATGGCCTCGAGCACATCCGTCAGCGTGAAAAATTTGTAGGCGGCATACGCACCGCCAAGGAAAAACACGAGGTGCCAAATGAAAATGAGCGCGTTCAACAAGCCGTCCTTGCCGCTAAACAGGCCAACAGCTTGTTCGAAATAGCCCTGATCTCGGCCAATTTTGTCAAGGATTTCACGGTCCTCGTCGTCGAGCGCTTCGCTGATCATTCTGTCGAGATTATCCATGACTTTCTCCTTCGAGTGCGGCACGCATCTTGTGCCGCGCATGCAAAAGGCGGGATTTCACCGTTCCCACCGGAATTTCGAGAGCAACCGCCACTTCGGCGACGCTCATTTCTTCCAAATAAAAGAGCGCGATGGCCGTGCGGTGCTCGGCGGGGAGTTTCGCCAGCGCCGCGTGAACCGGTTTGCGGTCGGCCGCCCGTTCAATTTCATCCTCGGCCCGGCTGTCCGGCGTTTGGTCGCCGGACATGGTTTCAAGAGTTCTGCGGGTCTTCTGCAGTCCGGCAATGTGCTTTGCGCATTTGCGCGTGATGATGCGAAAGGCCCAGGCTTGGAACGCGTGATCATCCTTGAGCTTCGGCAACCCGCGCAGAATCTCAACCCATCCGTCCTGCACGACGTCTCTCGCCTGTTCCGCGTCGCCGAGAAGCCTATAGGCGTGGCGTAGAAACCTGGCCTGATAGCGGGCGACAAGGTGTTCCCGTGCGGTCTTGTCCCCCAGCCGGGCGCAGGTGACAAGATATGCCTCTACTATCCGTCTTGAACTTTGGACCGTGTCTTCCGCCATTCCGCTTCACCGATTCCCAAGTGGCTTACAGGTATTAGGTGTCAGGTTGCCGTGATTGGGTTCACTTCAGAATAAAATAAATCGCATCGCCCAAGGCCCGTCCTCAGTTCTTGACCAGTTCTCCATAGGCCAGCTTGATGGCGTGGGCGCGAATGTCGGCGGGCCAGTTGAAGATTTGCATTTCAAAACCGGTGCGATTGTCGGCGAAAAGGGCGCGGGTCGCCTCCTCGAAGCCCGGAAGATCACCAGCCAGGGCCTGCATGAATGCATAGGCCGCATCTTTGGCGGCGCGAGCGTGTTGCCTTGGGGTGTTTGACTTGCGCGCTTCCTCGACCAGCCTGCGCAGGGTCACAGATGCGCTATCGGGCTGCGCGGCGAGCCATTCCCAGTGGCGCGGCAATAGCGTGACCTCGCGGGCAACCACGCCCAGCTTGGGGCGGCCCCGACCACGCGGTGCTGAGACCGCTTTATTCGAAGGCGGGCTTGCGGGGGCAGGGCGTCGTGACGACTTCGCCGGGGCAGGGGGCTGAACCAAGCGGGCAATGATGTCCTCCTTGGTCCCGCGCAAATCGAAATCGACAACCCGGCCCGTTGCGTCGTCAAAGGCCAATATGGAACCGGCGGGGTCGCCTTCGCGGGCATTCTTGATCGCCAGCGCCACCTCGATCCTGGGGCCGGAGACGAGGTGGTGGCTGCCGATGAATGCGGTGGTCGGTTTGTTGAGAATGTCAGTCATGGTTTTGAAACCCTTTCGGTACCTATATTTACCCGGATAATAAACAATTTGTCAATAACGTCCGGGTAAAAGAAACGTTGATTAACGGTTAAACTGTAAAATCACCTAAATTTTTAATAATCGCTCAAAAAATGCGGGGTAAAGAAAGCGAAATAACCGCGCAAAAACATTCCGTTCGTCAGTTTTCTTCTATTTTCTACTCGTGTCACTGGAGACGGGTAGATTTGCAGATGGGTTCAAATCATACTAATTGCCCACCCCAGGGGGGGAGGGGTTGATGTTCAGGAAGGGCCGATGTATATAGCTCTTTGTACGGAGCGTGCCGTCGATCACTCGGGGGGCTACCGACCGTTCGCGGAATTGACCTGACGGTTTGCGGAATCGACAAAGAGAGGAACATCCGAAATGACCAAACTGATTGTTGAAGGAATGAATTGCGGTCATTGCGTGAAGGCCGTGACCGAGGCTCTTGAGGGGGTTTCGGGCGCCGGTAGCGTCGTTGAAGTCAGCCTCGAAAGCGGCGAGGCGGTCGTGAATGGCGAGGCCGACGTGGGGGCGCTGATTGCGGCCATCGAAGAAAAAGGGTTTGCGGCAAAGGTGGCGTAGATGGAACAGGCTGAAAAACACTGTTGTCTTCACCTTGACGCGACGACCCGTGAGGATGCGCGGCGGCGGCTGCTTTCAGTTCGCGGGCATGTGGAAGGTATTCTTCGCATGCTCGAGGACGAAAGCGTCTATTGCGTTGACGTCCTGAAGCAGATCAAGGCGGTGGACGGAGCGCTGGCCAAAGTTGGCGATCTTGTTCTCAAGAGCCATTTAAAAGATCACGTGGTCACAGCGCATGAACGTGGGGACGTGCCGGAAATCGTCGATGAATTGATGGAAGTCCTGAAGTACCGGTGAGAAGGTTGATGCAATGGAGCAATTGACGTTTCGCGTCGAGGGCATGACGTGCGCGGCCTGCGTGGGCCGGGTCGAGCGCGTGCTGGCGCGCGTTCCGGGAACGAATGGCGCGTCCGTCAATCTGGCCACCGAAAAGGCCACCATCGAATTTGATCCCGCTCAGGCCCAGCCCGGCGATTTCATGGACGTGGTTTCCAAGGCGGGGTTTTCCACGCCCTCAGAAACCGTCGAATTCGGCGTCGACGGCATGACCTGCGCGGCCTGCGTGGGCCGGGTCGAGCGGGTTCTTAAAAAGGTTCCCGGCGTTCTCGATGCAGGCGTCAATCTGGCGACCGAAAGGGCGTCCGTTAGCGTTCTAGCAGGCGCGACTGGAGCCGATGCCCTTATGGGCGCGGTCGAAAAAGCCGGTTTTGTGCCGCGTGTTCTTGACTCTGAGGCGACGGACGATCAATCCGGCGGCAGCCGTGATCGTGAAATATCCGAGCTGAAAAGGGCGGTTGGATTCGCCGCCTTATTCACCGTTCCGCTGGTGGTGGTCGCCATGGGGCGGCACATACCGGGGCTGGCCGGGGCTTATCACGCGCTGCTCGCCGAAAGTGTTTGGGGTTGGATCGAATTCGTCCTCGCCAGTCCGGTATTGTTTTTCGCCGGGCGACGGTTCTACCGGGCAGGGTGGGCGGAGCTTTCGCACGCTAATCCAGGCATGAACAGCCTGGTGATGATGGGCAGCAATGCCGCTTATTTTTATTCGCTGCTGGCCCTGCTTGCACCCGGCATCTTTCCTGAAGGTACGGCTAAGTTATATTTCGAAGCGGCGGGGGGGATCGTCACGCTGATTTTGGTCGGACGCTATCTGGAGGCGGTGGCCAAGGGCCGCACCTCGGCGGCCATCAAGCAACTCATGCGCCTGCAGGCCAAAACAGCCCGCGTCAGCCGTGATGGAGCCGAGATGGAAATCCCCATCGCCGAGGTGATTCCCGGGGACATCGTGCTGGTACGCCCCGGCGAGCGGGTGCCGGTGGACGGACGGGTCGTCGATGGGGCCAGTTTCGTGGACGAGTCGATGATTACGGGCGAACCGGTTCCCGTCGAAAAAACCGTTGACGAAGAAGTTGTTGGCGGGACTCTCAACGGCAACGGGGCGTTTTCGTTCGCTGCTACGCGGGTCGGCGCGCAAATGGTGCTGAGCCAGATCATTCGCATGGTCGAGGAAGCGCAGGGCTCAAAACCACCCATTCAGCGCGTTGCCGACCGCATTGCCGGAATTTTCGTGCCCGTGGTTATTGGCGTTGCGGCGCTGACCTTCGTCGGCTGGCTGATTTTCGGGCCGCCGCCGGCGCTTGGTTTCGCCTTTGTTGCCTCAGTTTCGGTACTTTTGATCGCGTGCCCCTGCGCCATGGGGCTGGCCACGCCCACAGCGATCATGGTGGGTACCGGCAAGGGCGCGGAAATGGGGGTTCTGATCCGTCAGGGCGCCGCGCTGGAGACCCTGGCGCGTATTGATACCGTGGTATTGGACAAGACCGGGACGGTCACCCTGGGCCGCCCGGAAATGACCGATTTCAGGATCATGGGCGACACCGACGCCGATGACGTGCTGGCCCTTGTCGCCGCCGCCGAAAAGCGTAGCGAGCACCCCATCGCCGACGCTGTTGTGCGCGCCGCCGAAACCAAGGGGCTGGACCTTCCCGACGTCGGGAAATTCGCCGCCGAACCGGGTTTTGGCATCGAAGCGGAGATTGAAGGCCGCGTCGTGCAGGTGGGGGCGGGCCGTTACATGAAAAAAATCGGTGTTGATTTGGCGGACGCGGAAGAGACCGCAGCAACCTTCGCCGAAGACGGCAATACCCCGATTTTCGCCGCCATCGACGGACAACTGGCTGCGCTGGCTGCGGTCTCCGATCCGGTGAAGGAAGGCAGCGTCGACGCTGTAAAGGCTCTGCACGGGCTTGGTCTGGAAGTGGCGATGCTGACCGGAGACGCCGAAAAGACCGCGCAATCGGTGGCCCGCGCTGTTGGCGTGGATCGAACGGTTGCTGAAGTGTTGCCGGACCAGAAAGCCAATGAAATCAAGCGCCTTCAGACAGAGGGACGCCGCGTTGCGTTCGTCGGCGACGGTATCAACGATGCACCCGCACTGGCTCAGGCTGACGTCGGACTGGCCATCGGCACGGGAACCGATGTCGCCATCGAAACCGGCGACGTTATTTTGATGTCGGGAGATTTGCGCGGCATCGTCAATTCAGTCGCGTTGGCCCGCCGCACGTTGAAAACCATCCGTTATAATTTCTTGTGGGCATACGCCTATAACGTAGCGCTGATACCGGTTGCAGCTGGGGTGCTGTTTCCGCTGACCGGGGTTTTGCTAAATCCCATGATGGCCGCCGCTGCCATGAGCATATCCAGCCTGTTTGTTCTCGGAAATTCATTGCGCTTGCGACGGGTGCGACCGACTATGGTGGCGTAAACCCGCTGCTAGGCAATGGCGATGGTAAGGCGACCAAAAAGAACAAGACGCGATGATCGGCAATCGCCGAGGCCGACGCATCGAACGCTCAATCCGACGCGGCAGGTGGTTTTAGCGCTGGCCGCCGTGGCCGCGCTGGGATTGGGTTATGCGGTGGCCGTGGCGCTTGACTGGACGAACAAGCCGACGCCGGGCCAAAGCGATGTGGTGCAGCCGATACCCAAGGCGGAAAAGCGCGAACCCTGGTACAAGAGCCAAACGCCGCCACCGGAATTGGTTGAGGGGCCGAGCGCACCTATTCTCCCGGACACCAATGGCCAGCCCTTATCGGACCGCCCACGGGCCTATGAAGAGGCCTTGCCCCAGGAAACCTATGATTCGCCACCATCCCAGGCGCCTGCGCCAATCCCACCGGTCCCAGCGACACCTGTTGCGCCGGCTGCGCCCCCTGCTCAGGTTACGGATCAGGTAACGCCACGACCGGCGTGGGAACAATTCGCCCTGGCCATGCCCGAAACCGACGGACGCCCGATGATCGCCATCGTCATCGACGATATGGGAATGGACCGCAAACGAACGGCCAAGGCTGTGAAACTGCCGGGGCCTCTAACCCTTTCGTTCCTGGCCTATGCCGACGATCTGGCCCTCCAGACCCGCGATATCCGCGCGTCCGGGCACGAGTTGATGCTGCATGTGAGCATGGAACCGGGCAGCAAATCGGTCGATCCCGGCCCCAATGTGTTGTTGGCCACCGATCCGCCGAACGAAATCCGGCGGCGTTTGGTGTGGGGGCTGGATCGCCTGCCCGGCGTAATCGGCATCAACAATCACATGGGAAGCCGTTTCACGGAGAATCGCGCGGGAATGGCGGTGGTGATGGACGAATTGAAGGAGAGGGGGCTCCTTTTTCTCGATTCGCGCACCACGCCGAAGTCCGTGGGCGCAGTCATTGGGCGAGCGGCCGGGGTGCCGGTGGTCGAGCGCAACGTGTTTCTAGATAACGTCAACGAGGTAAAGGCGGTGAATGCGCGCCTAGCCGAAGTTGAACGGGTGGCCAAGCGGTCCGGGGCTGCAATCGCTATTGGCCATCCGCGCGATGCTACCCTTGCGGCGCTGCCCAAATGGATCGAAAAACTTGAAGCCAGGGGGTTGGTTCTGGTGCCGCTTAGCGCCATTGTGCGTTCAATTGAAAATAATCGGGGATGAGAAAATGTCGGGAATTGAAAAAACGAGATTTGGCGAATTGGATGGCCGCGAGGTCTCGCTCTATACACTGACCAATTCCGGTGGTCTTGTCGCGAAAATCACCGACTACGGCGGAATCCTGACAGAAATGCACATTCCTGACGCGGGCGGCGCAAACGCCGACGTCGTATTGGGGTTCGATACTCTGCAACCCTATCTGGACAAGCATCCGTTTTTCGGCGCGCTGGTCGGTCGGTACGGCAATCGTATTTCCGGTGCGCGCTTCGAGTTGGACGGTGTTGAATACCGCCTTGCCGCCAACCAAGGCCCCGCTTTCGTCAATCATTTGCACGGCGGAACGGTGGGCTTCGATAAAAAGGTATGGGACGCCGAGACGCGCGAAACGGCGGATGGACCGGAATTGATCCTGCGTTACGTCTCAGGCGACATGGAGGAAGGATATCCGGGCGCTCTTACGGTTGAAGCCGTCTACCGATTGGGCGAGGACAACGCACTTGAACTGGAATTTACGGCAACGACCGACAAGCCGACCGTCATCAATCTGGTCAACCATTCCTACTGGAATCTGGCGGGCGCGGGATCGGGCGATATTCTGGATCACACGATGCGCCTGGAGGCCGACGCCTATACGCCCACGGACGAAGCCGATATCCCCACCGGCGAGGTCGCGGCGGTGGCTGGCACGGCTTATGATTTTCGCGAGGCCAAAGCGATCGCTCGCGATGTCCCCATTTTGCCCGAAGGTGTGGGCGGCTATGACATGAATTTCGTGGTAAACGGCAAGGCTGGCGAGCTGCGCACGGCTGCCGTGGCGCGCGATCCTTCATCGGGCCGTGAAATGGAAGTGTGTACCAACGCGCCGGGCGTGCAGTTGTACACGGCCTTTAAGCTGGACGGCTCGCTTAGCGGCAAGGGCGGGGTCAAGTACGGACCCAGCGCCGGTTTCTGCCTGGAAACCCAGCACTATCCGGATTCTCCCAATAATCCGCAATTCCCGTCGGTTGTTTTGCGCCCCGGAGAGACGTATTCGCACCGCACGCTCTACAAGTTTTCGGCCAAATGATTAGAAAATGTGACGCAGCCGATTTCGACGAAATCCTCGAAATCGTCAACGACGCGGCCGAGGCCTATCGCGGTATCATCCCCGCCGACCGGTGGAACGACCCCTACATGCCGGAGGACGAACTTCGCCATGAAATTGATCACGGCGTCGTATTCTGGGGAGTGGAAGCCGAAGGGCGTCTGATCGGGGTTATGGGCCTGCAGGATATGGGCGATGTTTATCTGGTTCGTCATGCCTACGTTCGCACAAGCCAGAGACGCAGTGGAATAGGGGGCGCGTTGGTCAAGGCCCTTTACGAAAAGACCACCAAACCGACCTTGATCGGAACCTGGGCGGCGGCTGAATGGGCGGTGCGGTTTTATGAAAAGAACGGCTTCAGGATGGTCGATCCCTTAACCAAAAAACGCCTGCTGGAAACCTACTGGAATATTCCCGCCCGTCAGGTGGAAACGTCCGTGGTCCTGGCGGACGAGCGGTGGTGGGCGGCGCAATAACGCTCAGAAGGTCGGAATTTCGACCGATATTTCGACGCGCCGGTTCAGGCTGCGATTCTCGGTCGTATCATTCGGTGCCAGCGACCGGGTATCGGCGAAGCCTTGCGCCGTCAGACGTGACGGATCAATAATTCCGTCGGCAAGAACCTGATGAACGACCGAAACCGCGCGGGCCGTCGAAAGATCCCAGTTGGAGCGAAATTGAGAGGTGGAAATCGGCGTGCTGTCGGTGTGTCCTGCGACAAGGATTTCACCCTCGGTCTGGGCCAGTACACGGCCGATTTTTTCCAGTGTCGGCGTGAAATCACCAGCAATGCGGGCGGTGCCGGACGGAAAAGCGACCCTTCCCGGAAAGCGAATGACCACATAGTTGTCCGTAACATCCAGATTGATAATCTTTTCGGCGATTTCTACAACCAGGGTTTCTTCAAGCAGATCCAGGATACGGTCCACATCTCGGACCCGCTCCTGCTGGATGGGGCGAATATTGGGTATCAACGCCGTGACTTGCTGCGGCGAAGGAGTTTCGGGGGTTTTCTTGAGGATTCCAAACGCCTCGTTTATGGGACCCGCGTTTTTTCTGAAGCTCTCGCTATCGACCTCGGAAAACGATAAGAGCAGAACGAACAGGCACAACAACAACGCCATCAAATCCGCGTAGGTGACCATCCAACGCGGCGTATCCTGACGCAGTTTTGGCCGCTCGCTCATGGCTTTTTGTCCGTTACCCGTCGGCTCATGGACGTTTCGCGTTTGGCTTCACCCTGACGCTGCTTTTCGGGCAGATACGCCTCCAGCATTTCGATGACGGCGGTGGGGTTGGTTCGGGCGTGGATCTGCGAAATGCTCTCCATGATGAGGCGGCGGTTTTCACGCTCCAGTTCCGTTTTCATCTTTAATTTGTCGGAAAGCGGCAAGGCAATCAGATTGGCGATCAGAACGCCGTAAAGGGTGGTCAAGAGGGCGACGGCCATGGCTTTGCCGATTTGTGTGGGATCGTCCATCTGGCTCAACATCTGGACCAGCCCGACCAACGTTCCGAACATACCGAACGCGGGCGCCGAATCACCAATGGATTGAAACACCAGGGCGCCGATTTCCTGGCGTTGCATCGCCATTTCCATTTCCCGGGTCAGCATTTTATGGATGAATTCGATTTCGCGTCCGTCGGCGCAGAGTTGAAGGCCCTTGCGAAAGAAGGTGTTCCCGACCTTGATCTTTTCAAGGCGGACGAGGCCATGTTTGCGCGCAACCTTGGTCAGGCGGACGGCCTGATTGATAAGCTGGCGCGGGTCATCGATTTCATTGATGAAAGCGGCGCGGATACCAACGGTGAAAGCGACAAATACGTTGTGGAGCTGGAACTTGATCAGTGTGGCCGCGAAGGTTCCGCCCAGCACAATGAGAATTCCGGGCAGATTCAAAAAGATCGAAAGATCCGACCCCGTCATGATGGCCAGCATCACAACGATAATGCCGATAATCAGTCCTAGAATGGTGGTTATGTCCACGAACGCTCTCCAGCTCGTTTGATAACGCGCGAATGAACGCGCGGCTTACAGCAACTCAGTACCGTGGCGCGTAATTCTCAATATCAGGCGCAATCTGCGCCTTTACGTCGTAGGCGAGTTGAATCAATTCGTTCACTTCCGAGTTTGACGGCGTGCCGCGCATACCGTCCAATTCTGCGATCTTTCCGATCAGCGCGTTGCAGGCTTTGATGGACGGGTCCCCGGGGGGAGCACCCAAACGCCTGATCGCATCTTCGGCGAGCCATGTGATCTGTTCAAAAAACACGCGCACGCCTTCATCGACACCGCCTACCAACAGGTCGGGACCGACGCGGTTGGTCAGCAGCACGACAAGAGCGCTGTGTCGGTCCAGTTTCTCGTGGTTGATGCGGGTCATCATTTCGAAAACGTCAACAGCCAGTTTTTCGTCGTTGAACGGCCCTTCCGCCCGCTCGCGTAGAGAATTGGGAACTTCGAGCAAGGGAATCAGAGATTCGCCATGGCCCGCCGCACGGCGGTCGGGGCCGACGTAATCGCTGGTCGCAACGAACAGCCCGCGGGCCTGACAGGCCTTTCTTAACGTGTCACCCAGCGTCGCCGCATTGACCGGAGTCGGCAGAAGGGCTTCAGCGCCGTTGCGAGACGCACGTCGCGCGGAAATAGACCCAACGTCTTCATCCGTAACCAAAATGAAGAGATATGGGTTCGGTCCCATTTCTCCATGACGAACGGCGTTGATCATTTCACCCAAGTTACCTTCGGACCACTCCGCAGCCGCAATGAACAGGTCAAAGAAATTTTCACGCAACGCGCTACGGACGGCCTCCAGGGAATCAATCGTTCGAATATTTATGACGCCGATTTCCCTCAACTCCGCCTCCATTTGAGCGGCGGCCCGCGGATCGGGATCGGCGACAAGCGCGTGAACGGTGTCGAAATTCAGATGGGTCATTTTAGTTCCGGCCAAGTTCCGTGTATTTGAAATCCTACTTGGTGCTTCAGCTCAAAATACAGCCGTATGAAGAAAAAAGCCATGCGGCACAGCCATTCCCGGGGCTGTGCACGCAGTCAACTTAGCACCAGAATGCCATTATTTGGAGTTGGGGATTTCCCTAAGTGCGGGAAGTAGTGGAATTGAGCCGAGTTGTGGTTGCGAAAAGGAGAGGAGTTATCCGGTTTTCGCGGAAAAGCGAACAGCCTCTTCGGCCGCTCTCAACAAGGCCCTTGCCTTGTTGCAACTCTCCTGGAATTCGGCTTCGGGGTCGCTGTCGGCGACGATACCGCCACCGGCCTGAACGTACATCTTGGCGTCTTTGACGACCGCCGTTCTGAGCGCGATGCAGGTATCCATCTCGCCGTCCGCTCCGAAATACCCGATGCAACCGGCGTAGACGCTTCGCCGATCCGGTTCCAGTTCGTCGATAATTTCCATTGCGCGCACCTTGGGCGCTCCGGACACCGTGCCTGCCGGGAAACCGGCGAAAAGCGCGTCCATTGCGTCCAAATCTGGATCGAGTTTCCCTTCCACATTGGAAACAATGTGCATGACGTGGGAATAGCGTTCGACAACCATTTGTTCGGTGACCCGCACGGAGCCGATTTCCGCCACCCGGCCAACGTCGTTTCGTCCCAAGTCAAGCAGCATCAGGTGCTCGGCCAATTCTTTCGGGTCCTGCAGCAAATCCTCGGCCAGGGCTTTGTCTTCCTCGCGGTCCTTGCCGCGCGGCCGGGTTCCGGCAATGGGACGGATCGTCACCTTGCCCTCGCGCACGCGGACCAGGATTTCCGGGCTGGAACCAACCACCGAAAAATTGCCAAAATCCAGAAAATAAAGGAACGGCGACGGATTCAGACGCCGCAACGAGCGATAAAGCGCGAATGGCGGCAGTTCGAACGGCAGTTCGAAGCGCTGCGAAAGGACCACCTGGAAGATATCGCCAGCCAGGATGTATTCCTTGCCTTTTTCGACCATTGCGTGGAACTGCGCAGCCGTCACGTTTGACCCGGGCTGCGGAAGTTCGCCGATATCGGCACCCGCTTCCCGGCGATAGGGAAGGCCCCGGCCAAAATCGGAAACGACATCCGCCAATCGTTCGCGTGCCTGGTCGAAGGCCGCTTCCGCGCTGGTTTCGGCGGTCGGACGCACCGGCGTAACCACGGTCACCACATCTTCGATGTTATCGAAAATGGCGATGACTGTCGGGCGCAGAAAAATGCCGTCGGGCGTGCACAGAACATCGGGGTTTTGGTCGGGAAGATGTTCGACCAGCCGCACCATGTCGTAAGACATGTAACCGACCAGACCAGCCGCCATGGGCGGCAGGTCTTCGGGCAAATCGATGCGCGATTCTTTGGCTATATCCCGCAAACTGTTGATCGCGCCAACCGTGCAGGGCTCGAAGGTGTCGGGATCGAAGCGCGCCCGGCGGTTGATCTCGGCGCGGTCGCCAAAACACCGCCAGATCAGATCGGGCTTGAGCCCGATAAAGGAATAGCGCCCGCGCGCCGCGCCGCCCTCCACCGATTCAAGCAAGAAGCTGTTGGGCCGACCCTCGGCCAGTTTGAGCATCGCCGAGACCGGTGTTTCCAGGTCGGCAACCAGCGTCGTCCAGACAACCTGCGCCGTTCCCCCCTCGTAAGTCCTCTTAAACGTTTCGAAGGCGGGGAAGGGGGTCATGGTGATTGTCCGGCCCGATGTATTAGAAAAGCTCGTCGATGGCTCGTTGGTTGATATCGACCGGGAAGCGTTTCTGCAGCGACGCCATGTACTGGGCCTGAATATCGTTGCTTAGACTGCGCGAAAGGTCGGCTTCGACAGCCTTGACACCTTGCGAGTCAGTCCCCGGATTGGCTTTCTCGATATTCGTCAGGAGAGCGACGACGTAGCCCTGGCCGCGCCGTCCCAACACGGCGTCCCCGTCTTTCACTTTGAAAATATCCTGAACGACCTTTGGTGAAAGCCCGGAATCGGGATCGACTTTGCCGCGTGTGAACGGTTTCGTCGTTCCCGCTTCGGCTCCGATTTCGGCAGCGATGTCCGCAATCTGCGCGCCGGAGCGAATGCGTTCGGCCACGGCTTCGGCGGTTTCTTTTGCCTTGGCGGCACGCTGGTCGGCCTTCCAGGCGGCGATGACCTTCGCACGCACTTCGTCAAGCGGTTGAACGGCGCTGGGCGTGACGGTATCCACGCGAAGAACGAAGTAAGCTTCGGAATCCGCCTCTGTCATGAGGCTGCTTTCGGTCTCGGGAGTATCAAACGCCGTGCGCAGGAATTTTCCGCCCGGCGGCAGATCGGCGACCGGTTTACCTGCCGTGTCCGTTCCTCGGCCATCGACGGCGGCAATTTGCTGGAGCTGAAGATTATGCTCCTGCGCGGCGTCTTCCAGGGTTGAGCCTCCGCCCAGACTGTCGTCAATGCGGTTGGCCAACTCAAACAAGGCGTCGATGGATTTTTCACGGCGGATGTCGGCGCCAAGGATTGCGCTCGCCTGCTTTGCCGTCTGCTTGTGCGCCGGAGTGATGCTGTCGACGCGCAGAATGTGCCATCCCAACGGGCTTTGAACGGGCTGGCTGAAGCCTTCTTTCGGCAATAAAAATGCCTGTTCGGCCAGCTCGGCGAGCAACATTGTCTTGCTGACTTCACCGACATCGATGGTTTTTTCGTCCAGGCCCGCTTCTTCCATAGCGGTGGCCGCAAAATCGCCTCCCTCGGCGATCAGTTTGTGGATTTCCTTGGCCTTGTCTTCCTCGGGTACGATGATCTGGCGAAGTTTGCGCATTTCGGGGGTGTCGAATTCATCCTGGCGCTGCTCGTAAAGATCGGCGATTTCCTCTTCCGTGACCGAAACTTCGTCTTCCAGGTCTTTCGCCCGCAGATTCAGCACCGTGACTTCGCGATACTCCGGGGCGGTAAACTGATCCGGATTGTCCCCATGGAATTTGGTTAAATCGTCGGAGCCCGGTTCCGCAATCCCCTTCATCGACGAGTCAGAGATATACAGGGTTTCAGCCGTCCGCTTTTCCTGGCGGTGGCGGTAAATTGCGTCGACCAACGGTTTCGGAGCGGCGGCACCGG
>JABGRG010000079.1:511-19717 GCA_018648445.1 Rhodospirillales bacterium | reverse complement strand
GCATGGGAATCGCCATGTGCCTGGAACGGGACCGAGCTGCGAGATAAGGCGCGGCAGCCCCTATTCGGTGAGTTTGTCCAACCCATCCAAAGTGCGGCGAACATTTCCGGGCTCGGGCACCAAATCGGAATAGTGTTCAGTCTCCAAGGTCCCTCCCGGCAGCAACACGATAAGGTCTGTGTTGCCACTGTTGGGCCCATGCGCCCGTGCCGCCAAGGCGCGGATCAACCGATCGTCGCCCACGCGCTCCTCGTAGGCCATACCCCAACGCTCGGCGCAGAAATCGGCGATGGGTTTGGCTTGCGCGCGAAGTTCCTCGATTTCGGCCTGGGAAAAGGCCAGCAGACAAAGACGCCGGTAATGCCGGTACATGGTGTCGGCGATGAAGTCGGCATTTTCGTGGCCGTATTTCTGTTGGTATTCGAGATAGTCGTGAAGCGGATCGTTCTCCGATTCCAGCCAGCCCTTGTTGAGATAATAGGTGCCCGGGTTGTTTTGGAATTCCGCCATGTAGGCGTCGTGCGACCCCAGCATCCAGGCGATGCAGTCATGGGTCTTGGGCAGGATCAGCGTATGTGGCCCCGCTTCCAATCCCACCAGACCATTTCCGCACAGGCCGTAGCCAATCAGGACCCGGCTCGGCTGCGCCAATTGATCCAGAAATTCCTGCACCCGCTCCTTCATTTCCTTCGGGCTGACATGCAGATCGAAATCGGTGAAGCTGACCGGAATACCCGGCGGCAGCCAGGGTTCCAGCTTGCCTTCCAGGACCGGGCACGACAACACGACAGTCGGAACCGGAAAGCCAATGTTATCGGTGAACTTGTCGGCGAATTCCTGCTGGCTCTCCAGGGGGATATGCTGAATGCGCGCCGCGATGGCTTTGGCCAGACCTATGCGCGCCGGGCTCTCCAGGGCGTATTGAACGCCAAGTCCGGCCAGATTTCCGACCGATTGGATGCGCCCTCCCAGCTGCGGCGGCACGATGCCCAACGCGATCAGGGTTTGCGATCGCAAGTGGCTACCGAAACCACCGGCGATGAGCACCTCGTCGATGTGGGCCGGTTTCAATTCGGCGGCACGCATCAAAAAGTCGATGCCGGTGCGAAAAGCCGCCTTCGCCAGTTGAACCTGACGGACATCCTGTTGGGTCAAACTCACGCCTTTGCAAAGGGTGAACCGCGTCTGATCATCCTCTACGCTGATCCGCGCTGCCAGTTCGCGCGGCGCGCTGTCGGGGATATCCCCGGGCGGAAGCAAGCGGCCCGACGGGGTCAGCAATCCGTTTTTGAGCAAAACCACGATCACGTCCGCCAGCCCGGAGCCGCACAGACCGATGGGCGTAACCTCGCCGATGGTGTGAATCCTCAGCCCGCCGTCGATCTCGTCGACCACATCAATGGCCCCGTTGACAGCCGGGACGCCGCAGCTGATATGCACGCCTTCGAAAGCGGGGCCTGCGGCGCATGTGCACCCCACCGCCCGATCTCCCCACGACAGGACAATTTCGCCGTTGGTGCCCAGATCGAGGAAAAGTTTGCTGCCGCCCGCCTTGGCGTCGTTCAGTTCCAACGCCATCATTCCGGCGACCGCATCCGAGCCCAGATGCCCGGCGACGCCCGGCAATACATGCACTTCCAGATTGGCAAAATCCGTGAGCCCGATTTCGCCCGCTTTGCGCGGTGCGGCTTGCGTGAACACCGGCTCATAGGGCGCAACGCCCAGCGGCCATGGGTCTTTGCGCAAAAGGATGTGCATCATGGTCAGGTTGCCCGCTGCCGTGAGCACCCTCAGCCGGTCGGGGCCGATATTGTGGTCCCGGCAAAGTCCGTTAAGCCGTTCGGAAATCTCTTGCGTCAGGCACAGCTGAAGCTCCGCCCGTTCGTCCTCTCCGCGGTGGGCGTGGATGATGCGCGAGATCACGTCCTCTCCGAACTTTCGTTGCGGATTGGCAAAGGCGGCGACGTCGAGTTGTTGGCCGTTTTCCATATCGATCAGGAAACAGGCGACGGTGGTTGTGCCCATATCGACGGCCACACCATAGCCCTCGGCCCAATCGCTGCCGTGCGGCAAGCGGAAACGACTACGCCCGGTATCGGTCAGCACCCGAATGCCGACGCCGGGATCGGTCAGGGGCTCGGCGATTTTGCAGTCGCGGTCCGGAACGGATTGGCAGGCAAGGCGCCAGCCCGCCCGCAACTCCTTGTCTCCCAACACGTCGCGCTCGTCGGCAGACGCAGGCGGCGCGCCTTCAAGATAGGCGATCCGGCAATGGCCGCAGGTGCCTTGCCCGTCGCAAGGGGTGCGCGGGACAAGTTCGGCGCGTTGCAGGGAAGCCAGCAACGTTTCGCCGGGCAGGATGTCGATGATCCGGTCATTGTGGCTGCGGGCGACACGTATCTGCGGCATCGTTTACTTGTAAAGCTTCATAACGGCCATCAGGGCGTCCATTCCCTTAAGCTGCATAATCTCGCGGAATGTTTGCAGGATGAAGTTGTCGTCCGGCAATATCCGGTAATCGTTCCACGGCGTGCACATTATCATGTTTAGACCAAGCGGAATCGCTTCGGTGAGAAAGGCGCTTTGCAACTGGGGTTTAAGAGGGGAGCCATCGACCGCATCCTTGGGAAGCATCAGAACCAGATTGGTCAGGCCGCCGGAAATGTAAACACCCTCAAGATCGGGGTCCTCGGCGATCAGCCTGATGCCGTCCAGCGCCATGCGCACCAGCCCTTCGGTGTCTGCGGCCAGGGTGCCGATGGAAATATCGACAATGAAATCGTCGCGCTCCATGGGGTAGGCGTCGCTTAGTTTGTTGATCATGCGTTTGGCGACGGCGTGGACATCTTCTCCGCGCTGGTTATGCACGATCCTGCCGTCCTCCATGCGTTCCGAGGCCATAAGGATAACCCGGGCGGGACGGACTTTAAGCAGTTCCGCCATCTCCCAGCGGGTTTCAGCGATGGAATTAATAACCGGCTTCTGGCCGTTCGCCAGACTGTCGTTATAGGCTTTGAGGCAAACCTCCTGGAACTCGAAATTGGGGTAATCGAAGCACAATGGAACATCCACCGCCGCCTGGATCGCGCCGATCACCTCACGCAGAAATGCGTGATCTTCGGTCGCGCGCTCTCCCACATTGAAGTCCAAAATGGCCGCTCCGGCATCCACCTGTTTTTTCGCCAGCGCCTGGATACCCTCGATATCCTCGTTGTCGAACAATGCCCTGGCGCTTTTGAACCCGGGATTGATGCTGTCGCCAATAACGCTCAGACCTGGGATATCCATGAATTAGGCCGCCATCGCCTGTTTGGCTTCCCGGGCGGCGGCAGAGCCGTCGGATGCGTATATGTCGGCACCCACCTTGTCGGCAAAGCTTTGGGTGATGGGGGCGCCACCGACCATGACAGTGACATTGTCGCGCAGACCTTTTTGTTTCAAAGCCTCGATGCTCACACCGATTTCCGACATGGTTGTCGTTAAGAGCGCGCTGAATGCCACCACCTGGGCCTCTGTCTCCTGCACGGCCTGAATGAATTGCTCCGTCGAAACGTTGGTTCCCAGATCGACGATTTCGAATCCCACCCCTTCAAGCATCATGCTGACGATGTTTTTGCCAACGTCGTGCAGGTCGCCCTGTACCGTGCCGATCACGACCTTGCCGATGGGCTTGGCTCCGACGGCGACCAATTTAGGTTTGAGAATGGCCATGGCGTTTTGCATTGCCCGGGCGGCAATCATCATTTCCGGCACGAAGTATTCGCCGATCTCGAATTTGCGGCCCACTTCGGTGATGCCCGCCGTCAGGCTTTGAAGAATTTCTTCGGGCGCCACCCCGGCGTCGATGGCCTTGCCGACCTCGTCGGCGGTGCCCGCCAAATTGCCTTCGAGCACATTCTGATACACAGCGTCCAAGGTCGTCATAACCCGTTCCTCCGAGAATTTTTTTGATAGTATTTGATGTTAAACATCACAATAGGTGGAGAATTATTCGTATGTCAACCGGGATTCGGAATGGACGTAGGGGCCGGAAATCATTGCCAAAATGATATTTTGCTATCACCGTAGTATCATTTGATGATAATAAACCATCATTCAATTTGATGGGTGCGCGTTCCGTCGTCTTGTGGCTTTTCGGCAGGGGAGACAAATCCATGGAAAACTTCGGGCAAGGTCAGTCCACCGGCCTGGATCAAACGGAAAACTGGAAGCGGCTAACGGGATGGTCGCCCGAACACATGGTCATTTCCAGTCAGGATCGGGACATCCTGCGCCCGCTGGCCGAAAAGGTCGCCCGTTTGGCCGATGACGAGGCTGAAAAACAAAAAATTGAGCTTTGGAGGCGGCACAATCAGCTCGAAAAGGGCAGGCCGCTGGTCTTTTGCTATCCCGAGCAGGGCTGGAACGAGGTTTTGACCGATGCCGAGCTAGCGTGCGGCGGCGTTTTGGCGCTTCGCTTCGAAATGGAACTCAGAAAGAAAATATTCTGGGCGGAAGAGATGGGCGACGACACCCCGCTGGAGCCCTGTTTCGATATTCCCTACACCGTATCCGAGGACGACTGGGGCCTGCACACCGAATTCCACAGGACCGCGACAATGGGTTCCATGACCTGGGAGTCTCCGCTCAAGGATTATCAAACCGATTTGGGCAAGCTGCACTCGCCCGAGTTCACCGTTGATATGGAGACCTCATCGCGTAGCGCCGAGTTGGCGCAAGAAGCCTTCGGCGATGTGCTGCCCATCCGCCTTCGGGGACGATGGTGGACCAGCCTTGGGGTGACCAAACCGGCCATCCATATGCGCGGGCTCTCCAACTTCCTTTACGACTTTTATGATCACCCGGAGGAGCTAAAGCAGTTCCTGTCGATCATCTCGGACGGCCTGCTGGAAAAGATGGACTATTTCGAAAAACGCAACCTGCTGTGCCTCAACAATGACGACACCTACAACGGTTCCGGCGGATTTGGATATACCGAAGAGTTGCCGCAGGACGGGGCCGGTGAGCAAATCAGGCTTGCCGACACCTGGGGCTTTACCGAAAGCCAGGAATCGGTCGGCGTCTCGCCGGATATGTATGAAGAGTTCATCTTTCCTTACGAAAAAGCCATCATGGAGCGGTTCGGGCTTACCGCCTATGGCTGTTGCGAGGGGCTGGATAAGCGCTGGCACGTGGTGAAGAAGCACCCGAATTTGCGCCGTGTTTCCTGCTCGCCCTGGGCCGATTGGGCGAAAATGGCGGAGTATCTGGAAGACAAATACATCTTCTCCATGAAACCCAACCCGGCCTGTCTCGCCACCTACGAAATTGACGAGGACGCCATCCGGACCGAGATCCGCGAGGCATTCGAGGTCACGAAAGACTGTGTGGTCGAATTGATCATGAAAGACAATCACACCATCGGCAAAAACCCCGACAACATTGTGCGTTGGTGCGCGATCGCCCAGGAGGAAGCGGAAAAATGACAATAAAACCGTCTTTGAGGGTTACGTTTATTGGGGGTTAAATGAGCAAACGTCCCACCATTCGCGATGTTGCCGAGCGCGCAGGCGTCAGTGTTGCCACCGTTGATCGCGTTCTGAACGCCCGCAGTCCGGTTCGTGCGCGCACGACCGAACAAGTACTGCGTGCCGCTGACGATTTGGACTATAACGCCAAGGCGCTGGTTCAGCAGCGCACCCAGGAAACCGCTCCGCGCATGACCCTGGGCTTCCTGTTGCAGAAAGCCAACAAGCAGTTCTACCAGCAATTCGCTGCCGACCTGGCGGCGGAGACGAGCGCGGAACAGAGTATCCGGGGCAGTTCCATCATTGAGTTCATGGAAGAGCTATCCCCGACAGCCATATCCGAACGCATGCGCGATCTTGGGCGCCGGGTGGATGCGCTGGCCGTCGTCGCGGTGGATCACCCGCGGGTGGCCGCCGAGATTGAGGCTTTGCGCGACACCGGTGTGCCGACCTTTGCAGTCCTCAGCGACCTGAACGCTCCGGCCAAGGCTGGATACATCGGTATCAATTCGCGCATGGCCGGACGTACGGCGGGTTGGGCCATTGCCCGTCTGGCCAAGCGGGCGGGAGATGTCGGCGTCCTGATCGGGAGTCACCGGTACCTGGGCCAGGAGGATCAGGAAATCGGTTTCCGCGGATTTTTCCGTGAAAGCTTTCCCGAGTTCCGAATCCTCGAGCCCGTCGTCTACCAGGACGACGCTGACGTGGCCTATGGGGCCGCTTCTGAATTGTTTGCCCGAAACCCGGATCTGGTCGGTTATTACCACTGCGGCGGTGGTGTCGGCGGTGCCTTACGGGCCGCAGAGGAGAAAGGGATGGGTCAACGCCTCGTCATTGCCTGCCATTCCCTGACGCCGTCTTCCCGCGCTGGCCTTATGGAGGGGGTGATCGACATGGTTATTTCCGCGCCGACTGGCCAGATTGCCCGGCAAACCGTGATGGCCATGGCGGCAGCAATACAGGCAGGCGGCGGAGCGGACCGTCAAATTCAGGTTCCTTTCGAGATTTACACCTCTGAGAACATTTGAAGATTTCGAATATTCACTGAGAGATTAAGGGTTTTGTCCTGGTCCCGGTCGAGCCGGAAGAATGCCTGCTCCCCCCTCCCTTCATAGCGCCTCCGACGCAGAAGGTTGTAACAAGACACTTCCCCAAGCGCCGATCTGACGGGGGGGTCCCATCGTTGTCGCACAAAACGTCACCGAAACGCCCGGAGAGAAAGGAAGAAGGAATAAGAAGAAGCGTCGATAACATTTTTCTATGCCGGGATCGCGCGTAACTGTACCCTTGGTACGCGCATAAATTAATCCGTACGAGGATAGAACATGGTCTTGCTTAGGAAACTTTCGTTTGTGTTCGCACTTGCCTTGGTCGCTTCGATGGGCCTGTCGGCGTGCTCGCCCGAGGTCGGCAGCGAAGAATGGTGCGAGGACTTGAAAAAGAAAGATAAAGGCGAATGGACAGCGAACGAAGTCAAGGACTTCGCCAAAAGCTGCATTCTCTAAGGCCTCAATTTCCTCGGGCGTTACAGCCCGAAGATTGAAGCCAGACCGACGCGTTCGCCGAAATCACTCATTTCCTTGTCGCTCGGCGTTTCGCGTCGCGTATCGGCGGCCCGTAGGATTGTCGGCAGCAGGCCCACGTCGCCCGCCGAAATCACGAAAAATTCTTCCCGGCCCAGGGTCCAGTCGATGGCCATGCGAATATCGTCTTCGGCTTCCAACGGTTCGTACCATGTGTTGCGGCGGCGCTCCATTTTGGATGGCCACGCGCCACGCGCCAGCGATTTGATGGTCTGTACCGCCACATTTCGCTCGGCACACACCGCTGCGGTGGCCTCGAAATCCGCTGCGTAGAACTCGTGCCCGGACGCAAACCAGTTCCAGGGCATCAGCACGCTATCGAATTCAAAGCGTTGCAGCGAGCGCCGGTGCATGGCGGCCGCGGTCCAGCCATGGCCCGTCACCCCGATGAAGCGCGCCAGGCCTTCTTCGCGCGCCTCGATCGCCGCGTCCAGCGCACCGCCGGGCGACAACGCCTGATCCCATTCGTCGGGATGGATCAGTGCGTGAAGCTGGATCATGTCCACATGGTCGGTACGCAGGCGATCAAGAGAATTGCGGATGCTTTCCTTGGCTCCCGCGTAATCGCGCGCACCGGTCTTGGTGGCCAGAAAAAAATTATTCCGGTGTGTATCCATCCATGGGCCGATACGAAGTTCGGCGTCCCCGTAGCGCGCCGCCGTATCGATGTGGTTGACACCGAATTCAAGCAATTGATCAAGAACGCGATCCGCCGTTCCCTGATCGACCCTGGCCAGCGCAGCCGCCCCGAATATAATCGCCGAACTCATATGCCCGGTCTGCCCAAATGCACGTTTCTCGATGGTCATCTCGGCCTCCCCATTTCTCCCCGGAATCCGATACTACCCGTTTTTTCCAAAGTCAGTTGGGTTTTACGCCCTCGGGCTGGCCGACGACGACGAAGCTCAGACCGTCCGGGTCAAGAAGGTCGCGGGCAACGCGGCGGACGTCTTCGAGGGTTACGGCTTCGATAAGGGAATTTCGCCGTTCCAGATAGTCGATTCCCAGATCATCAAGCTGCATGGCCACCAGTACGGAAGCGATGCGCGCGCTTGATGAAAAGCGCAGGGCAAACGAGCCGGTAAGGAATTGCCGGGCGTCGGTTAGTTCTTCGGCGCTTGGCCCCTGGGCAGCCATGCGCTTCCACTCGGCGCGCACGATTTTGATGGTCTGGCCCGCCGCCTCGTTGCGCGTGCCCGAGCCGCCGAAGATCATTCCGGCGAAATCCATGGGGTAGAGAGCCGAGTAGACGGAATAGGCCAGCCCGCGCTTTTCGCGGACCTCGCCATAAAGGCGCGAGGTAAACCCGCCGCCGCCGAGAATATGATTGAGCACGTAGGCGGCGTAATAGTCCGGGTCGTCGCGCTTCAGCCCCTGCTGCCCGAAAACGATGGCGCTTTGGGGCATCGGTTTCTCGATAACCTCGACCAGACCCGTACCGCTCACGTTCGTATCGGCCACCTGCCAGTCGGTTCCCTTTGCGGGCAACCCGCCGAAAACGTCATCCAGCGCCGTCGCCAATTCGCCTGGTGAAATATCACCGACGACGCCGATGGCAAGTCCGGCCAGCGCCAATCGCCGGGCGACGAAGCCGCGCAGATCGTCGGCTGAAATCACGGCGACGGTTTCCTTCGTTCCTGAAACGGGCCGCCCGTAGGGGTGATCGGGAAAAAGTGTGCGAAACATCCTGCGCCGGGCGATCACATCGGCGTCTTCGGCCTCGCGCCGCAAGTTGGCCTGGATTTGGCTGCGAATGCGTTCGACCGGCTCAGCGTCGAAGCGCGCCGCCGTAAGCGATTGGGTCAGCAGATCAAAAGCGGCCGCCCGGTTACGCGTCAGGGTGTGCAATCTTCCGCCGAAGGTATCGCGTCCGGCACTGTAGCGCAAAGTGATTGCCAGATCTTCAAGGCGTCTTTGAAACGCCTGACTTTCCAAGGGTCCCGCGCCTTCGTCCAAAAGCCCGGAAACCATATCGGCCAGGCCTTCGACGCCCACCGGGTCCAAATTGGCCCCGCCGGGAAAGGCAAAGCGCATGGCGATGACAGGGTTGGTGTGATCCTCGATCAACCACGCTTCGATACCGCCGGGACTGGTGACGCGCTGAACTTCAAGGGCTGCGACCGCATCCGGACGGCCCAGTAAAATCGTGCCAACCATCGCCAGAACGAAAATGATGCGCATCACTATTGCTCCCCGTCAGGCAGAAGCCGCGCCGTTACCGAAGACCCCTCGACCGTTACGGCGGCGAAGGCGGCTTCGACGCCCGCACGCGTTACCGCCTCGATGCGCTCGGGCCAACTTTCCACGTCCTCGACGCTCAGGCCGGAAGCCAGGGCCGAACCCAGGGTTTGCGCACCCGCTCGCAAGGAATCACGCGCATATACGGCCTGCGCCAGAATGCGCCCTTTGGCCCGCGTCACCTCGTCGTCGGTCACGCCGGAATTGCGAATTTTTTCGAGAACGTTTTCAACGGCGGCCTCTATCTGATCCAAGCCAATCCCCGGACGCGGGCTGGCGTAAACCCCGAAACGCGCCGGGCCCATTCCACGCGGGCTGTAAAATGATCCGGCCGATACCGCCAGCTTCTTTTCGACCACAAGTTCCGCATAAAGCCTGCTGGTCGCGCCGCCGCCGAGAATGTCAGTTATTACCTCCAGCGGATAAACATGTTCGGTGGCACCGAAAGAATGGCTGGGCGCCAGAAAAACGCGGCTCCATC
Source organism: Rhodospirillales bacterium (assembly GCA_018648445.1). Next base: position 9,908 of record JABGRG010000079.1, on the reverse strand, counting down.
CGGGTTGCCTGACACGGGGATCGCGAAGTTCGACCTGCCGGGCGGCGCGTTGCGGCGGCTCCTGCGGGCGGACGCGCGATATTTCCGGCCCACGCGGGATCACGCCGTAATACTTTTCGGCCAACGGCCTCAATTCAGATGCCGTGATATCGCCCGCCACCACCAGAATCGCATTATTCGGCGCGTACCAGCGCTTGTAGAAATCGGTAATGTCTTCCAGGGAAAGGGCGCGGATTTCATGCTCCCAGCCAATAACCGGTCGCCGATAGGGGTGATTGAGGAAAAGCGCCGCGCCCACGTGTTCGCGCAGGATCGAACCGGGGTCGTTTTCAACCCGCTGGCTGCGCTCTTCCAAAATAACCCGCCGTTCTGGTTCGACCTGTTCTGGCGTAAGCACCAAATTGGTCATGCGGTCGGCTTCCATCTCCATGACGATCTCAAGCCGGTCTTTGGCCACGGTCTGGAAATAGCCGGTATAATCGGTTGAAGTGAATGCGTTTTCCTGCCCGCCGTTGCGCGCCACGGTTTGCGAGAAGACGCCATCCGGAAACGTGGGCGTTCCTTTGAACATCAGGTGTTCGAAGAAATGGGCAATCCCCGATTTTCCCGCCGCTTCATCGGCTGAGCCCACCTTGTACCAGACCATATGAACGACGACTGGAACCCGGTGGTTGGAAACCACAACCACCTGCATTCCATTGGCCAGGGTAAAGGTTTCGGGATTGAAAACCGACGCGAACCCGGTGTTGGAATATGCCGAAAAAAGCATAAAAGCGGCTGCAAACGCAGCCGCATGATGTTTCAATTTCTCAACCAACGCCGTTTTCATCGCCCCCCCAATTGGGTTCCATAGGGTCATGTCATACCTGTTGGATATGGGGGAACAAAATGTCGGACTCAACCACAGGCCCACCCGAAAGCCCATCCAGTCAGAAAATATCCTTGAACAGATTGTTACTTTTTTCTCGCGTGATCGTCGGAACTTCGCCCTCGTTCAAAGGCTTGCCCATGGCCTTGGCGTCCTGAATGCGCTTTGCTTCCTTCGTCGGATCGACGACCACGCCAGTCGGCTGGGCGTCGCGCCAAAAGATCATCCTATCGGTGAAATTCTGCCCTTCTTCCGCCAGGAACGAAGACTCGCGGTTGATCAAAAGTCGAATTTCCGGGTCAGTTTGCCCGGCGCCCGCTTCCTTAAGCAACGCCTGCACACCGCCCCCACCGATTGCGGCCATTTGCTTTGCCGGTGCAGCAGACTTCTTCCCACCGGAAAGCGCCTGACGGGCTTGGTCGCTGGGCATGACCCGTTGCGGGCGGTTGGTACCCGGCTCCGGTGGCCGCAGCGCGTAGTCGGGCGGCAGGCTCAACGGAGCGCGCGAATAGACCGCGAATTCGTCCGGAATATTCTTGTTAAGGCCCAGAACGCTTTTCGTTTCCGCGCAGCCGCCCAGAACGAAACCCGTGCCCACCAAGACCGCAATCCAAATAGCCTGTCTCATCGTCAATCTTTCGTTGCCTCAGGCGTCTTATTATTATTCTTTTCCGGTCCAGAGAACAAGGCGTCCAATACGAGAAGGCCTGCCCCTATGGTGATCCCGGAATCCGCCACATTGAACGCCGGCCAATGGTAGCCGGCAATATGGAAGTCCAGGAAATCAGCTACGGCACCAAACCGCAATCGATCAACAACGTTTCCGATGGCCCCGCCGATCACCATGCCGATGGCGACCACGACCAATTGCCGCTCCGCCTTGCGCAGCCAAAAAACCAGGGCCACCACAATTATCAGCGCTACGGCAGTTAAAACCAAGACGTTGTAGGGGCTGTCCTGATTGAAAAGGCCGAAGCTCACACCCCGGTTCCACCCCATCACCAGATTAAAGAACGGCGTCACGGAGATCATTTGAGGCGGAACCATCACGCTCTCGACAATCCACCACTTGGTGGCCTGATCCAGCCCAAAGATCAGCAGCGCCACACCCATCCCTTTTCGCATGACGTTTGTCGGCTTCATACGTTAATCGCTATCCACCAGCGGTTCGGGGTGCTTGCGAACAGCGTCCGCGCACCTGGGGCAAACGTCGGTATGCTCGGGGTCGGACCCGACCTCCTCCAGCACCTTCCAGCACCGGGCGCATTTGTTTCCCGTCGCCGAACCCGGCACGACCGCCACCCCGGGAACTTCTTCGATACGGAAGGCTTCCTCGGGGGCTTCGCCCTCGTGCAGCGACGCACTTGACGTGATCGAGATTTCGGCCAGATCGACGCCTTGCATCGCCTCGATGAAATCGCTTGAGGCGAATACATCGGCGTGGGCTTCCAGACTCGACCCGATGCGTTTGTCGGCGCGTTCAAGCTCCAGCGCACCCGTCACCACGCGGCGAAGATCGCGCACGCGGCTCCATTTCGCGGCCAGCACATCGTCGCGCCAGTTTTCCGAGATTTCCGGGAACTGGCGCAAATGAACGCTTTCATCCTCGCCCGGATTGCGCGTCAGCCATGCCTCTTCGGCGGTAAAGCAGGCAATCGGCGCAAGCCACGCCGTCAAACAATTGAACAATTCCTCAAGAACCGTCCGCACGGCGCGGCGCGTCACGCTGTCGGCGGCATCGCAATACAGCGCGTCCTTGCGGATGTCGAAATAGAAGGCCGACAAATCAATGGCGCAGAAATTGTGAAGTTCGACGAACATCGGATGGAAGTGGAAGCTGTTACACGCGTCGCGGATCAGGCGATCCATCTCCCAGATGCGGTGCAGCGCCCAGCGCTCCAGTTCCGGCATTTCGGCGACCTCGACACGCTCGCTTTCCTCGAACCCATTGAGATTGCCCAGCAGGAACCGCAGCGTATTGCGCAATCGGCGATAAATGTCGGCGTTGCGCTTCAGAATTTCCGGGCCGATGCGCAGATCTTCGGAATAGTCCGAGCCCACCACCCAAAGGCGCAGAATATCGGCACCGTGCTGTTCCATCACTTTCTGGGGCGAGAGGATGTTGCCCAGCGACTTGGACATTTTCTGTCCGTCCTCGGCCATGACGAAGCCGTGGGTCAGCACCGCTTCATAGGGTGCGACACCATTGGTCCCACACGATTCCAGTAACGAAGAATGGAACCAGCCGCGATGCTGGTCCGAACCTTCCAGATACAGAGAAGCGGGCCATTTCAGGTCGTCCCGCGCCTTGAGCACGAACTCGTGGGTCGTTCCCGAATCGAACCAGACGTCGAGAATATCGAAAACCTGATCAAAATCCTCGGCGTTGTATTCGGGGGCCAGAAAGCGTGCCGGGTCCGAGGTGAACCACGCGTCAACGCCTTCTTCGAAAACGGCCTCGACGATACGGTCCAGAACCTTCTGGTCGCGCAGCGGTTCGCCGCTGTCGCGGTTAACGAAGACAGTCAATGGCACGCCCCAGGCGCGCTGGCGTGAAACGCACCAGTCAGGCCGGGTGTCGATCATGCCATGCAGGCGCGCCTTTCCGGCCGCCGGAACGAACCGGGTGCCTTCAATGGCCTCCAGCGCCTTGGCTCGCAGGCCGGTGTTTTCCATGCTGATGAACCACTGCGCCGTATTGCGGAAAATCAACGGCGCCTTGGACCGCCACGAATGCGGATAGCTGTGAACCAGCTTGCCCGAAGCAACGAGGGCCCCCACTTCGGTTAGTTTTTCGACGACGCTGGCGTTGACCTTAAACACATGCTGGCCCGCGAACAGCGGCACATGTTCCATGAACAGGCCGCCGCCCTCCACCGTGTCGACCACGGGAATACCGTTTTTGACGCCCAGTTCCCAGTCATCGGCGCCGTGGCCCGGTGCGATATGAACAAAGCCGGTGCCGGTGTCGATCTCAACGAAATGAGCAGCAAGGGCGGGGACGTCGAAATCATAACCGTGGCCATTCAGCGGATGATGGCAGACGGTGCCTTCAAGTTCCTCGCCCTTGAAACGGCGAACGACCTCGTAATCCTCGATGCCGGTTTTGCCTGCGATCTCGCCGATCAGCGCCTCGGCAAAAAGTACGCGTTCGCCCACAATCGCCAAACTGCCGTCGGCCACCGATTTGACTTCCAGCAGGACGTAATCGATCCCCTCGCCAAAGGCCACCGCGCGGTTGCCCGGAATGGTCCACGGCGTCGTTGTCCAGATAACGATCTTGGCATCGTCCAGACCTTCGGCCTTGGTGCTGATGATCGGGAAACGCACGTAAATGGTGGTCGAGGTGTGATCGTGGTATTCGACTTCGGCCTCGGCCAGGGCGGTCTTTTCCTCAACCGACCACAGGACCGGCTTGGCCCCTTTATAAAGGCTGCCGTTCATGAGGAACTTGCCGAATTCGCGAACAATCGTGGCCTCGGCGCCATAGCTCATGGTCGTGTATGGGTTGTCCCAATCGCCGACGCCGCCCAGCCGCTTGAACTCCTCGCGCTGAACGTCGATCCACTTGGCCGCGAATTCGCGGCATTCCCCGCGGAATTGAACAACCGGAACCTCGTCCTTGTCCTTTCCCGCAGCCCGGTATTTTTCCTCGATCTTCCATTCGATGGGCAGACCGTGGCAATCCCAGCCCGGAACGTAGTTCGAATCCTTGCCCAGCATCTGCTGCGAGCGAACAATCACGTCCTTGAGAATCTTGTTAAGCGCGTGCCCCATATGCAAATGGCCGTTGGCGTACGGAGGGCCATCGTGAAGGATGAACTTCTCGCGGTCCTTGGCATCTTCGCGATGCCGCCGGTACATATCCATGCTTTCCCAACGGGCAAGGATTTCGGGCTCCTTCTTGGGCAGGCCCGCCCGCATGGGAAACTCCGTTTTTGGCAAGGAGATGGTCGGCTTGTAATTAACGCTCATGTCACGCTCGCTGGTTGGCTGGTCCCGGAAGGACTAATTGGACCGGGGTTATAAAGGTTTTTACGCGCGCGCCAAGATTCTTCGCGCATTTTCGGCGTCTTCGGCGATTTGCGCCTTTAATTCGGCGATACCGTCGAACTTTTTCTCGGGCCGCAGGAAGTCAATTAGGGCGACTCGGACCCGCTTTCCATAGAGATCGCCGTCATAGTCGAACAGATGGGCTTCGAGAACCACCTCTTCTTTGCCGAACGTCGGCCGCAGGCCCAGATTGGCGACGCCGTCGCGCCAAACGGTATTCGCACCTTCGCCAAGGGCCACCCGCACGGCGTAAACGCCATTGACGGGCCGCACGTACTCACCAAGGGAAAGGTTGAGGGTCGGATAGCCAATGGTGCGGCCGCGCCGGTCGCCGATGGCGACGTGCCCTTCAATCTCGAAGGGCCGGCCCAGAACGTGAGTGGCGCCGCTGGGATCGGCATTCCGAAGACACGCCCGTGCGCGCGTTGCCGAAAAACCTTCGCCCTCGCCATCACGCACCTGCTGAACGCAGGTGAATCCGAACCCGTCCGTGCGACCGCTGCGCAGAAGAAGTTCGCTGTCGCCGCGCCGCCCATGGCCAAAAACGAAATCGTACCCGCACACCACATGCCGTGCCTGAACGCCCTCGACGATGATGTCGCGGACGAAATCTTCCGCCGCCATCTGCGAAAACGCCAGATTGAAGCGCAGGACGAACAGATAGTCCACGCCAAGGGCGGCAATCTCGCGGGCCTTGGCGCGTATGGGCGTCAACCTGTAGGGCGGCGTTTGGGGTGCAAACACGCTGCGCGGATGGGGCTCAAACGTCATAACGGCCCACGGCGCGCCCGCCGTCTTGGCGATCCGCCCGGCCTCGCCGATGACGCCCAGGTGGCCGCGATGAACGCCGTCGAAATTGCCCACGGCAATGGCCGCCCCTCGGGCTTCCTCAGGTAAATCCGCGAAATGTCGAACAATGCGCATGGCGGCAGGAAGGTGTCAGCGGCAATCGGCAGGGTCAAGCGAAATCAGATTTATTTTCGACAATATAGGATTTTACCCTTGACAAACCATTTTATTTCCTGTATAGGTGAAAATAGCGAAAGGGACAACTGCGCCCGCATCGCAAATACCCCCACATCATCCGGAACCGTTTTCAAGGGCTTCGCGTACGATAGCCTCAGTGGGAAAAACATCATTTAACCTTGCGGAGCAGGAACTGAGCGATGGGTTGCTGCTCAAAAGACCAGCCTTTCTTCGGTATATCCGCAAATGCAGGACAACAGAAAATTGTCTAACTATACTGCGTGTAATGTAAGGTGGTGACGGTTTGACCGTTGGACCCTGAACCCGCGAATTCGGAGGATGAACCGTTGATGGGACGGATGGGAAAATGGATTTCGGGGAACAAGAAGAAGACCGTCTTTCTTGTGTTTGTGTCGATGATCGTCGGCTATTGCACTGTTCCCATTCCCGTGCCGTTGTTCCTGCCCGATTGGGTGACGGATACGAGAATTCCAGTCAGCCAGGTTGTGTGGCTGGATAGTCGGCGGATTGTCGTTTGGCGGGGAGAGAGCAGAAGAAATCCCGGAGAACCGGGAGGAAAAGCCGAGTATGTCCTGTGGACCAACGGACCGGACGGTGGAAGTGTAACGCCCGTTGATGATATTAACACCCTTGTCGGACCGGACTTTTGCGACGGCAGTGGCGTAGTCTGGAATGTCCAAACAAAAAGGCGGGAGTGGAGCGAGGTAACGAAGGACGGCATGGTTAACAACGACTTCGTCTGCGCCGAAACGCCCATACCGGATTCCGCCAAGGGGCTCTCCGTGTTCGCGCTGCGTCCGGGGCATGGCGTGATTTCGCGGCCCCTCAGAGATCGCGAGGCCGACTACGATTCGGAAGAATGGAAAAGCCCCTACCGCTGGCACGCCGATGACGGTTCGGGACGGGTTGTGACCCTGCCGATGGGATACGGCAACCTGGACTTTTCGACCGAAGACATCAAATACGCACCCTTCCTCGATGCCTATCTGGCCAATCATGGTTTTCACGAGAAAGGGACAGATTGCGATTTGGCGTGGTGGATTTACCCAGGCCCCAAGTTTGAGAAATTTTGCGCAACGGCACGAGGCTCGGGATTTACACTGTTTCCCACCAGGCTGGGCGTTGCCTCCAGTAGTAGAAGTGTCAACATCTTGGTCGGCGATATTTTCGAAAACGGCATCTATTTGGGCGTCGAAGGTCGCACCGTCCGGCTTCTCAATGGTTATGGTTACGGCCTGAAAGTATCGCCGGACGGCTGCCGGATGGCGATATCCCATTCGCGCCGAATACAGGCGCCACCGGATGGTACGCCTTTTTACTTATATATCATCGATTTGTGCGGCCACGAGGCCGAAATCCGCGAATTACCCGGAGCGGCGTTCGACGGCATTTAACCGCCCGGACATCATCCAATAACCACGACGACAACACCCAACCCACTTCATGAGGAGTAATTCAACGTGACCAAGACCAAGCACGAAACCGAAACGGCTGAACTCAAACTCGCCGCCGAGGCTGCATATAAAGCATACAAGCCAACCCAAACAGAACGAAACGCTAACATAAGCGGAGTAGACCTTCAAAAGCTCGATGACCACACCGCACCCGTTCCACATGAGAATGAAAAAATCGGTTTCATCGCATACACCCAGACGAGCATCGAAAACCCCCGTGAGGTGACCATAAACATTCGCGGGACCGATGACTTCAAGGATGGGCTTGCCGATTTGGGGCTGCTTCGCACCTGGATGGAAAGCCCGGTTTTCGGCGATCTTGTCGAAGTTGCTGCTGAGAAAATCAAGAACGGCGGGCACGTTCGTTCCATCGGCCATAGCGCTGGCGGGGCCGCTGCCGAGGCCCTGTGTTATCAGGCTGTCGCAATGGCCGGGCCGAAAGCGACGGGCAGTTGCACGGTTCACAACATCAACGGCCCCGGCGTCAAGGAAACTCTGGAGGCCGTTCTTGGCTCCATTGATCCGCAAGTCGCTGGAAGGATCAAGGGCGTCGCCCACCGAAACGCCAAAGACGAAGTGTCCCTTTTTGGAACGCATATCGTTCCCAGCGCCACATATCCTGCTCCACCAGTGTTCCCATGGGCCCCACCCGCCATCACACACCACTCCTTGAAATTGTTTCGGGAAAAAATTGCGATCCCGGGGGTGCGTCCGACCTCGGTAAAGTTCGCGAAAACCCCGTATCCGACGGCAACCAGCTTAGCCGTCAAAATCGGGCCAACATCCACGAGCCTGTTGACCGGCAATTTGCCACAGGCGGAAATGGCCGAAAACATTGCGGACAGGGTATGGGACAAGCTGGGCAGCGACACCTTCAGCCTTTTCAGTAACGAGACCCGGGCGTTCGCCATTGAGGCCGCCACGAATGCAATTGCGCACGGAAAGGAAGCCCCCGAGATCGTGGCGCAGATTAGCCGGTATATCGAAGACGGGAAGGCGAATGGATACCAGACGGGTACAATCGCCGCTGCCGATGCCGTGGCCGAAAAATATGGTTTGTCCGGTGGGCAGGCGGCGGCCTTCGCGCTGGAAGCGGGCACAAGGGGAGCCGATTGGCTGGAAGCGGCGTTGGCATCCGAGGAAGATCGCAAAATGCATGAGAAAGAGAACGCCCCCTCCCCCAAACCGTCCCCCTCCATCACCAACGCCGTTGAGGCGTCGCTGAACAAAGCGGGGTATTTCGGCGGCAACCCGCAGGCCATCGCCAACGATTACGCGGAAGGGCGCGCCATGGGCCTGAACCACGAGGACGCGCTGGATCACGCCTACGGCGAAGCCCGGCAGGCCGCCGACGTCGCCGCGCTTGAGCGGGCCTCCAAATGGAATGCTCCGGCAAAAAACCAGGAGGAACATTTCAGCAACCTTGTGGAGGAAGCCGCGAAAGAGGGAACCGATGTGCTGGCCGGTCTTGTGCCCGGAAGCGGAAAACCCCAAGCGAACGGCCCACAGATGGCGAGCCTAAGGGACATCCGGCCTGACACCAAAGCAATTCCCGCGCCCGATCCCAAACCTACCAAACCCTCCAAACCGGTCTCCCCCGAAATCGCCGCGCGCCGCGACGCGATTACGCGGGGAATGCAGACTTGGGGCATCGGCGGCTCGGTGGAGGGTCTCAAGCAGGCCGAGCGCCGCGCCAACGCCGAAAGGGTGCAGGAAAAAATAGACGCCCGCAGGGCGGCCCAGACCAGAGAGGATGCGGCCAAACAGCAGCAAGCTGAGAAAGCCGAAAAGGCCGCCGAAAACCATCGTCAACGAAAGGCGGCGCAGGAGGAACAAATCAAAAACGTATCTCCGAAAAACCAACCCACTTTCGGCCGCAACCCGTTTGAGAAAGCCGACCCGGCGGAAGCCGCCAAACAGTCTGAACAGCAGACCCGGAACGGTTTTTCCAAGCACACGCCCCTGGGCGGCATTCAACACGGGGCGGAAGACTTTGTTCCCGCAGCAAGCGCCAAAGCTGCCGCCGAGCGGCGGG
>JABGRG010000079.1:0-501 GCA_018648445.1 Rhodospirillales bacterium | reverse complement strand
ACTCGCACCGGTGCAACCACCGTGCAAAGCACGGACCGCAAGGTCAGGACCGGTGGCAGCCACGAATCGAAGGGGCGGAGTACACCTCAAGCCGTTACCAGCAAAGGCGGCGTCGTGACGAGTGCGGGTGGCGTGGTCACCACCGGCGGAAAAAAGGGGGCCGGAGAATACAACGGCGGGCGGCATGGCCAAACCGACAACGTGAGCGAGCGCGTCGTTTGCACCGAACTCGCCGCCCAGGGGTTATTGGATCCGGGCCTTTATTTTCTTGATGTGCGCTTTACCGAAGAACGGCTGAGTGCGGCCCATGTTCGCGGCTACCATGTGTGGGCGGTGCCACTGGTGCGCCTTATGCGCAAATCCGAAATTGTGACCCGTCTGGTCGCCCCCGTGGCGCGCTGGCGGGCCGAAGAGATCGCTCACGTTTTAGGGGCGAAGCCGCGAGGCTGCCTCGCGGGCAAGATCGTGCGCCTCATCGGCGAGCCCCTGTGCCGCCTGATT
>JABGRG010000078.1 GCA_018648445.1 Rhodospirillales bacterium | reverse complement strand
TTGTTCCGCTCGCCCGATGCTTTAGCATCGCGCTTCGCGAAACGCCTAGCGGATCAATCCATCGAAGTACATCAGAATGACCGCATTTGGTCGGAAAATGCTCTACCCGCACTTGGAATAGCCGCAGGACGAGCAGGTGTCGCAGCCTTCCTGACGCATCAGGCTGAGTTGGGCGCACTTGGGGCATTGCCTAAACATGGATTTGATGGCGCTTCCATCCGTGTCGTCGCCCGCGCCCATGGTCACGACCTTGGGAAGTTTGGCCATTTCGAGGGTGCCGCCTTGTTCGCCGGGTGCTGCGAGGAAGCCGATTTCCTTTAAATGCCGTTCGATGACCTCGCCGATGGCGGCCAGAAGCGAGGGCACATAGCGCCCGCCCATCCATTGCCCGCCGCGCGGATCGAACACGGCTTTCAGTTCCTCGACCACGAACGAGACGTCGCCGCCGCGCCGGAACACCGCGCTGATCATGCGGGTGAGGGCCACGGTCCAGGCGTAGTGCTCCATGTTCTTGGAATTGATGAACACCTCGAAGGGGCGGATGCGCCCCGAGTCGTCGAGAATGTCGTTGAGCGTGATGTAGATGGCGTGGTCGCTCTCCGGCCAGTTGACCTTGTAGGTCTTGCCGTCCAGCGCTTCTTCGCGATCCAGCGGCTTGTACAATTGGGCAACCCGCCCCGAATCGCCCATATCCTTGGGTTTGGCCTTGGCGATGGGGGCTTCCAGCGGTAGTTCCGCCTGCTTTTTGGCCGCTTGTTTCGTGGCGCTGGGCTTGGCCACCAGCACCGCCCCGGTCACATCGTTGGGCCGGTAGGTGGTGCAGCCCTTGCAGCCCAGATCGTAGGCCTGAACGTAGATGTCCTTGAAGTCCTCGAACGAAATGCTTTCGGGGCAGTTGATGGTTTTGGAAATGGAGCTGTCGATATACTTCTGCACGGCGGCCTGCATGACCAGATGGTCGCGCGGGCTAAGCTGCTGGGCGTCGACGAAGGCGTCCGTCAGGGCCGTGTCTTCGCCGAACATGCGCTTGTATAGCCTGAAAGCGTAGTCGCTGACCTGTTCTTCGCGGCGCACGCCGTCCGGCCCCAGAACGTGGCGCGTGTACTTGAAGCTGAACACCGGCTCCAGCCCCGAGGAAACATTGTCGGCGAACAGAGAAATGGTTCCGGTGGGCGCGACCGAAGTCAACAGCGCGTTGCGAATGCCATTATCGGCGATGGCCGAGCGCACGTCGTCGTCCAGCCCGCGCGCGGTTTCTCCGGCCAGGAATTTCTCGGCGTCGAAAAGCGGGAACGAGCCCTTTTCGGCGGCCAGTTCGCTGGATGCCAGATAGGCGGAGCGCTGGATCGCCCGCATCCATTGTTCGGTCAATTCCACGGCGCGGGCCGAACCGTACCGCGCGCCGCACATGATCAGCGCGTCGGCCAGCCCGGTGATACCCAGCCCGATGCGGCGCTTTGCGGTGGCCTCGTGCGCTTGTTCGGGCAGCGGGAAGCGCGAAACGTCGATGACGTTGTCCATGGCCCGCACGGCGACGGCTGTCAGCTTTTCGATGGCCGAGGGGCTGATTTCGGCGCTTTCCGTAAACGGCGCGTCGACCAGCCGGGCCAGATTGACCGATCCCAACAGGCATGCGCCGTAGGGCGGCAGGGGCTGTTCGCCGCAGGGATTGGTGGCGGTGATGGTTTCGCAGTAGTTCAGGTTGTTCAGGCGGTTGATGCGGTCGATGAAGATCACGCCGGGCTCGGCATAGGCATAGGTGCCGCGCATGATCTTGTCCCACAATTCGCGGGCCGGAAGGCTGCGATGGACTTCGCCGTCAAACGTCAATTCCCAGGCGGTGTCTTCCTTGACCGCGCGCATGAAGGCGTCCGTTACCAGGACCGACAGATTGAACATGCGCAAGCGGCCACCGTCGCGCTTGGCCTCGATAAAGGCTTCGATATCGGGGTGATCGCAGCGCATCACCGCCATCATGGCGCCGCGGCGCGAGCCTGCGCTCATGATGGTGCGGCACATGGCGTCCCACACGTCCATGAAGGAAAGCGGGCCCGAGGCATCCGCGCCCACGCCCTTCACCGCCGCGCCCTTGGGCCGCAGGGTGGAGAAATCGTACCCGATGCCGCCGCCCTGCTGCATGGTCAGCGCGGCTTCTTTCAGACTATCGAAAATACCGCCCATGTCGTCAGGCACGGTGCCCATGACGAAGCAATTGAACAGCGTTACGTTGCGTTTGCTTTCCGCGCCCGAAAGGATGCGGCCGGCCGGCAGAAACTTGAAATCTTCCAGCGCCTCGAAGAAATTGCGCTCCCACAGGCCCTGATCATCTTCCACGGCGGCCAGGCTGCGGGCCACGCGCTGCCACGAATCGGCGATGTTCTTGTCCACAGGACGGCCATCCGGCCCCTTGAGACGATATTTCATGTCCCAGATCTGCTGGGAAATGGTGGCAACCTGAACCATGATAATTCCCGATCCCGCCAAACATCGGCGTGTCCCGCCGTTCCGTTCCTGCTTTTGAGACGGAAGGCGGCTGCAACCCCGCAATATTAAAGGCTTTTCGTCAATAAAGTTAAGTCGTTTCCTGCAATTCGTCAAGAAATGTTCTTGTTATGTTTGCACAATTCCGTCCCCAGACAGGATCACAGAGAATCGGCGGAACTCCTTAAATTCCCGAAGTTACCCACGCAGTTCACAATGCGAAGGCTGAAACGCTCCACAGGACTGTCCACAAGTCCCCGTGCCAACTGTAGGCAATTGCAGTTGAGTTCAGCGCGTTTGAAGGGATTCGCGCGCCTCGGCAACCAGGCGGTCAGTCGCGGTTTCAATTCTTCTTTCCAACTCGGGGGCGAATTCTTTTCGGGTTAACCCGACTTCGATCGGGGGAAGGAATTCGACGATGACTTTCCCCGGCCTTTTCAAGAATTCGCGACGCCCCCAGAATACGCCCGAATTCAGCGCCACCGGAACAACCCGTCTGGACAATCGGCTGTAAAGCGCGGCGATTCCGGGATGATAGTGGAGTTTTTCGCCAGCTGGCGCACGGCTTCCTTCGGGAAAAATGATCAAATGGCGTCCGCTGTTCAGGCTCTCAAGACTATCGCGCACCATCTTCTTCAACGCGCTGGCTCCGCCCGACCGGTCAACAAATACTTGTTGGCATTTGCGCGCATACCAACCCCAGAACGGGATGGAACGGAGCTCCTTTTTCATGACGTATACGGGCGCCTTGAAAAACCACCAAAAGGAAACCGTTTCCCACATGGATTGATGCTTGGAAGCAAAAATGGTCGGCTCGTCCGGAATGTTTTCGATGCCGCGAACTTCATAGTCGATCCCGGCAATGACCCTCATGCCCCAGCAGGCGGTTTTGGCCCAGGTGCGGATTACATATTCCATGCAGCATCGTGGAAGCGGCAGACAAAAGAACATGACGACCATGCACATGGCCAATTCGCCGAAGAAATAGATATTAAACGCGATTGAGCGAATAGCGGTCATGTGGGGCCCTTGGCGGTTGGTATGAGCCCGCTTCCCACATGGCGGGCGCGGGCCAGAAGATACTTGGTGAATTCCCCGGCGATCAACAGGGCGGTTCCACGCCACGCCCACCACTGTTCCTGTTTTACGTTGTCGGAAAAAACAGGATGCGGAATGATCGTGACATCGGACATGGCGTGGTGAAATTCCAGCAGGCTGCGCGGCATGTGGTAGCCGGCGGTTACCAGCCGGATCGAACGAATATCATGTTGACGAATCCAGTCCCACGTTTCCGTCGCGTTTCCGGCGGTGTTGGTGGCGTCGCCGATGCGCACCCGGTCTTCCAGGTCCGTGCGGGTCTGCCGAAACATCCGAAGGAGGGTTTTTACGTCGATACCCCTGTATACCCCCGAGACAAAAAGCCGTTCGGCTTTCTCACCGGTTAACAGGTTGAGCCCGGCTTCCAACCGCCCCTGACCGCCGGTCAGCACGACGATGGCGTCGGTCGGGGTGAACGGGTCGGCCACCTCGCCCGGGATCTGATTGGCGAACCAGACCAGTCCGCCGCCCCAGCATCCCGCCAGCGCGATGAAGGTCGCCAAAAAACCGGAAAGAAACCGGCGGGTTTCGCGTCGGCGTCTGGAACCCGGGGGAATCATGGCAGTTCCGTCGTCATATCTACCCCTACAACATACTGGCCAGGGTTCGGGTCACCGTGATGCGCGCCGTCAATGTGGCGATGGCCGCGGCCAGTATCGGTATGAGGGCCAACGAGATCCACTGGATCGCGCCCAGAGAAGCATCCGGAAGCAGGCCCGCTTCGATGCCTGACGCCAGATACCCGATTGCCAACACCGTCGGAACCGCCAGGGCCAGACCGATCACCCCGCCGCGCAATCCCAGGGTCAGCGCCCGCCAGGCGAATTGTTTGGCGACATAGTCGTCGCGGGCTCCGATCAGGTGCAGAACCTCGATGGTTTCACGGTGTACCGAAAGTCCTGTGCGAGTCGTGAATACGACCGTGCCCACCGTCGCCAACCCGATCAGCAGCAGGACGCCCCGCGCGATCCATTCCACGGCGTCAATCAGACCAACGAGCCGGTCCAGCCAATCGCGGTGATTGTCCACCGAGATTTTCGGGTGTGCTTTGGTCAGTCGTGACCGAAGGGTCGCCATATCGAAGTTGGCGTCGGGGTCCGCTTCGGCGTCGATTAGATAGGGAAGCGGCAGATCCTCGGTCGCCCCGCCCTGTCCCAGCCAGGGTTCGAGCAGTTCGAGAACTTTCGTTTGGGGAACGATGTCCGCCCGAATGATGCCGGTTGTCGTGCGCAGAACCTTTAGCGCATCCAGGACCCGCGGGTCCTCTGCCGCCGGAAGTGCTTTATCGCCCTTGGTGGGGGGAACCTGAACCGTCAGCGTATGGGTCAGTCCAGCGCTCCAGTTTGCTGTCGCATCGTGCAGGATGAACATTCCCGCCGCCGCCACGACCGCGAGAAACACCATGAATGCGATGAGCCACGGAAGAAATCCGGCAAGAACATCGCCATCCAGCGGTAAATCGGTGCGACGCGAAATCATCCGACCTCCGTGCGGCGCGATAGGCCTGACTGGTCGTCGCCCTTTCCTTTGCGGCGGCGGCGGCGTGATGGGGGTGCGCCGTCGGCCGACCCGTCAGACTGGTCGCTGAGAAGACGGCCATTGTCCAGGCGAAGGCACGGGTGGCCCAGCCGTTTCACAAGCGATTCATTATGGGTGGCGGTGATGATGGTGGTGCCAAGTTTGTTCAATTCCTCAAACAGATGCATCAGGCGCAACGCAATCCGGTCATCCACGTTGCCGGTTGGTTCGTCGGCCAGCAAAAGTTGGGGTTTGGTGATAACCGCCCGGGCAATGGAAACGCGCTGTTGCTGACCGCCGGAAAGCGTCGGCAGGCTCGCGTTCATGTGATCGCCCAGGCCAACCCAGGACAGCAATTCCTCAACGTGTTTCTGGATATCTCTCTCCCGGCCACCCGCGACGCGCAGGGGAAGCGCAACGTTATCAAACGCGCTTAAGTGATTGAGCAGCCGGTAATCTTGAAAAACGACGCCGATTCGACGGCGCAACCCCGGCAGTTCTTCGCGCGGAGTCGTTGCCATATTCCGACCGAAAAGAGAGATCAGACCCCGCGAGGGCTTCATCGCCAGATACATTAAACGAAGCAGCGACGACTTTCCCGCGCCGCTGGGACCGACCAGAAAATGGTAGGATGCGGGGGCCAGCGAGAACGATACGTCCTGCAGCACTTCGGGCCCCAACCCATAGCGCAAGCCGACGTTCTCAAACCGAACCACGTAATCGCTGCCGTCAAAAACCACTTCACTTGCTCCAAGTAACTGCGGCAGATTTACACGACGCGCACCCCTACGTCTAGAATCCCAAATTGCGTCCACCGCTTGCGTTGGGATTTGCGAACGAATATAACGACCTAGTAGGGAAATTTCGGGTCTTTAAATGATTATTACCTGTCCGGCTTGCTCGACCCAATATTCGGTTGACGCGGGGGCTTTCGAGGGACACGGGAAAACCGTGCGCTGCTCCAACTGTGAACATCAGTGGATGCAGCAACCTTTCGTCGCGCCGCCTGCTGCGCCCGTGCAACAAGCTCAACCGGTATACGCGCAACCGGCCGCGCCGCCGCCGCCGCCGCCGCCTCCGCCGCCGCCTCCGCCACCAGCGCCGGAGCCCGAACCCGTGTACGAACCGGAACCCGAACCAGAGCCGGAACCCGAGCCCGAGCCCGAGCCCGAGCCCGAACCCGAGCCGGAACCCGAACCCGAACCAATCGACGATATTCCGCCTAGTCCGTCGGAAACCGAAACCGAACAGTTGTCCGACGAGGAACTGAACGAGATGCTTGGTGACGATACCGAGCCCGACGAAATCTCGTCACTGACGGACGCCCGCGAAGAAGAAGACGCGGAAATTGATCCCGACGATATTCCCGACCCCGATCCCCTTCCCGGCGTGTTTACGGCACCCGATCTGGAAGACGAGGGTGAAGGGGGTAGCCGCAAGGGGCTTTGGATCGGCCTTGGTCTGATCCTTTTCCTCGCCGTATCGGGCGCGGGCCTTTTCTTCGGCAAGACGTATGTGGTCAAACTATGGGAGGGCGCGGCACCGTTGTACGGCATGGTCGGCATTGAAGTCGATCACCTGGGTTCTGGCCTCAAGCTGATCAATATCCGTAACGAATGGGTCGGCAGCGGCGGCAAGAAAGAACTGGTCGTCAGCGGCGTCGTTTCCAACGTGTCGGATGCCGAACGCCCGGTTCCCATGATCAAGATCGAACTTCGCGATGGGCAGGACGTGATCGTTCAGGAATACATCCACCCACCCGGATCGACACAGCTTCCGGCTGGCGAGCAGTTGGATTTCAAAGCCCATGTCGGCGAAGTGGCGCTGACGGCCCGCCGCGTGCATGTCTTGTTTTCGGAAGGCAAATCCGAGATGGATGGGGGTTCCGAGGAATCCGAAGGCGAAGAAAAAGCCAAGGATAATTAGAACACTTTCCAACCAAATGCGGGCATTCTGATTCGCTTCGGTGGAACGATCCGCTAGGCGGTTCGTGAAGCGCGATGCTTTCGCATCGGGCGAGCGGAACAACGACGCGGGCGACCACCGAAGCGCACCCTTCGGGCGGGCCGTTTCTGGCCGGGGCGTCGTCGAACCCCTTGCCCGTAGCAAAGGCTACGCGCTGCGAGGTTTTCCTAACCCCGGCCACAAACGGCCACGTCAGAATGCCCGCATTTGGTTGGAAAGTGCTCTAGAAGATCTTCAAAAGCCGTTCGATGTAATCGAGTTCGAGCCTTGGTCGCTCGCGTTGGCCTGCGCGCCGACGCAGTTCCTTGAGAATATGCTCGGCCCGCCGCAACCCGGCTTTGTCGGGTATCTTGACCGAATCGTCCGTTGAAAAACCGGACGTTCCGTCGGATCGGCGACCGAAGGGGTCGCGATCTCGTCTTGAACCAAGGGGCAGAACCGGCTGACTGCCGCGAATGAACCCTGGCATCAATCCCAACCCCCGCGCCATCTGACGGGCCGTATTTTGCCCGCCGCTGCGCAGATGTTGCAGGGCTTCGGATTGTGCTTCGATGGCGCGCCCGGTGTCTCCTTCGCCCAACGCGCCGGTTGCCTGGCGCATTGCCCTTTCGGCCTTTCCCAACTGTTCGGGAATGTCACCGAGCAGCGCGTCGAGATCGAGCATCATATTCCCGAGATCACGCCTCAACGCTTCCTGGGCTGCCGCATCCTTTTCCTGGGGCGGTTGTCTTTCCCTTTGACGGCCAAAGGTGCGGTCAAGAAGGTCTTGCTGCCGCTTGGCCAGACGTTGCAGGGTTTCCATCAGTTTTCGGGCTTCCGCCGCCTGTTTCGAATTGCCGCCGGGCCGTGCTCCGGCCCGCAGGTCCTGAAGCATGCGTTTCAGTTCGGCCAGACGTTGGCGTGCGGCCTCCAGGGAGCCGCTTTGCGCAAGTTCGCGCACTTCGTCGATCATGTTGCGCAGATCATGGCTGTCCATGAACGCGCCGTCCGGATCGATGGGGGTTTCCATCATTCCCATCCGCGTCAACTCTTGCGCGAGCTCGGCGAGAAATTGGCCAAGCGCGCGTTGAAGTTCGGCGAGAAGGCGGTCGATCTCGGCGCTCTCGGCCCCGCGTTCCAGCGCCTCCATCAATCGATCTTCCGCGCGGCGCAAATCCCGCTCAGCGATGGAAAGCCCGCCATCTTCAAGACGCAGCGCTGTTTCCCACAAAAGCTCCGCAACGGCGTCAATTGCCTGATCCCGTTTATCATATCGCAGGCGGCGGCCAGCAAGGCTCAAGGCAAGAAAAACAACGGTGTCGTGGCCAAAGTGCTGAGACGCTCTCCCGATCACATCCAATCCCGCCGATACCTCGGCGCGAATCGCTGGCGTGGGATCGGCAAGTTTTTTTCGCTCGGAAACGATGGCGCGGGCCGTCGGATGAAGGAAAGCGCGCTCGGGTAAAACAAGATCAACCGCGTCTGATCGCGCCGATTGTCCGGCCACGTCCCGGGCAATCAATTGCAGGCGCACGTCCCGGCCCGCCCAAAGGTGCGCCGTCAAATCCCGCACCTGACGCAGGCGGTATTTCTTGGGCGCGCGCGACGGCAAAGGAAACGCCAGTGCCAGCGGTTCTGCGCCTTTCACCGCCGCATCGGTTCGCACAATTTCCGCATCGATTTGTTTGATCCCGTAATCATCCGCCGCTTCGGCTTTCAAGCGCAGGTATCCTCGGTCGGTGGCGTCGGGCGGCGCGGCCCAGGTGATGGTCGGTGGCGTATCCGCGGTTACACGTATAGGCCAGTCGGCAAGCGGTCCCTGATCCGTGCCGATGGTCATGCCGCTGCCGGGCTCAAGGGTCGTTTCCAGACGGTGGCTGGCTTCGCCGAGTATTTCGAACGGCAGTATTTGTTCGCCCGTTTTCAGCGATGGCAACAGGGGTGATCCCGATATCTGCGCCAGAAGCGTGGTTCCTGCCGGAACGGAAATAATTTCTTCGCCGTTCGCGTTCAAATCCAGAAACACCGGCGCCGATTGCGTATAGGCGGGCGGCGTCAACCACACCTCGACGTTTATAGGCGTTGACGGTCCGCCGGAAAAATCGGGCAGGGCGGCGCGCGCCAGACGTTCGCCCACGTCTCCCGATCCGACCACGAGACCCACCACCAGAATAAGGATCGCGGCGGCGCGAAATCCCCAAGGGTCCACGCGCGCGAGGCCGCCTGCGGGCAATGAAAGGTGAAGCCGCCGGGCCTGATGCGCCAAACGCGCGCGGTGGGTTTGCCAGAGGGACCTAGCGAAATCGTCGTCGTGGCCGCCCGCAAGCTCGTCTTCCAGCGCGGCAAGGGGTCGGTGGTCCAGGCCGCTGTCGCGTTCGATCCGATGCCTTGCGGTTTCATGCGCCGGAACGCCCAGCCCACGAAAACCGAACACCAGCGCGCCAAGAAAAGAAAAGGCCAATAAAACCAAAAAGCCCGCGTGAACCCACGCAGGCAATTGGGGAAGCAGATCGAAAAACGCGACGATCAGAAATACTGCGGCGACCGCGTTTGCGGGCCAGAGCCGTGGCCAAAGCCACTCCCAAACGACCGCCCCGCGGGCCAGCCACAGGAGGGCCTGATATCTCACGGGTCCGTCAACCAGTCCGGGACCGATTCGCGCGCAAGCATGTCGTCAACGCCGATTCGCTGGCGCACCACATGGAATGCGTCGTCTTTCACCAGCACCTCGGGCGGCAATGCCCGTGCGTTGTACATCGACGCCATAACCGCCCCGTAGGCCCCGGCTGTCCGGAACGCAAGTAAATCACCGGACTTAACCTCGGGTAATGGGCGGTTGGTGGCGAAGGTGTCGCCGGTCTCACAGATCGGTCCAACCACGTCCATTTCCGTTAGATGGGCATTGGCAACGGGTTCTGCCACAGGAACAATGTCGTGGTGGGCATCGTAAAGGGCGGGCCGCATCAGGTCGTTCATGGCGGCGTCCACAATGACGAAATCTCGGGTTGCGCCCTCCTTGACAAAAATAACCTTGGTCACCAGAACGCCAGCGTTTCCGGCAATGGCGCGTCCGGGTTCCAGGGTCAACTCGCACCCCAGGTCGCCCAAAGCGGCGCGAACCACCTGGGCGTAATCGGCTGGCGTCTGCGAGGGGTTGGGGCCGTAGCCGATGCCGAGGCCGCCGCCCAGATCCAGTCGCTCCACCGATTGGCCGTCGGCGCGCAGGGTTCCCACCAATTGGGCCATGCGCGAATAGGCCGCCCGGAAGGGATCGAGATCAAGAAGTTGCGAGCCGATGTGAAGGGCCAGACCGACAATGTGGATATGGGGCATTTTGGCCGCTTGGGCGTACACTTCACGTGTCCGTATCCAATCGATGCCGAACTTGTTTTCCGCCTTGCCGGTCGAAATTTTCGCGTGCGTGTTGGCATCGACATCGGGATTGATGCGAATGCCGATGGTGGCGGTGATGCCCAGAGACTCGGCGACACGGGCCACCGTTTCCAGTTCCGGTTCGGATTCGATGTTGATTTGCCAGATATCGGCCTTCAACGCCGCCGCGATTTCATCAGCCGTTTTGCCCACACCCGAATAGACAATGCGATCCGCTGGCACGCCTGCTGCCAAAGCGCGTGTCGTCTCTCCGCCGGAAACCACGTCGCCGCCCGCACCCAATCCGGCCAGAAATCGCAGGACCGCGACGTTGGAATTGGATTTTACCGCGAAACAGATGGTCGGAGACATGTCCGCGAAGGCCGTTTCGAATGCCTTGAAATGCCGCTCCAGGGTTGCGCTCGAATAACAGTAAAACGGCGTTCCAACGGTTTCGGCGATGCGTTCGAGCGGCACCGCCTCGGCGTGCAGGCGGCCTTCCGTGTATTGGAAGTGGTCCATGGAATTTGTCTCTTTCTTATTGTGTGGGGTACTGGCGCGGATAGGTGCTGTCCGGCGGCGGTTCAAGCGCGCCTTTCCGGCCGCAGGCCGAAAGCGATGCGACCATGCCAAACACCAAAAGCGCGACCAGAATCTTGCGTATTGTCATCTTGCTTCCTCCGGTCATCCGTCAAGAAACCGTTTGCGCGCCGCAGCGACCGCTCGGCGCACGTTGTCGGGTGACGTTCCACCCAGACTGGCGCGGCTTTTGACCGAGTTGTCGATACCGAGGACGTCGAATACGTCCGGCGAGATGCGTGGTTCTTCTTCGCGCACTTCCTCAATCGACAAATCTTCCAAACCGCACCCCTTGGTTTCGGCCCGTTTGACGATGCGGCCCGTGACATGGTGGGCTTCGCGGAACGGCATGCCCACAACCCGGACCAGCCAGTCGGCCAGATCCGTCGCCGTGGCGAAGCCGCGCCCGGTCATATCGCGCATGCGTTTGGCGTCGAACGTACCTTGCGTGATCATGCCGGTCATGGCGGCCAGACAAAGGGTCATGGTATCGGCGGCGTCGAAAACGGGCTCCTTATCTTCCTGCATGTCCTTGGCATAGGTCATGGGAAGACCCTTGATGGTGATCAACAGCGCATTCAGATCGCCGATGACCCGCCCGGCCTTGCCCCGGACCAGTTCGGCCGCATCCGGATTGCGTTTTTGCGGCATGATCGAACTTCCCGTCGAGAAGGCGTCCGACAAGCGCAGAAAGGCGAAGCCGTCCGAACACCACAGCACGATTTCCTCGGCCAGCCGCGAAAGATGGACCGACAGAATGGCTCCGGCGCTCAGATATTCCAGTGCGAAATCGCGATCCGATACGGCGTCCATGGAATTGGCGCAGGGGGCATCGAACCCGAGGCTCTCGGCGGTCATTTCGCGGTCGATGGGAAATGACGTTCCGGCCAGCGCCGCCGCACCCAGCGGGCATTCATTCAGCCGCGCACGGCAATCGGCAAACCGGCTGCGGTCGCGGCCCAGCATTTCCACATAGGCCAGCAGATGATGCCCAAGGGTGACGGGTTGGGCCGTCTGCATGTGGGTGAAGCCTGGCATGACGGATCCCGTATGGGTTTCCGCCTGATCAATAAGGGCGCGTTGCAGGGCCGAAATTTGACCATCCAGCGCATCGATTGCATTACGTACCCACAGCTTGAAATCGGTCGCCACCTGATCGTTTCGTGAGCGTGCGGTGTGCAGCCTGCCAGCGGCCTCGCCGGCGATCTCGCCCACGCGCGATTCGACGTTCATATGAATGTCTTCAAGGGCCTTTGAGAATTTGAAACTTCCATCGGCGATTTCAGCGGCGACGGCGTCAAGGCCGCGAACGATGGCATTGCCGTCGGTTTGCGATATGATGCCGGTGCGAACCAGCATGTCGCAGTGGGCCTTCGATGCCGTGATATCTTGCACGGCAAGCCGCTGGTCGATGTCGATGGAGGCATTGATTTCCTCCATGATCGACGCCGGACCCGTCTCGAAGCGCCCACCCCACATGGTGCTGGTTTGGGTATCGGTGTCTGTCGTTTTCTTTGTCATGGTCCGCTCAACCAAGAGGTTGCCCGTGAATTCGCGTTTAATAGTGTTGATCGTCGTTGGCGTCATTGCCGCGCTGGGTGCGACCATATCCCTGGAGCGGGGCGGCACGCAAACGGGAAAATGCCCCGCGCCGTCGGGAATGATGGCGGCGTTCCAGCCCGCAGCGGACCCCGCAAAGGTTTCCGGCGTCGAATTTACCGATTCTCAGGGCCGGAAAAGAGACCTGTCAAGCTACGGAGGAAAAGGCGTCGTTCTTAATTTCTGGGCCACCTGGTGCCCGCCTTGCGTTCGCGAAATGCCTGCTTTGGATCGCTTGCGGGCCGAATTGGAGGCCGACGGTATCGAGGTGCTGGCGCTATCGAGCGACCGCGGCGGGCCTTCCGTGGTTGAGAAATTCTACACCGCGAACGGCATCGACAATCTTCCGGTCATGCTTGACGAAGGATTGCGCTCGGCGCGCGCACTCGGGGTCCGGGGTTTGCCGACCACGGTTCTAATCAATGCCGAAGGGTATGATGTGGGACGGCTGGTCGGTCCGGCCGAATGGGATTCGCAAGATGCTCTGACGCTGATTCGCGGGTGTTTCAAAGATGATTAGGATCTGGACCACAATCGCAATTCTATCAATGGCATTTGCCATGGGGTGTTCGATCCCCGCCGGTTGGGAAAAATCCGGCGGCGATGCCGCCCGCCGTCGTGCCGATACGGCCACATGCCGGGGGTTCGCCGATGCCGAAGCCGGGCGCATGTATGATCGCGATGTTCCCGGCACCGATTTCGGAGACGATGGCGTTGGCGCGGGATTTCGCACGTCGATGGCGCGTCACGACGCCGTCGGGCGGCGCGACCGCATGATCGCCGATTGCATGTTGCGCAAAGGGTATTCGCAAAAAAAATAAAAAAAGCGCCGCTACACGGTCTTGGCACCGAGTAGCCGCGCTTTTTCGGGGAGGGCTGAAATCGAAATCAGGCAGCCAGCGGGCGGTGCGTCTGATCGTTCGATACCGTCTGCGCAGCCTGCGCGCGCCGCTTGGCGACGAGAGAATGAAGCGTCGTATTGGCGGTTTCGGCCTTTTGTTCGGCTTGACCCGGAAAGGAGTCTGCGACCACCTGTGCGATGTTGCCGCGCGACACGCCGATATCTTCAAGCACGCGATCGCTCAACTGGCTGAGTTCTTCGTACATGCGCTGGCGCTGGTAGGCGACGACGATCGGGGAAATGACCGTGCGGCGGACAAACCTGCCAAAAGCCGCGCCGAGCCGTGCAAGTTCCTGGGCGCGGTGTTGTTCGGCCTGCTGCAGGATTTCAAGCGTATTTACCCGCCGGGGGAATTCCTGGGCCGAGAAAAAGTCGGTCATATGATTTTCATTGTGGGCGGTCGTCATCGTTCTTATTCCTTTGGTAACGTCTGTTGGGATCAGGGATCTCGTTTCTTGTTATTTTCGGATCTACGCTTGCGCGCCATCCGACTGCCTTGTGATATACTCCCCTCAACAAATTAAAGTAGCGCATTTATTGCAGTGCAGCGATGCCATGCGCGCATAGCCCAAAAAAAGGAACGGGATTTGGTGGACAGGCTTGAAAGGTTGCGAGAACAACTTGCGGCGCGTGATCTGGACGGTTTCATGGTTCCCCGGGCGGATCCGCATCAGGGTGAATTCCTTCCGCCCTGCGCCGAACGTCTGGCCTGGCTGACCGGATTTACGGGCTCGGCCGGGCTGGCCGTCATATTGCGTGAACGGGCCGCCATATTCGTTGACGGACGCTACACCCTGCAGGTCCGTGATCAGGTCGACGCCGGACGTTATGAATTTCGGCATCTGGTGGAAGAGCCCGCCGACGCCTGGTTGGGCGATAATCTGACGGCAGATTTGCGGCTTGGCTACGACCCCTGGCTCCACACGCCCAATCAGGCGGCGCGCCTCCATTCCGCGTGCCAGAAGGCCGGAGCCAAGCTGGTTGCTGTCTCACAAAACCCCATCGACGACATCTGGACCGACAGACCACCGCCGCCGTCAGCCCCTGTGGTTCCGCACGAGATTGCCTATGCCGGAGAGGACGCGGGCCAAAAACTGAGGCACCTTGCCGATGGATTGGTACATGATCATGCCGATGCCGCATTCATCGCGGCCCCCGATTCGGTGGCGTGGCTACTAAATATCCGGGGTGGCGACGTTCCGTTCACTCCGTTGGCGCTTTCCTTCGCGCTTATTCACGCGGACGCGACGCTTGATTTGTTTATTGACGAAGGAAAGCTGTCTGAAGCGACCCGCCGTCATTTGGGTGATGGGGTGGCCATCCATCCAATGGATGGGCTGGGCGGCGTCCTGGAAATTCTCGGCTCGCTTGGAAAAACGGTGCGGGTAGATAAGGACGCAGCGCCCGTTTGGGTGTGGCATCGGCTGGAGGAATGCGGCGCCAAGGCGATTGGCGGGTCCGATCCCTGCCTGTTGCCGAGGGCGACGAAGAACGGGCGGGAACTGGAAGGATTTCGCGCCGCCCACCGGCGGGACGGAGCCGCCATGGCCCGTTTTCTGGCGTGGTTTGACCAAGCCTCGCGTGAAGGCGGCCTGAACGAGTTGTCGGTGGCGGCAAAGCTGGAGAGCATTCGCCGAGAGGCCGATCTGTACCGGGGGCCGAGCTTTGAAACCATCTCGGGAGCCGGACCCAACAGTGCGATCTGCCATTACCGATGCAATGAAACGACCAACCGGGACCTTGAGGCCGGATCGCTGTATCTGGTGGATTCCGGCGGCCAGTACCTTGACGGCACCACCGATATCACGCGAACCGTGGCCGTCGGCACGCCGAGCGATGAAATGCGGGATCGGTTCACGCGGGTGCTAAAAGGGCATATCGCGCTGGGCACCGCCGTATTTCCGAAAGGAACGACGGGATCGCAACTGGACGCCATCGCCCGCAAGCCGCTTTGGGACGCCGGTCTGGATTACGATCATGGAACGGGGCATGGGGTCGGCAGTTATTTGGGTGTTCACGAGGGTCCGGCGCGAATCGGCAAGATACCCAACCGTATAGCGTTGCAGCCGGGAATGGTGCTTTCCAACGAACCGGGTTTTTACAAGGCCGGTGAATTCGGCATTCGCATCGAAAATCTGGTTGCCGTGGAAATGCGCGACCAAGCCTTTTTAGGCTTTGAGACGCTGACCCTGGCGCCGATTGATCTGGCCCTGATAGCGCCGGAACTGCTTGACGGCGCGGAACTGGACTGGCTGGATAAATACCACGCACGGGTGCTGGCCGAGATCGGGCCGCTGGTTGACCAAGCTACGCGTCAATGGCTGGAAGGAGCGACCCGCCCTCTTAAACCTTAGCCGCCATTAGCAACGCCTTTCCGGTGTATTGAATCAGCGGGTGCGGAACCAGGGGGCGGCTGTCCACGATGTCGAAGCCGAGTTTTTCGTAAAGTTTAACGGCGCGCGGGTTCTGCTCGAAGGCGATGAGACTTAGCGTCTTAAGGCCTTCGTTGCGCGCGGTGTTGCGCGCAATCTCCATAAATCCGGTGCCAAGGCCGCGACCGCGGTGCTCGGGTGACAGGGCGACGCCACAGATGTAATAACTGCCGGGAATTTCAAGCTCGTGGAACGGTCGCATCACGTCGGGGGTGTCGGATTCCGGTTCGGTTTCGGCGAGTTCCGATTGCGAAGGCTCGTCTTCACTTTCTATGGGAAAGGCGATCAGAATGCCGACGACCTTGCCGTCGATTTCCGCGACCACGGTATTGCGAAAACTAAACGCGATGTCTTCACGCAGATAGCGCTGTTCGCCAATTTCCAGCGGGCTAAGCCCTGGGTACTCGTCGGCCAAGTTGGTCCAGACATATTCGGGAACCCCGGCACCCGCGATGTTGAATAGTTCCGCGATGCGCAGGCAATCTTTGGGTTCCGCCCTGCGAAACGGCGCCTCCAGCTTAAACTCGCCTGTCATGTCTCCGTCCTCCCCCGATCATCGGCCATATGGTCGTGGGCAGGGCCGAAAACAAGAAGATCAAACGAAGCGGGCCCGGACGATTTGCCGCCCAGGCCCATTTTTCGAAAACTCGGTGTATGGGGTGTCCGGTCAGGCCGCCGCGCCGATTTGCCATGCGCCGACAAGCTCGTGGCGGGGTACCGCGTTGCGTATGGCGTCCCAATCGCCCTTTCGTTCAAGAAACACGATCAGGCCCTTGATGCCCGCGAAATAGTAGCTCTTGAACCCGATTTTTCCGACCGGGTGGGTTTTCGCCGTCGCTTCCATGTGCCGGTCGAAGTCACCTTTGGCCCGGCCGAGAAACTGAATCTCATATTTGTACATAACGACAATTCCTTCACTTCTGTGAGTCTCTTTCCAGGCCGGTGCGTCTCGACCATCGCCCGGCGCTGATCTCTTCTTGGCGGGGGCGGCACATGGAACCAAGAATGGAAGGAAAAGGTTGCGAATTTGTTTACGGCGGCGATTCGTGGCTATAGGTTAGGCGCGCATTCGATCTAACGCCAAGAATCATCGGGAGAAGGTTCGTGAAATACATTAGTACCCGGGGTGCAGCACCCGTTCTGGAATTCGACGACGTGTTGCTTGCCGGACTGGCGCGGGACGGCGGTTTGTATGTTCCCCAATCGTGGCCGCAATTCAGCGAATCGGAGATTCGCGATCTGCGCGGCCTGACCTTCGCGGAAATTGCCGTACGGGTCATGAAGCCGTTTGTCGGCGACACCATCCCTGAAGCTGATTTTGCCGCCATCGTCGAAGACGCCTACGCCCAGTTTGACCACACGGCCATCGCGCCCATCAAGCAATTGGGGCCCGACCGCTGGCTGCTGGAACTATTTCACGGGCCGACCCTTTCCTTCAAGGACTACGCCTTGCAGGTGGTTGGGCGGCTTTTCGATTACGTGCTGAAAGCGCGCGGCGAACGGGTCACGATTATCGGCGCCACGTCGGGCGATACCGGCTCGGCGGCCATTGAGGCGTGCCGCGACCGCGAAGCCATCGACATTTTCATTCTTCATCCCGAGGGGCGGGTTTCGGATGTGCAGCGTCGCCAGATGACGACGGTCCTGTCATCCAACGTGCATAACGTTGCCATCAAGGGAACGTTTGACGATTGTCAGGATATTGTGAAGGCTGCGTTCGGCGACACCGCCTTTCGCGACCGCTACAGCTTATCCGCCGTCAATTCCATCAACTGGGCCCGGATCATGATCCAGATCGCCTACTATTTCGCGACTGCCGTTGCCCTTGGCGCGCCTGACCGCAAGATCACGTTTGCCGTTCCCACTGGGAATTTCGGCAATGTTTTTGCCGCCTACGGCGCGCGCGAAATGGGATTGGGTATTCCAGAACTAATCATCGGTTCCAACAGCAACGACATTCTGACCCGCTTCATTACCGGTGGGGTGATGGAAATGGCCCCGGTCGTTCCCACGTTATCTCCCAGCATGGATATTCAGATTTCCAGTAATTTCGAGCGGCTTTTGTTCGATCTGTATGATCGCGACGGGGCCGAACTGGCGGGCGTGATGGAAAGTTTTCGTGAACACGGAACGGTCAATTTCGGCGATGGACGCTGGCAGAAAATGCGCGATCTGTTCAGCGGTCACCGCATGGACGACACCGAAACCAAGCGGCAAATCAAGCGTATCTATGAAGAAACCGGCGAAATGCTGGACCCGCACGGCGTCATCGGGTACGTGGCCGGCGAGACCTTGTGCGACACCCGTGAGTGCGCCTTTGTTGGCGTCGCCACGGCGCACCCGGCCAAGTTCCCCGATGCGGTCGAGGAAGCGACCGGCGTGCGGCCCGGGTTGCCCCCCAGGCTGGCCGATTTGATGGAGCGTGAAGAACGCTTTGACGTGCTCGACGGTGATGTCGATGCCGTCAAGGACCTGGTTGCCGCGCGCGTCGCCGGAAAGCAGCTCGCATGACCGTTCAGGTCACGACACTGGACAACGGCCTGCGCGTCGCCACCGATACCATGAATTCGGTGGAAACCGCTTCCGTCGGCGTGTGGGTAGGGGCCGGAACCCGTGACGAATCGCCCGAAATAAACGGCGTGTCGCACTTGCTTGAACACATGGCGTTCAAGGGGACGGGGCGACGTGACGCACGGGCCATTGCCGAGGAGATTGAAGCGGTCGGCGGGCATTTGAATGCCTATACCTCGCGCGAACATACGGCCTATTACGCCAAGGTTCTCAAGGAGGATTTGCCGCTGGCCGTCGATATTATCGCCGACATTCTTCAAAATTCGAAGCTGGATGCTGACGAGCTGGCTCGCGAACGAACGGTCATCATTCAGGAAATCAACCAGTCGCGCGACACGCCGGACGACGTGGTTTTCGACTATTTTCAGGAAACCGCTTTTCCCGATCAGGCCATCGGTCGGCCGGTGATGGGTTCGGCGGAACTGATCGGCAATATGCCGCGTGAGGCCGTTCTAGATTACATGAACGACCATTACGCGGCGTCAAACATGATCCTGACGGCGTCGGGAAAGGTCGACCACGACGCGTTCGTCGCCCTCGGCCAGGAAGCGTTCGCCGGGTTGGCGAGCTTTACGCCGGAGCAACGTCTGCCGGTAAAGTACGTGGGCGGGGATTTCCGCGAACAGCGTGAACTTGAACAGGTTCACGTTCTGCTCGGGTTGCAAGGGATGTCCTATTCCGACGACGATTTTTATGCGGTTTCGGTGCTGTCCACCATTTTGGGCGGTGGCATGTCGTCGCGGTTGTTCCAGGAAGCCCGCGAGAAGCGCGGTCTCGTCTACGCCATACAATCTTTTCACTCATTTTACGCCGATGGCGGTGTTTTCGGGGTCTACGCGGGAACGGGCGAGAAAGAGGTCGGCCAGTTGATGCCGGTAATTTGCGACGAGTTGCGAAAAATATGCGAAACCGTGCGCGACGACGAAGTGGCCCGTGCCCGCGCGCAACTCAAGGCAAGCCTTATGATGGCCCTGGAAAGCACCTCGTCGCGGGCCGAACAGCTTGCCCGCCAGCTCATGGTTTTCGGCCGTCCACTGCCCATACCCGAAATCATTGAAAGCGTCGAGGCGGTGGATGCGGCGAGCGTCATGCGGGTTGCAAGCCGGTTGCTGGCCAGCAACCTGACCTTCACCACCCTCGGCCCGGTTTCCAAGATCGAGGACTACGACGCCATCACCAAACGCTTGGCCTAATATTCCGGCCGCAGCACTTTTCATTTCGGCTTCTGCGGCACAGGCCGTAACGATC
>JABGRG010000077.1 GCA_018648445.1 Rhodospirillales bacterium | reverse complement strand
GATGCCGTATGCCCCGATCAAATAAGACGGTAGTCATGAATAATGTGGGCTAGGAAAAACCCATCAGCCTCCGCGTCCCGTCGCTTTTCTGGTTCGCTGAACGAAGCCGGACCCGCCACTTCCGCCCGGACCCCTGCCCGGATTTCCCGGCGCGTGAGTGCTTCCCGGGAAATTGCGCGCTGGCTGCGCAGCGGCCGCCTCGGCGCGGGCCTTATTTGGTTTCTTTGCTTTCTTCTTCTTCATGGGCATGAAGAGCCCCTTTCAAATTAATTAGTCCTCGCGTCTGTCGAGCCCCGAGCGCCGGTTTTCCCCCGAGCGCCGTTCATCACCACCTCGCTTCTCGAAGTAAGGCCATTCTTCTTCTTTGGCCTGCCGCCGTTCCGTCCCGCTTCGCGTACCATCGTGCGGCCCTTCTATTCGGCGACGCGGCTTTTCCCGATGATCTTCAACCTGGGAATTGTCCTTGGCCATGAGCACCCACCTTTCACGATATCCGTGTCCCCACCGGGATATTAATAGCACAACTCGTGAAGAAACCCCAAGGGTGGCTCGGTTACGTTCAGACCGGGCTCAGGTTTCGTAGGAAGGCGTATCGGCATAGGATTCGAGCTTGCATGACGCATCCGCGCCGGTGTCTCGCACATCCTCCGGCGAACTCCAGGACACGATCTTGAACATGTCCTCCTTGTCCTTGGACCCAATGTTCGCCGTCGCCAGATAGACGGTCTGCTGCATCTGGTGCGTAGCGGAATTGATATACGCATCGAAATGCTGCAGGCGATCGCGGGCCGGAATTCTACGCCCCTCAAGCTGCTTGATGATCTGGATATTGCTGGTCGTACCGGCGCGTTCGACGGCCTGCAACAACTCGTGGGTGGCCATATAGCCATTGTAGAAGACGTTGCCCGGCACCTTCATCCTGGCGTCGGGATAGGCGGCCTGATAGCGCTGAACGAATTCGGCCACGCCCGGCAGGTCGAGCTTGTGGTACCAAGTGGTGCCGAAAACGCCGAACAGGTTATCCAGCGGCAGGCCGTAAACATCCGGCCAATCGCGCTGGCTGCTGATCCACGCGGGTTCGGCACCCATGCCCGGTTGCGCCACCTGCTGGCGCATGGCCTTTTGATCGTCGCCGCCAATGGCTGCGGCAATCACCTGGGCCTTGGCCTGCTGTACCTTGAGCAGGACGGAAGCGAAATCGCGCGCGCCCCGAGGCACCAGGATTTCGTCGATTACCTTGCCACCTGCCGCGTCAATCAATTTGCGCATCGATGCCGACGTGTTGCGGCCCCAAACATAATCGCTGGTCAGCAGCAGCCATTGATCGCCGTACACCTGCATGGCGTTCTTGACCGCAGCCTTGGCAAAGTTGGTGCCGTTGCCGTTCCAGACAAATTTCACGCGATGGCAGTTCGTGCCCGATTCCGTGGGCGAACTGGAATTGGTGTTGAGATAGACGGTGCCGTATTTCTGGGCCACCTGGGAAACGGCGTTGGCAACGCCCGAGCTGGTGGCCCCGATCAGGAACGACGCCTCGTCTTGGGTAATCAGGCGTTCGGCGACGCGGGCACCGGTCGCTGGCGTGGTCTCGGTATCCAGACCCGCAATTTCGATCCGGCGTCCCAACAGACCGCCCTTGTGATTGAATTCGTTGATGGCCATCACCACGCCGCGCCGGTCAGATACGCCCCTGTTGGCGTACTGGCCGCTGGCGTCGGACGTGATGCCGATCTTGATCGGTTTGTCGGTCGCGGCTGCATAAACGCGATTGTGCTTCCACGGGCCGAAGAACACTGTCCCGGTCCACGCCGAAATCATACCGGCGGACTTGAGGACGTTGCGGCGTGATATCGGCTTTTCAGACATGGCTCTCCCCCTGCCCTCTCTCCTGACTGGAAGATAGAACGAATTTTCAAATTTTTCATGGCAGTTTCTCGTTATAGAATGTATTTTTCATTTTTATTACGTCAGCGAAAATTCGTTCTTGAAACAACCCCGCCATCCGTTGCATATTTAACCAACCAATTTGTCATTAAGAGGAGTTCATTTCGATGAATGTTCAAACGTACAAGAGCCCGCTGCATAAAATGAGCGTGACCACGCCGACGGATCTGTGGAACGATTCGTGCTCGGTCAGCGAGCTTGAATATTCAATCGATAACGGTTGCGTCGGCGCGACCGCCAACCCCGTTATCGTCGCCGAGGTTCTGAAGAAAGAGCGCGCTAAGTGGGAGCCGACCATCAGGAAACTGATCGCCGACAACCCCACGGCCAGCGAAGATGACATTGCCTGGAAGCTGGTCGAGGAAATGTCGAAGACCGGCGCCAAACTGCTGCTGCCCATTTTCGAAAAAGGCGACGGCAAGGTCGGGCGGCTTTCGCTTCAGACCAATCCGCAATTCTACCGCAACGCCGACCGCATGGTCGAACAGGCGGTTCGTTTCGACGCTCTTGCCCCCAACATGATCATCAAAATTCCGGTCACGGCGGCGGGCATCGAAGCCATCGAAGAAGTGACCTTCCGGGGCGTTAGCATCAACGCGACGGTCAGCTTCTGCGTCGCCCAGGCCATCGCCGTGGCCGAGGCCGTCGAGCGTGGCCTTGATCGACGTGAAAAGGCGGGCCACGACATTTCGCGCATGGGCTCGGTCTGCACGCTGATGGTCGGACGCATGGACGATTGGCTGAAAGTGGTTGCGGCCAAGGAAGACATCATCACCAACCCGGAAAATCTGGATTGGGCCGGTGTCGCGATGATGAAGAAGGCCTATCAAATCTATCAGGAACGCGGCTATCGGGTGCGGGCGTTGTCGGCAGCGACGCGCAATCATCGCCATTGGTCGGAATTCATCGGCGGCGATGTGGTGGTGACCCTGACCCACGGCTGGCAGAAGCGCTTCAACGGTTCGGATATCGACGCGGTTCCACGCATGGACATTCCGGTCGATCCGGCGATCCTCGCGGAACTGGACAAGAAGTTCGTCGACTTCCGCAAAGGCTATGATGAAAAGGGCATGACGCCAGCGGAGTTCGACAGCTACGGCCCGACCAAAAAAACCCTTTCGGGATTCATTGGCGCGCAGCACGATTTCGTCGGCGACATTCGCAGCTATATGATTCCCGGCGTCTAGGTTTCGCCGGATATTGTTGGATGATATAAGGCGGCGGGCTCCTGTGCCCGTCGCCACCTTTCGCCCCACTGGTGTTCACCCCAGTATTGTCGCGGGAACTGAAATATGGTCAAAAAAACCAAAAACGCTCCCAAGACCTACGAAGAACTGCAACGGACCATCACCGAACGCTATGAGTCTCTGAGCCGACAGTTGCAGCAGATTGCCCATTTCGTTGTTGAAAACCCGGACGATCTTGCCCTCGAAACGATCACCCGTCTGGCCGAACTGGCCGAAGTGCAACCGTCAAGCATGGTTCGCTTTGCTCAGGCCCTTGGCTTCGATGGGTTTAGTACCATGCAACGCCTGTTCCGTTCACGTCTGATCGAGGGATCGCAAAATTACCGCGAACGCGTCCAAAGCCTGCGTCAGAAACGCGGCGGCGGCGAACGCGAGCCCAACGCGATCCTGGCGGGCCTCACCGATCAGGGCATCGCATCGCTGGAAATGCTGCGCGCAGGGACATCGCCAAAGGCCATTCAAAAGGCCGTCGAAATCATGGCGGCGGCCGAACACGTCTATCTGATCGCCCAACGACGGTCCTTTCCGGTCGCCTTCTATCTGGACTACGCACTGACCTGCCTGGAAAAACGCTGCCGCCTGGTCGACGGCGTCGGCGGTATGCTGACCCGACATATTCGCCAGGCGACGCCAAAGGACGCCATCGTCGCCATCAGCTTCCGGTCCTATTCCCCGCGGGTTGCCGAAAATGTTGGTGAACGCGCCGATGCCGGTGTGCCGGTCATCGCCATCACCGACAGCCCGCTAAGCCCGTTGGCCGCGCCCGCCACGGTCTGTTTCGAGATCGCCGACAACGAAAAGCTAACCTTCAGGGGCCTTGTCGGACCCATGTGTCTGGCCCAAACCCTAGTCGTCGGACTCAGCGATCGCCTGGACGCCAACAAATGAGGAAGGGGCCTTTTGACAAGGCCCCTTCCTTTCACCTGCATTCACCAGTTCGTCAGAAGGTGATGTAGTCGTACTTCAGGCTGGGAAGCCACAGCGAGAACGCCGGGATGTAGGTACACAGCAAAAGCACAACCAGCATCGCCAGCCAGAACGGCCACAACTCGCGGGCCGCTTTCTCAATTGATATCTTTCCGATGGCGCACCCCACGAAAAGAACGGTTCCCACCGGCGGCGTCAAAAGCCCGATGCCCAGATTCAGCATCATGATAATGCCAAACTGAATATCGCTGATCCCCAGCGCCTTGATGACCGGCAGCAGGATCGGCGCGCAGATCAGGATCAGCGGAGCCATATCCATAAACGTGCCGAACACCAGCAACATCACGTTGATCAACGCCAGAATGACGTACCTGTTGTCCGATACCGCCAACAAAGCCGAACTCACCTTGGCCGGAACCTGCATCAAGGTCATCAGGTAACCGAAGCCACCGGCGAACCCGATGACGATCATTACCATGCAAACCGTTTTGACCGTGCCGTGCAAAAGGGTCGGCAATTGCTTCCATTTGAGGTCGCGGTAGATGAACATCGTAACAAAGAACGCCCAAACGCAAGCCACAGCCGCCGATTCAGTCGGCGTATAAAAGCCCCAGATAACGCCGCCGACGATGATAAAGATGGTGACCAAACCCAGAATCGCTTCCCAGGTAATTCGC
Organism: Rhodospirillales bacterium; assembly: GCA_018648445.1. The sequence continues at coordinate 15,018 of JABGRG010000077.1, read as the reverse complement.
AAGGCTTCCTTCAATGGAATGACGCGGCCCTTCGGATAACCCCTTTTGCGCGAGATAATGTAGGACAGGATCATCAGTGAAATGCCGACCATGATGCCGGGGATAACGCCAGCCATGAACAGCGCAGCCACCGACACCGTGCCGCCCGCCGCCCACGAATAAATGATGGCGTTGTGGCTAGGCGGAATGATGATGCCCTGGGTCGCCGACGAGATCGTCACGTTGACCGAGAAGGCGTCGGAATAGCCTTCCTTTTTCATCATCGGAATGAGGATGGAGCCGATGGACGAGGTGTCGGCCACGGCCGAACCCGAGATGCCGCCGAAAAACATGGAAGCCAGAACATTGACCATGGCCAGACCACCGCGCAGCCAGCCGACGAATATCTGGGCAAAGGCGACAAGCCGCCAGGCCATGCCCCCCTCGGCCATGAGCGCACCCGCGAACACGAAGAATGGAATTGCCAGCAGGGCGAACTCGTCAACGCCGTCGGATGTTTTCAGCAAAACCGCCGTCGGCATGTTCTCGGGAGAGACGTAATAGGCCATCATCAGGGCCATGGCCCCCAGCGCATAGGCAATGGGAACGCTCAGAACAACGAGCAGAAGCAGCCCGCCGATCAGAAGATAAGGACCAAATTCGCCGCCCATCAGACCTTCGCCTCCTGCGCTTTGCGGATGATATCCAGTTCGGTTTCCGCGCCACCCTCGTCACCGTGGAAGTCACGCGCGGATTTGAAGAAGATCTGCTCGATGACAAAAAGCAACGTAACAAATCCGCTAATGGGAACCGCAGCGTAGATGTATCCGACCTTCAGGCCTTCCCACGGGAACTCGGCGTAATGCTGGAAAACCGTTGCCTTGACCAGATCAATTCCCCACCAGATCATCGAGCATGAAATGGCCAGAAAGACAAACTGGACGAAATTGCGCAAAACGGTCTGTCCCACCGGCGGCATCATGCGGGCGAACAGGGTCAGCGACAGATGAGCATGCGCCCGGTAGCAGGCCGCAGCGCCGTAGAATGTCATCTGGATGGCGAACATGATCGACAGTTGCTCGGAATACATGGCGCCGAACCCGAACAGGTCGCGGGCCATGGCCCCGGCAAACACCAGCAACGTCGTGGTGCAGATCGCCAGGACGGCGATGCCGATACAAAGCCAGTAGAGCTTATCCATAGCTCGAACATAGAGAGGCTTCATCCGTGTCTCCTTCTTTGTCCGCGATCAGTTAACCGTAAGCGCAAACAAAACGCAAAGAAAAGGACCGGCACCACCCATGGGCGATGCCGGTCCACCTCTGTCAGAACATTATCGGCCGGGCCTTACTTAACGGCGGCCACGGCGGCGATGATCTTCTTGAAGGAGTCACCCTTCTTGGCGAAGTTGTCGCGAACGACCTGGGTCGCCTTGATGAACGGCGCCTTGTTGGCCACTTCGTTGACCTTCACGCCGACCTTGGCGAGGTTCGCAAAGTCGCCGGCCTCTTTCTTGGCCCACAGATCGCGGACCTTCTCTACCGTCAGGGCCGAGGCCTTGCGGATGAGCTGCTGATCCAACGGGCTCATCGTGTCCCACACCTTCTTCGAGAAGACGAATATCTCAGGAACAATCAGGTGGTGGGTCAGCGAGTAATGGTTGGCGATTTCATAGTGCTTGTGATTGTACAGCGTCGGCGGGTTGTTTTCCGCACCATCCACAACGCCGGTCTGCAAAGCGGTGTAGAGTTCGCTGAATGAAACCTGGATGCCGTTGCCGCCAAGCGAATTGACGAGTTCGACAAACACCGGGTTCTGCATAACGCGGATTTTCAGCCCCTTAAGATCGGCGGGCTTATTGATCGGACGAACCTTGTTGTAGAAGGAACGCGATCCCGCATCCATGTAGCCGAGGCCGATCAGACCACCGCCTTCAAGGCGGTTCAGCAGGTCCTGGCCGATTTCGCCGGCCGTGACCTTGTGCATGTGGTTCACGTCACGGAAGAAGTAGGGCAGGTTAAACGCGTCAAATTCCTTGACGATCGGGCCGACGACGCCGACCGAGACGCGGGTCATTTCGAGGGCGCCGATCTGCACCTGCTCAAGAGCTTCCTTTTCGCCGCCGAGCTGCATCGAATGGAAGATTTTGATGCTTAGGCGACCATTCGTCCAGTCGCCCAGCTTTTCGCCCAGGTATTTGATGCCTTCCGTGGTCGGATAGCCCATGGGGTGCACGTCACTGGATTTGATTTCCATGGCGGACACCGAAGACATTGTGCCGAGTACCACCGCCGCGGCGATCGTCGGCGTTAAGAGCTTCTTCATGTAACAATCTCCCTGTGCCGTTAAAAAACGATTCAGAACGAATTCTTCGTCCGCAGGCTATATGCCTAATCAATATTGTCGCCCATTCGTACAATGCGAACGCGGCGCCTTTCTTGACGAATTTTCTTTTTTTTGCGGCGGTTGGAAAAGTCACTTCCCCGCCGATGGAACTATATGGAGGGTGGTTCCAAATATGGAACTAAGTTCCTAACGACCAGCTTGTCGAATACAGCCATCAACTGTCAACCCTTTATACAGAATCAGGCCTCTCAGTTCCACTTCTTCGCGTGCTGTCGAATGCCGAAGAACGGCGCGGTCCGCCCCTACAGCTTATAGGCCGCCTTCACCAGATTGTAGGTGAGATCCACGGCAACCTCGCGCGCTTCGTCCTCCTCCAACCGATGGTCGGCGACCAGTTCGGCCAGATAGGCGCAATCGACGCGGCGCGCCACATCGTGGCGCGACGGGATCGACAGGAAGGCGCGGGTGTCGTCGTTGAAGCCGACCGTATTGTAGAAACCGGCGGTCTCGGTGACGTTGCGGCGGAAGCGCAGCATTCCCTCGGCGCTATCGAAGAACCACCACGGCGGACCAAGCCGCAGGGCCGGATAGTGCCCGGCCAGCGGCGCCATTTCGCGCCCCTGCGCGGTTTCATCCAGCATAAACAGGATGATCGTCAGGTCGGATTCGTTGCCAAACCGGTCCAGCAGCGGCTTCAACGCGTGGACATACTCGGTGCAGGTGGGGATATCGGCCCCCATGTCACGCCCGAAATGCTCGAACAAATGGGCGTTGTGATTGCGGAACGATCCGGGATGGATCTGCATGACAAGGCCGTCGTCCAGGCTCATGCGGGCCATTTCGGTCAGCATCTGGGCGCGAAACCGTTCGGCTTCATCGGGCGTGCAGGTTCCGGCCAACGCCTTGGCCAGCAGGGTCTCGCAATCGGCATCGGCCATGTCCGCGCTCGCCGCCGTTGGGTGGCCGTGATCGGTGCTTGTGCAGCCCTGTTCCTTAAAATACTGGCGGCGCGCGGCCAAAGCATTCAGGTAACCGTTCCAGCCTGCGGTATCTTCACCGGTGATGTCGCCCAATTGAGCAACGTTGTCGGCAAAGCCTTCGAAATCGGGATCAACAACGGGATCAGGCCGGAACGCCGTCACCACGCGCCGGTCCCAGCCGCTTTCGCGGATTTTCTTGTGATGGCGCAGGTCGTCCACGGGCGATTCCGTCGTCGCCATAACCTCGATGCCAAATCGCTCAAACAGCGCGCGGGGCCGGAACTCGGGCTTGGCAAGGCAAGCCTCGATGTGGTCGTAAATCTCGTCGGCGGTCTCGGGGGTCAGTTGCACCTCGATCCCGAAAACCTCGGACAAGACATGATCTGTCCAGATGCGCGTCGGAGTCCCGCGGAACAGATAGAATTTCTCGGCGAAAACCCGCCAGACCTTGCGCGGGTCGGTTTGCACCGCGCCGCCGTCCTTGCGCGCAATACCCAGTTGCTCCAGCGTAACGCCGTGGCTGTAAAGCATCCGGAAGATGTAGTGATCGGGAACGATCAGAAGATTGGCCGGATCCGGGAACGGCGTATCGTCGGCGAACCATTGTGGATTGGTGTGGCCGTGCGGGCTGATGATGGGAAGATCCTTGACCTCGCCATAAAGCCGCCGCGCGATGGCGCGTAGCGTAGGATCGGCCGGAAATAATCTGTCTTCATTGAGAACGAGCGGCTTGGACATGGTTTCCCCCTACGATATTGTTACTTGCGGCAACGCGAATATGTACAGCGGGGGAAAGGCCAGAACAATGAGCAATTCTTTTTCAAAAGGCATTTACGTGGTTACGGGGGGCACCCAGGGATTGGGCGAGGCGGTTGCCTTGGCGCTGGCCGAAGGGGGCGCTGCCGGAGTTGTCATTTGTGGCCGCAATCCTGAAAATGGAACGCGGGTGAAGGCTGCTGTCGAAGGCGCGGGGGCGGCCTGCGAATTCGTCGCCGCCGATCTGGCCAGCGCCGACGATTGCCGCAAGGTCATGGCCGCCTGCGACCGAAGGTTCGGGCGCGTCGACGGCCTGGTGAATGCGGCGGGCGTCACCGACCGGGGCACCATCGCCGATACCACCGTCGAACTTTGGGACCGGATTTTCGCGGTCAACACGCGCGCGCCCTTCATTCTGATGCAGGACGCCATCGCCATCATGCGGCGCGAAAAAATCGAAGGCAGCATCGTCAACATCATCACCATGTCCAGCCACGGCGGCCAGCCCTTCATCACGGCTTATTCGGCGTCCAAGGGCGCGCTGGCGACGCTGACCAAGAACGTCGCCCATTCCGTGCGCTTCGACCGCATCCGTGTCAACGGGGTCAACATCGGCTGGAGCGACACGGCAGGCGAACACCGCATTAAGCTACTGGAGGGCGAGCCGGAAAACTGGCTGGAACTGGCTGAGCCGGAGCAACCCTTCGGCCGCCTGATCAAGCCCGCCGACGTGGCCAACATCTGCCTGTTCCTGCTTGGCCCACAGTCGGGCATTATGACCGGATCGGTCATCGATCATGATCAGACGGTCATGGGTGCTTACGACTAACTTAGCTGGCGACTAATCTAGCTGGCAGACCTTACGCATGGGGCCTTCCAGACCCGGTGCGCAGGCGGCGATGACGTTGCCCGAGAACAACCCGTCGCCGGCCAGGAAATCGTTGGTCCACCCGCCGGCCTCCCTGATCAGGCCGATGGCGGCCAGACAGTCCCACGAGTTGATGTGGGCTTCGTAATAGCCGATGTAACGTCCAGCCGCGACATAGGCCAGGGCCAGCGCGCCCGAGCCGTTACGCTGGAACATGGCGTCCTCGGCGAGAAGGCGTTCGAAAATGTCCAAAGTGAGTTGGTAGGGCCGTCGCATCGAATAGCCCATTGAAAAAAGACCGTCGCGAAAGGACGTCGCCTGCGCCGCAGCCATGGGGACGCCGTTGACGGTTGCGCCGTGGCCGCGCCGGGCGGCGAAAAGTTCATCTGCGTTCGGGTCGTAGATCAAACCGATCTCAACCTCGGTGCCGACCAGAAAGGCGATGGAGACGCACCACACGGGAATGCTGTGGACGAAACAGTCGGTGCCGTCGATGGGATCGACCACCCAGATGCCGTTTTCCAGATCGCCGTCGCCACGCCCGCTTTCCTCGCCGAAAAACGCATCTTCCGGAAACGCCGTTTCAAGGCGCGAACGAATCATCGCCTCCAGCTCGCGATCGGCGTTGCTGACCGTATCCTGAACGCCCTTGGAGGTAATCTCCAGTCCGTCGCGGTTGCGAAAATAGTGCAGCCCTTTCGCGCCCGCTTCGCGAATCGCCTCGGTTGCAACGCGGAACCGTTCGCCCAGTCTGTCTTGATCTGTCATTTCGGTCTTCCCAAGTATTACTCACCAATGGTGCTTGCCAAACGATAACCCGCAAAAGTTTTCGGGTATACCTTTCAAATTGATTGTGTTACGAATTTATTACAAGAAGGAAGGGTTCTATACGCACATACGAATACACTGCCAATTGAATCAGGGCCTGCGGACGAGTCCGTTACCTGTTGATTGCGGACTTTTTCATGGCCACAGAGGAGGGTGTGGAAAATGAAATATAGAAGCTCGTTAATCACGATTTTGGCTGCGTCCGCCGTTATGACGGCGTCATCGGCGGCAATTGCAAAAGACAAAATGACACTTTACTGCAGCCCGCAGATCGAATGGTGTCAGCTGGTCATCAAGGAATTCCAGAAAGCCACCGGCATCGAAGTGGCCATGACCCGCAAAAGCTCGGGTGAAACCTTCGCCCAGATCAAAGCCGAACGCAAAAATCCCAAGGGCGACGTCTGGTGGGGCGGCACGGGTGATCCGCACCTGCAAGCCGCTGAAGAAAACCTGACGGTCGCGTACAAATCGACCCTGTACAACGACCTTCGCCCCTGGTCGCAGAAGCAGGCCGAACAGGCCGACTTCAAGACCGTCGGCATCTACATGGGCGCGTTGGGCTACGGCTACAACACCGAGCTGCTGGCCAAGAAAGGCCTGCCCGAACCAAAGTGCTGGAAAGACTTGCTCAAGCCCGAATACAAGGGCGAAGTGCAGATTGCCAACCCGAATTCCTCGGGCACGGCCTACACGACGCTGGCCACCATCGTCCAACTGTTTGGCGAGGACGGCGGCTTCGACTTCATGAAGGGCCTGCACAAGAACGTCAACCAGTACACCAAGTCAGGTTCGGCTCCGATCAAGGCGGCGGCGCGTGGCGAAACCACCATCGGCATCGTCTTCCTGCATGACGTGGTGACCCAGGTGATCAAGGGCTTCCCGATCAAGGCCGTGGCGCCGTGCGAAGGCACCGGCTACGAAATCGGCTCCATGAGCATCATCAAGGGTGCGCGCAACATGAAGTCGGCCAAGGCGTGGGTAAACTGGGCGCTTAGCCCGCCGGCGCAAAAGCTGATGCCGCAAGCGAAGGCCTATCAGGTACCGTCGAACGCGGGCGTCGAGCCTCCGCCGGAAGCCCCGAAGGTCGATCAAATCAAACTGATCGATTATAACTTCGGCCTGTACGGCTCCTCGGCTGAGCGCAAGCGTCTGCTCAGCAAGTGGGACAACGAAGTCAAGTCCTTGCCGCGTTAATTCAAGAACTGGACTTCAAATGATGAACAGAACCGTCGCTCTATGGCTTATCGTTGGATGGGTCGGTTATACAATCCTCCCCTGGTACGCCATAGACGACGGTTTCTGGACCCTCGAATGGCTCGACGGATATGTCACGGAAGTTGACTATGCGCCGGGCCTTTTCGTTTCTCTGTTTTTTGACCGCGAATGGCTGTCGCCCATCGGTCTGGCGCTTCTGGCCCCGTTTTTCGTTATCCGCCGTTCCAAGATGGACCCGCTGTTTTCCACCGTTCTGCTGGCCGCAGGCGGCTTCGGACTGGCTTACACGCTTCTGCAGGGCTTCACGGTTAGTCTGGCCGGCTGGAACTGGGAATTCCTGAATGCCTGGTTCGGCGAAATGGAGGTCCGTCAGTTCGGCATGGGGTACGGCGCGCTTCTGGTCAGCGGCGCATTCCTGTTCCTGTTCGCGCAAGGCGTTGCGGCGCGCGGCGCGATCAACGGCGACGTCTTCGTCGTCGGCAGCATTTCCCTTATTATTTCCATGGTCACGGCTTTCGTCTTTTTCCCCGTTTCGCGGATTCTGGTCAGCGCGCTGCAGGACAACGAGGAGAATTTCGCACCCCTGCAGTTTTTCGACAAACTATTTTCGCACAGCATTTGGGGACTGGATTGCGTAACAAGCAGTGTCGGTTGCGGCGTCGCGTGGAATTCGCTGACCCTGGCCGTGCTGACGGGTGTGGGCACCACCACGTTGGGACTGGCGTTCGCCCTGATCGCGACACGCACCGGTTTTCGCGCGAAAAAGATGCTGAGGATTTTGTCGGTCCTTCCGATCATTACCCCGCCCTTCGTGATTTCGCTGGCCATCATTCTGTTGTTCGGTCGTTCGGGCGCTATTTCAGCGTTCCTGGGTGACACCTTCGGTATCGAGCCCGGACGCTGGATCTACGGCCTGCCGGGAATTTTGCTGGCCCAGATGTTGTCGTATACGCCGATCGCCTTCCTGGTGCTGATCGGCGTGGTTGAGGGCGTCAGTCCGGCGATGGAGGAAGCAGCCCAGACGCTGCGCGCCGACCGTTGGAAAACTTTCACCACCATTACGCTGCCGCTGATCAGGCCCGGCCTCGCCAACGCCTTCCTGATCGGCTTCATCGAAGCCATGGCCGATTTCGGCAACCCGATGGTCCTGGGCGGCGATTTCGAGGTGCTGTCGACATCGATCTTCTATGCCATCGTCGGGGCTCAGAACGATCAGGCACGCGCCGCTGTGCTGGCGCTGGTACTGTTGTGCTTCACCTTGTCGGCTTTTTACGTGCAGCGCCGCTGGCTGGGCAAAAAGTCATACACCACGGTAACCGGAAAGGGTGATTCGGGCGTACATCCGCATCTGCCCAAGAGCCTGACGGTTGTGGTCTATTCCACCGCCATTCCCTGGGCGCTGCTGACCTTCGTCATTTACGCCATGATCATTTTCGGCGGCTTTGTCGAGCTTTGGGGCTACGACCACAGCTTTACCTTCAAGCACTACATCGAGGCCTTCGGCATCGAATGGGCTGAAAGCGGGATCATCTGGGCCGGGGCGGCGTGGAACTCCTTCTCGACGACCGTCATGATCGCCGCCATTTCAGCACCGTTGACGGCCGCTGTTGGCCTTTTGACCGCTTACGTGCTGGTGCGCCAGCGCTTCGGCGGGAAAGACCTGTTTGAATTTGGCACCATGCTCAGTTTTGCCATTCCCGGGACAGTCATCGGCGTCAGCTACATTCTGGCCTTCAACGTACCGCCCCTCGAATTGACGGGAACGGGCGCGATCCTGGTCTTGTGTTTCGTGTTCCGCAACATGCCGGTTGGCGTGCGCGCGGGCATCGCGTCCATGAGCCAGATCGACCGCTCGCTCGACGAATCGTCGCTGACCCTTGGCGCCAACAGCTTCATTACGTTGCGCAAGGTGGTTCTGCCGCTGCTGCGCCCGGCCATTGTGGCTGCGCTGGTGTACAGTTTCGTTCGGGCCATGACGGCAATCAGCGCCGTGATCTTCCTGGTCAGCGCACGCTACGACATGGCCACTTCGTATATCATCGGGCGCGTCGAAAACGGCGATTACGGTTTAGCCATCGCATATTCATCGACCCTGATCGTCGTCATGCTGGCGGTCATTCTTCTGGTTCAAAAGGTGGTTGGCGAACGCAAGCTTGGCAGGCGCGGCATGGCCGACAAGCAAGAGCGTCCGGCAATAGGAGTTGGCGCGGTATGATCATCAAAAGCAAAGCTGCATCGGTTGAGTTTCGCAACGTCACCAAGGCGTTTGGCGAAGTGGTGGCGGTGCGGGACGTTTCGTTCAAGATCGATGCGGGCGAACTTATCACCTTCCTCGGCCCCTCGGGCTGTGGCAAGACGACGACGTTGCGCATGATCGCCGGGCTGGAAATGGCGACCTCGGGGCAAATTCTTATCGGCGATAGCGAAGTCACCCACCTGCCCGCCACCGACCGCGACGTTTCCATGGTTTTCCAGTCATACGCTCTGTTCCCACATATGACTGTGGCCCAAAACGTGGCCTACGGCCTTCGCGTCGGCGGGCAGGACAAGGCGGCGGCCATGGAACGGGCCAGCGACGGCTTGGGCGTGGTCGGTCTCACTGGTTATGAAGACCGGCTGCCCAGCGAACTTTCCGGCGGCCAGCAACAGCGCGTGGCTGTGGCGCGGGCGTTGGTTCTTGAACCCCAAGTGCTGCTGTTCGACGAACCGCTTTCCAATCTGGATGCCAAACTGCGCCGCCGTATGCGCGAAGAAATCCGCGATCTTCAAAAGGATTTGGGCCTGACCGTCGTCTACGTCACCCACGACCAGTCCGAAGCGCTGGCGGTGTCGGACCGCATCGTCGTCATGAAGGACGCGGTCATCGCCCAGGTGGGCAGCCCCTACGATCTTTACGAAAGACCGGTCGATACCTTCGTGGCCGATTTCATCGGCGACGCCAACCTGGTGGAAGGGGAAATCCTAAGGGTCAGCGACGGAAATGCGCTGGTAAAAGTCGGCGGACTGGAGATCGAAAGACCGCATCAAGGCCTGCCCGCAGGACCGACCCAATTGGCGATCCGTCCCGAGTCCATCAAGATTTCCGAGGCCGTGGGTAACGTCAAGCTGAGCGGCAGGGTTTCCAAGGCGGCCTATCTTGGCAGCCACCTGGAATACACCGTGTTCAGTGATCTGGGCGAGTTGTTCGTGATCGACCACGATCTGTCGGCGCCCGTAGCCCAGGGAGAAAGTGTTTCGATCACCCTTTCCGACCGCGGCGTAAACCTGGTCCGCGCGGAGGAATAAGCCCAGCCTATTATTTTGGCCTTTAATTTCGGCCTATAGTTTTACCGGCAACCCCGTTTCCGCCGACTTTGCCGCCGCATCCGCCAGCAGCAGTGAGCGCAGGCCGTCCTCGCCATCGGCCAGCAATGGCGTACCGCTTTCCAGGCTGTCGATAAAGTGATCGAGTTCGACCTTGTAGGCGTCCGCGTAACGTTCCAGGAAGAACAACATCGGCTTGTCACCGGTGACGCCGTCCCCGTTTGAGATTTCGACCGTCGTGTCCGTCTTGTTGCCGGCACTGAGCATACCGTTTTCGCCGAACACCTCGATGCGCTGATCGTATCCGTAGACGGCGCGGCGGCTGTTGGTGATATGGCACACGGCTCCGCTTTTGGTCTTGAGGGTAACGGCGGCGGTATCCACATCGCCCAATTCGCCAATTGCCGGATCGACCAGACAACTGGCGGCGGCGTAAACTTCGGTCGGCTCTTCGCCAAGCAGCCAACGGGCCATGTCAAAATCATGGATCATCATGTCGCGGAACAAGCCGCCCGACACCTTGATGTATTCGGCGGGCGGCGGGCCGGGATCGCGGCTGGTGATGATGACCTGCTCGACCTTGCCGATGCGGCCATCCCGAAGCTCCTTGTGCAAGGCCGCAAAACTGGGATCAAATCGGCGATTAAAGGCGACCAATAACTTGACACCCGTTTCCTCCACGACGCCGAGCACCTTGGCGGCTTTCGCCGAATCCAAATCAACCGGTTTTTCGCAAAAGATGTTCTTTCCCGCACGGCAAGCCGCCTCGATAAGCGGAGTATGGGTATCGGTGGACGAGGCGATGATCACCGCGTCGACGCTCATGTCGGCAAGCGCGGTTTCGGTGTCCGTGACCTCAGCACCGTGAGCCGTTGCCAGCGCCTGCGCCGAAGCCTCGTCGATATCCACCACATAGCGAAGTTTCGCCCGCGGATTCAAGGCGACGTTAGATGCATGAATTTTGCCGATACGTCCGGCGCCGAACTGAACGATACTAATCATGGGACCCCTCCTGCTGATGTCGACTGACATCCCGTTTTTTTCCTATTGCCACCGGCAGATAAAGATATTCTAATCCGGATAGAAAATGGAATATTTATTTTTGCGGCAAGCAACGAAAGCAGCGACGAGGAGGCTCGATTGATGGAAACCGTACGCTTAACCATGGCTCAGGCCCTGGTTCGATACCTGAACGCCCAACGTACGGAAATCGACGGCAAGGAAGTGCCGCTGTTTGCCGGCGTATTCGCCATTTTCGGGCATGGAATCGTCGCCGGGCTGGGCGAAGCGCTTTATGCCGCGCGGGAGGAACTTCCCACCTTCCGCGGCCATAACGAGCAAGCTCTGGCGCACATCGCCATCGCCTACGCCAAAGCCATGAACCGCCGCCGCATGATGGCCTGCGCGACTTCAATCGGCCCAGGCGCCACCAACATGGTGACGGCCGCCGCCCTGGCCCATGTCAACCGCTTGCCGGTTTTGTTTTTGCCGGGCGATATCTTCGCCTCCAGGCGGCCCGACCCGGTGCTTCAGCAGGTTGAGAATTTCGGCGATGGAACGGTGTCGGCAAACGACTGTTTCAAACCCGTTTCGCGCTACTGGGACCGCATCACGCGACCCGAGCAATTACTGACGTCCCTTCCGGTCGCCCTGGACGTGCTGACCGATCCGGCCAATTGCGGACCCGTAACGCTGGCCATCCCGCAGGATGTTCAGGCCATGGCCTTCGACTATCCGGTGAAATTCTTCGCACCCCGGGTGCGCACGGCGCGCCGCATCGGCCCCGACGAAGGCGAATTGGCGGCGGCGCTGGAAGCCCTGAAATCCGCTGAAAAACCTCTGATCGTGGCTGGTGGCGGCGTTCATTATTCGCTGGCCTGCAAGGAACTGGCCGATTTCGCCGAACGCTACGACATTCCCGTAACCGAGACGCAGGCCGGAAAGGGCGCACTCGCGTGGGATCACTCAAATCAGGTCGGATCGCTGGGCGTGACCGGGGCAAGCGCCGCCAATGCATTGGCCGCCGAAGCCGATGTGGTTTTGGCCGTGGGAACGCGTTTGGGCGACTTCACCACCGCGTCGCGATCCATTTTCGCCAACGAGAACGGCAAACTGATCCAGCTCAACGTGCAGGCATTCGATTCGGTCAAACACGGAGCCCTGCCGTTGGTAAGCGATGCGAAACGGGGCCTTGAGGCTTTGGACGAAAAACTCGGCGACTGGAAAGCACCATCGGCCTGGGGCGGCAAGATGCGCCAGCTCACCGGCGAATGGAATGAAGCCGTCGAGCGCGCCACCAAACCAACCAACGCACCGCTGCCCACCGATGCCCAGGTTTTGGGCGCGGCCAACCGGGCAGCGGGGCAGCGCGATGTGGTCGTGTGCGCGGCGGGCGGCCTTCCGGGAGAACTTCACAAGCTGTGGCGAACCCCCGAGCCCGGCGGCTATCACATGGAATACGGCTATAGCTGCATGGGCTACGAAATCGCCGGCGGGCTGGGCGTCAAAATCGCCGACCCCAGCCGCGAGGTTTTCGTGCTGGTCGGCGACGGCAGTTATCTGATGCTGAATTCCGAAATCGCCACCTCGGTATTGATGGGCAAGAAGCTGATTATCGTGCTTCTCGACAATCGCGGTTTCGGTTGCATCAACCGGCTGCAACGGGCGTGTGGCGGCGAGAGCTTCAATAATCTGTTCTCATCGGTGCGCACCGACGGCGAGTTGCCCGACATTGACTTTACCGCCCACGCGGCAAGTCTGGGCGCCATATCCGAGCATGCGACCAGTGTCGCCGAGCTTGAGGCCGCCCTGGAACGCGCCAAGGAAGCGGATCGCACCTACGTCATCACCATCGAAACCGACCCGATCAAAACGACTGAGGACGGCGGGGCGTGGTGGGACATTGCCGTGCCGGAAGTTTCGGAACGCGCCGAAGTTCAGGCCGCGCACGAAAACTATGTAGTCGCCACAAAAAAACAAAGAACGGGAGAATAGAATGTCCGTACAAATCGGCATCAATCCGCTGACCTGGACCAATGACGACATGCCGGAACTGGGCGGCGACACGCCGCTGGAAGTGTGCCTGTCGGAAACGGCGGCTGCAGGCTATGCGGGGATCGAGCTTGGCAACAAGTTCCCGCGCGTTTCGTCGGAACTTCGCCCCATCCTTCAGGCCCACCGGCTGGAACTGATTTCGGGGTGGTACAGCGGCGAACTTCTGAGCCGCAGCGTCGCCGACGAAAAGGCCGCCGTCGAAGATCATTTGACCCTTCTCGCCGATATGGGCTGTTCGGTCATGGTCTTTGCCGAAGTAACCGGCTGCATCCACGGCTCCAAGGGAACCCCTCTATCGACCCGTCCGCACGTGCCCGACGGCGAGTGGGCGCAATACGGCCAGCGCCTGACCGAGATGGGCAAATACCTGGCGGGTCGCGGCGTCGCCATGGCCTTTCACCATCACATGGGAACCGCTGTGCAAAGCGCCCAGGACGTGGATCGCCTGATGGAAAACACCGGCGACGAGGTGGGCCTTTTGCTGGACACGGGCCATCTGGCCTATGGGGGCGGCGATCCGGTTGCGGCGGCGCGCACATACGCCGCGCGTATCAATCATGTGCATTGCAAGGACACGCGCAAAGATGTGCTGACCCGATCGCTGGAGACGGACGCGGGCTTCATGGACTCCGTCCTCGAAGGCGTGTTCACCGTCCCCGGTGACGGCTTCATCGACTATCCGGGCGTGTTTGAGGCTTTGCGTAGCGCGGGTTACGCAGGCTGGCTGGTAGTCGAAGCCGAACAGGATCCGGCCATCGCCATTCCGCTGACGTACGCGAAAATGGGCTACGACTACCTGCGCGAAAAATCAGTCGCAGCGGGGCTGGCCGCCTAGATCCCGTTTGTTACGCCAGCCGCTCCTTGAAGAAGGCGATGGTCCGATCCCAGGCGAGCTCCGCTGCCGCCTTGTCATAGCGCGGGGTGGTATCGTTGTGGAACCCGTGGTTAACGTCCGGATACATGTGGGCGGTATATTCCTTGCCGTTCGCCTTCAGCGCCGCCTCGTAATCCGGCCATCCCTTGTTGACCCGCTTGTCGAGAGCCGCGTAATGCAGCAGCAATGGAGCCTTGATCTTGGGGACATCGGCAGCGCTCGGCTGTCGGCCGTAGAACGGCACCGAAGCAGCCAGATCGGGCAATCGTACGGCCATTGAATTACACACGCCACCGCCATAGCAGAACCCGACCGCCCCAACCTTGCCATTGGAATCGGGGTCGGATTTGACCCGCCCGTACGCGGCGATGAAGTCCTCCAGAAGCTTGCCCTTGTCGAGCTTCTTCTGCATCACCTTGCCTTCATCATCAGTGCCGGGATAGCCGCCAAGCGGCGTTAGGCCGTCCGGTGCCAGCGCGATATATCCCGCGGCTGCGACCCGGCGTGCAACGTCGGCAATATAGGGGTTTAGCCCGCGGTTCTCGTGAACCACGACCACGCCGCCCCGCTTGCCCCCGCCAGTTGGGCGGACGAGATATCCGCGAACGGTGCCATGCCCGTCGGGTGACGCGTATTCGATGTTCTCGCCCTTGATGCGCGGATCGTTTTCGTCGACCTGATTGGCCAGCGCATAATTCGGCGAAAGCGTCTCAAGCAGCGCCGCTGCGGTCAATCCGCCAACGGCAAATTTCGCCGCCCTGTCGAAAAATTGCCGACGGTTTATCAATCCGTGGGCATAGTGGTCGTAGATATCC
>JABGRG010000003.1 GCA_018648445.1 Rhodospirillales bacterium | reverse complement strand
ATTGGAAGCCTTCGTCAAATCATTGGGTGTTGCACTTGAAATTTGAATCCAGCTTTGTCATTGCTTGCTCCAACAAAAAACTTTGTAATTTCATCTATTTGAGTAACAAAACCCGCAAATACATCTAAATTATCAATAATAAACGACGCCTGTTCCGCCATTGAAGCCAATTCGGCGACAATACTTCCGGATTTTAATTCCCTTATATAAAGGCGGACATTACCGGCAACTGGATCAAAGCCACGGGTATAAACGAAATCTTCGTAGGCTTGCCCCAATGCCAAAAAACTAGTTGTCAGATCAACCAGTTCTACGGGACGTTGGTTTTTAAGAGTTACGGTTAGCGTCGCCCCGTCTGCCACGATTCTCATCCTTCGTATCTGGCTTCACCCGCAGCATATCCTCCAGCGCTTCCTCAAACTCCAACGGTTTGAGGCTTACCGGCTTTTCGGCTGGCTTCTTTTCTTCGTCACTCGAATTGTCCACGACGGGGGTTTTTCTCACCACTTCAACTACCTCTATTTTCGTTCTCGCAAACAAAATATAGGGCAATCTGCCCTACCGCGCCACAAAATATGCGGTTTTCCCCGTGATTCACCGAATTCACACCCTCGTGACACCCCAAAACTACTGTAGAATCAGAATAGAACGAAAGGAGAAATGATGCCGCCGCCTAATCCACGGCCCGAACGCCTCGAAACCACCACCCTGCGGACGGGCAAATTACCCCATGTGGCGTGTGGGGTGGGCTAACTGGAGCCTGAGATTGGCGTCCTGACTCCAGCTAGCGGCCACAACCTACTTCCGGGCGATAGGGGTTCTCGCGTTCCGCTATCGCTCGTAGCCACCGTTGGGTGGCATCGGGGGGAACCTTGGTTCCCTCCGCCTCTTAATGGCCCCGTGGCGAAACTGGTATACGCCCCCGATCTGGGATCGGGGTTCCCTCCAGGAATTGCGGGTTCGAGTCCCGCCGGGGCCACCAACTCTTGAAGCGTGAATAGGATATTTCCTATTTCAAATTTCGTAAAGCCCACTTAACGGGGCCATGGGTTTGTAAAGTCTCTTATCGCCGTTTTTCGGCGTGAGCCCGGAGGAGCGCCCGGAGCGCAGCGACTAGCGCCATTGAGGCGCGCAGCCTGCGTGGCGCTTGAACGTAATCAAACAATAAACCGGCAACCAGCGAGGCGATTGCGGACTAGCCCGGAGGGAAGCGAAGCGCACCGACTAGCGACAAACAGGAGCGCAGCCTGCGTGGCGCTTGAACGCAATTCACAAAGAAAGACCGGGCTCCGCCCAGACCCGCAAAGGGACGCGTCCCTTTGATCCCTGATTAGTGCACTGTCACCGGAACCACTGTCACCGGAACGAAAATCACCCTGTCTCCCGGAGGAGCGCGCAGCGCCTCGACTAGCCCATTGAGGCGCACGCTTCGCTTCCCTCAGGGCTTATCCACGAATGCCTCGCCTGTTGGAATGCAACTCATTCCTGGTATCATTTACAATTTTCAGTTATGGTAGAGAAAGTTTTTCTACGGAGGGGGGCGCATCATGACCCAACCTAAGCTCGGCCTATTGGGTGCGATCGGCGGAACCGTACTTGTCTTGTTGAAACTGACCGAGGCTGGTTTCTACCTGGACCAGCCCTTTGGCGTAACCGCAATTGCGGCCTACTTCACGTATGGCACATACATCGTTTTCGGAGTAATCATCGCGATTATCTTCACGGACGGCACACTCTCGGAAGATCATCAAAAGAAGAGCGCATTTAGCCTGGGTGTTCTGGCCCCTTCGATAATTCTGGCGTTGGCCTCTCAGCCAATTGCGGACAAAACTCCGCCAACCAACGGTCTCGAAGGCCTCAGGTCAATTGGTTCGCTGATCGTGGGAACCGCTTACGCTCAGCCGGCTCCGTGCTCAACGGGTACGGTAAAACTGCCCGACGGGCGATGCTTTGAGGCTGAACTTCTAAAAAGAAATGAAGTTGAGCCTTCATTTGCCAAGGCGCTACAAATCGCCGTTGGCCGCAGTGCACAGCCGAAAAAGTATGCATTCGTTGTCGGCGTGGCCAAGGATGCCGATGCGGCAAAAGAAGCGGCAGACAACTTAAACGGCACAATCCTCCAAGATGGCCTGCTAGGTCAGAAAATGGCCAGAGTTATCGTCCCGGAAGGAACCGACAATTTTTTCGTCACGATAGGGACGCTTGAATCACGTGAATCCGCGACCACCCTACGAAGGAGTGTGGCAAAATTGGCGGTCGAGGTCCTGAAGGTGTCGGAAAGCCCGGAGGCAAAGTCCTTCGCGGCTATGGTGCTGGATGGACGATTGGTTGACGGCCAAACCCTGCTTTCGGCTCGCTGATTTAGCACGAAACTGAACTGCCCCGGCAACCCGGCATAAGCGATCACATGGGCACGGGCCCAATGTTCTCTGGCGGTGACAATGGAGGGTCTCATGGGTTACGCGTTCCAGAATCTTGTTTTTGAGGGAGGCGGCGTAAAGGGCATCGCCTATGTGGGTGCAATGGAGGTTATGGAAAGCAAGGGCATTCTCCAAGGCATCAAACGGGTTGGCGGAACGTCGGCTGGGGCAATTAATGCGGTCTTGGCCGCGTTGAATTTTTCGAACGACGAGGTCCATGAAATTCTCAGCTCCCTTGAATTCACCAATTTCATGGATGATTCCTGGGGAATTTTTCGTGACACCAATCGACTGATCGAAGAGTTCGGTATCTACAAGGGTGACTTTTTTCGCAACTGGGTCGGCGGTCTGATTGAAGAAAAAACGGGCAACCGAAATCTTACCTTCAAGGGATTGCGGGATCACCCGGACGGTTTCCGCGATCTGTTCGTTTGCGCGACAAACCTCTCAACCAATTTCTCGGAAGTTTTTTCGGCTGACCATACGCCACGAACGAGAATTGCCGATGCCGTCCGCATGTCCATGTCGATCCCGCTGTTTTTTGCGGCGATCCGGCGGAAACCGGGTAATGACGTTTATGTCGACGGAGGCGTTCTTAGAAACTACCCGATCAAGTTATTTGATCGGGAAAAGTATATCGACGATCCGGCCGACCCCAAGCTTGCCAAGCATACCGATTACTACGGTGAAGCAAGCAAGGCGCTGAAAGAAAAACACCCCAATAGCAGCCCCTATGTATTCAACAAGCAAACCTTGGGTTTCAGACTCGATTCCGAAGCCGAAATCGCAATGTTCCGGGATGGCGCCGAACCAGAACACAACATAATCGAGGATTTTTTCGACTATGCCTTCCATCTGATATCGACGCTGATGAACGCCGAACTAAACAAACACCTCCATTCCGATGACTGGCAACGGACCGTCTATATCGACACCCTCGGGGTAGGGACGACCGACTTCAACCTTCCCAACCCACAGAAGGAAGCCCTGGTTCAATCCGGCCGCGACGGCGCTGAGGCCTATTTTCAGTGGTTTGACGATCCCAACAACAAAGCCGCCAACCACCCCCTCTCCCCCTAAACAACGGGATCAAAATGACGATTTATTGACCACGGCACTTTCCGTTAACGGTATTTTTCATCGATAAATCAAAGGGTTCTAAGGGACGAGTCCCTTCTCGGGTCTGGGCGGAGCCCTGGGCTTTTGTCTAATTTCGTTCAAGCGCCACCAAGGCTGCGCTCCCGCTGGGTCGCTTAGTCGCTGGTCGCATCCCTCCGGGCTTGTTGTCGGGGACTCGCGGGTTGCCGGGGTGTGGGGGCCGGTTCGCGTTTGCGGGGGGTGCTCTCGGTTGTCGGCGGTTTCCAAACAGATGCCAAGGGAGTAGGCTGACGCCCCTGAGAAGACGTTCGGTCGTGCGCTGGGGAGGTTCCAAAGTAGATGGAAGCGACGGTGCTGGAAAAGAAGGGCGTAGGCGATCACCTGTCGGTCGAGAATCGTCGGGAACTGGAAGGTCACCTTCGCAAGGTTTGCAACCTGGGTGCAAATGTCATTGTGGGGTGGCGGAGCCTGCCCACGGGAATTCAGCTTTTCTACGTTCCCAGTTTCAGCCTGCCGCAGATCGCCAAATCGCGGAGCGATTTGCTGCAACTGGACCGCTATGTGGAAAATCAGGAACGGGGAGATGCGCTGATTGCGTCGGGTTGCCGCGAATCGACCATCGAGCTGAAGCACTACATCGGCGCAAACGCCAGCGATATCGACGACGTCAACAACATCGTCCGCTACTACTCGGTCACCCAGTTTGAATCGCGCGCCGTTGCGCTTTTCGACATGGTGAGCTTTTCGGTTCACTCGCCGCACGAACAGATCACCCACGTCAGCGTCCTGTCCTATTACATCAAGCTGGCGGCGGCCCGGTGCCGTTCGCTGGGCATGCCCATCAAGATATGCATGACGACGACCGGTGACGGTTTTTACGTATGGAACAGCCACGAAGGCCTGGACGCCGATATCGTGTTGTTTTGCGCGGTGGTTTTGGCCTTGGGCTATATGTACGCGGCGCGGAACCTGACGGAAAAGAGCGCTTCGAGCGTTCCCCGCCTTCGCTGCGCGGTCCATTTCGGCAGCCACTACGAATACTATCAGGGCGGAACGGCCGCCGCGGAAGCGGGCGGATACATCGTCGGCGACGTAACGATCAGTCTCGCGCGCCTGATGTCCAAGGCCGTCAGTTCTCAGCTTCTGGTCGGCAGCACATTCATTCCGCTGGGGGACAGAGACAAAAAGTGGCAGGAAATCCTTGGCACGGACGAAATCGATTGCCTGACATTCCTTGCGCTGGCGCAAAACGAATTGGGCAAATTCGCGGGGTTGCCGACACCAAGTGGAAAAATCGCCGGATCGAAAGTCTTTTTCACGGGGCCCAGGGTATCCGAGGACACCTTTGCAATTCGAAAATATTACGTGAGGGACAAACACGGAATTGAGCACCCGTGTTTCAACGCCAAGCTCGATATCGCAACCACCTCGGGCGAGAACATCACCTTCGGCTTTGTCGACGAGGACCTGGGCGGCTTTGACGCCCGCGCCGACGAGAACGAGGACATCCTGATCAAGATCAGGTGATGTGGGGGCCCTGAGCTCAGAAGTTTAAGATGCGGCCCCGTGCCCCGGTCAGTCCACTCGTTCTAAAACCTGGTGTTTACGCAGCTGCATGTCGCCAGCGCTTCCCTGGGGATGGAGGTTCCCACCAGGATGGCGCCGTCGAGGGTCGTTTTCTGGAACTTGTTGGTTCGCCCCCCGTCTTTATTGCATATTTCGATGGACCTCAGTTTGGCGCCGTCCAGCCGGGCGTTGGCCAAATTCGCGCCGCTAAGGTTCGTGCCAAGGAAAATGGCGCGCTCCAGGTTCGTCCCGCGCAGGTCGGCCCTCTTCATTTCGGTCATGGCGAAAACACAATCGGCCAGATTGCCTTTTCGGAATTTCGATCCGTTGAGGACCATGCCGCTGAGGTTCCGCCCCGACAGGTCGACCCCGATCAGATCTTCACCGGTCAGGACACAGCGTTCGCCGGCTTTGCCCCCGCTGCTCAGCCATTGTTCATGGTCACGAAACGCCCGCTGCAAATGGGGCGGCAGGTTGGCCAGCCCGACCCTGACATTGGTGTTTTCGACAAGGGCCGTGCTGAGGTCCACGCCGTCGAAGTCAGCACTTCCCAGCGCCGCGCCCTTCAAGTTGGTTTTTGCCAGTTTCGCGCCGCGCAAAACCGCATGCTGGAGGTTAACGCGCTCCAAATTGGCATTGCTGAGCCGGGCGCTGGCAAGATTGGCAAACGAAAGATCGGCGGACGTGAGATTGGTATCTTCCAGATTGGCGCCAACCAGATTGGCGTTTTTCAGATTTGCGCCGATCAGGCTCGTTCCCTTGAGATTGGCTCCTGAAAGTTGAGCCCGCACGAGTTTCGCGAAATCAAGCGCGCAGGAACTTAGATCGGATACTTCGCGGCCGATGGTCCGGTTGTTGATATCCACGACCGTGCCGCCCCGGAAATCAACGTCAATGAGGTCGGCATGGTTCAGGTTCGCGCCGACCAGAGAAACGCCGCGAAAGTTCGATCCCTTGAGTTTGGCGCCCCTGAAATCGGCTCCGCGCAAATCCGCGCCCATAAAATCGCCGCGGACAAGGTTCGCAGACCTGAAACTCGCGTTGCTGCAATTGGCGCCGACGAACGTTCCATCGGGCAACTCGACACGTGCAAAATTCTTGCCGCTTAAGTCGGCATCAAAGAAATCCGCGCGCTTACCGGTCGCGGTATCTTCAATCCATCGTTGGTGCGCCTCAATGGTCGCGACGATGCTTCTCATTCGTCGGCTCCCCCCAGGGAAAATTGCTCAGTCTTCCGGCGCTTTTCCGGTTATTTCTTCGAAGACAAATCAATCGGCGAAAGCCGTGCCTTGAACCTCGTTCAAAGCATCCTCGAAAAAAATACCAGTTCCTCAAGAAACGTTTCTTTTACGCAAATTTAGCGTGTCATATTTTCCCTGACAAACAAAGGGTTATTAGAGCCACTAATTTCCCTATTGATGTCTTTAGTGCCGTATTATTCAACAAGCTACATTATGTTGTGTCCCCTCTGTTTGCTGGCGCAAACATGTGAATCACGAACGACTGGTTTTACCCGTCGCTTTTTCGAACAGGGAACTGCGAACTTGTTGTCCGGCGTTGGAGAGCGTGAGGCCGCGCTACAGCCCGTAGGCAAATCCCAGCAGGATGCCGCCCAGGATCACGCGGTAGATAACGAAAGGCGTGAAGGTGGCGCGGCGGAGCCAGGCCATCAGGAGGGTGATGGCGATGAGTGCCGTGATGAAAGCCATTGCCGCGGCCATGATGGCCGCGGCCGTGAGATCGGCGTTTCCACTATTGTAGAGTTCAAGGCCCTTGAGGGTTCCGGCGCCCAGGATGGTGGGGATGGACAGCAACATGGAGAAGCGGGCGGCGTCGGCGCGTTCGAAGCCTAAGATTCGGGCCGCCGACATGGTGATGCCGGAGCGGCTGGTTCCGGGGATGAGCGCCAGGATTTGCGCCATGCCGATGACGAAGGCGTCGCCGAAGCCCAGGTGTTCGATGCGCCTGATGGTCATGCCGACCTTGTCGGTAATCAGCAGCACGATGCCGAAACCGAGCGTCGCCCAGGCCACCACGGTCAAGCTGCGGATGCCGCCCGGCATATAGTGGTTGAGCGTGTATCCGGCGGCGATGACGGGCAGGGTGCCCAGCACGAGTTGCGCGGCCAAGCGGGCGGCGGGGTCCTTGCGTCCGGTCATCACGCGCCAAATGCCCGCTGCCATCCCCCACAGATCGCGCGCGAAATAAACGATGACCGCGCCCAGGGTTCCGATGTGTACGGCGACGTCGATGACCAGGCCCTGATCCGGCCAGCCGGTCAGCGGCGACACCATAACCAGATGCCCGGACGAACTGACGGGCAGGAATTCGGTGATTCCCTGAATGACCGCCACTACCGCTATATGTAGAAGGTCCACGACCGTCGCACCCCAAAATATGGGTTACTTATAGCACTCGGGGCGCAGCGGGATCAACGTGGAAGGTCGGTTTCACCCATGAGGAAAGCATCCACCGAGCGGGCGCACTCACGGCCCTCGCGGATGGCCCACACCACCAGAGACTGGCCGCGCCGCATGTCGCCGGCGGAAAACACCCGTTCGACCGAGGTGTGGTAGTCGTCAGTTCCGGCGGCGACGTTGCCGCGCGCATCGAGATCGACGCCGAACTGCGCCAGCATGCCCTCGTGCACCGGATGAACGAAGCCCATGGCCAAGAGCACCAGATCGGCCTTGACCTCGAAGGTGCTGTCGGGGATTTCGCTCATGCTCATGGCCCCATCGGCGTCCGTGGTCCATTCCACGCGCACGGCTTCCAGACCGGTAACGACGCCGTCTTCGCCCAGGAAACGCTTGGTCGCCACGGTCCATTCGCGGCGGCAGCCTTCTTCCTGCGAGGATGACGTCATCAGCTTGTTGGGCCAGTCGGGCCAGGTCATCAGGCTGTCTTCCTGCGCGGGCGGCTGGGGCAGGATTTCAAACTGCGTCACCCAGCGGGCGTTCTGGCGGATCGAGGTGCCGATGCAATCGGAACCGGTGTCGCCGCCGCCGATGACGATGACGCGTTTGCCGTGGGCGTTGATTTCTTTGACGTTGCGCAGGTTTTCTCCGGCCAGACGCCGGTTTTGCTGGGTCAGGAAATCCATGGCGAAATGAACGCCGTCCAGCTCGCGGCCCGGCACGGGCAAATCGCGCGGTTTTTCCGACCCGCCGGCCAGCACCACGGCGTCGAAATCTTCCAGAAGCTTCTCGGCCGACACGTCCATGCCCACGGTCACGCCGGGCAGAAACTTGACGCCTTCGGCCTGCATCTGGCCCATGCGGCGGTCGATCATCACCTTGTTCATCTTGAAGTCGGGAATGCCGTAGCGCAGCAGGCCGCCGATGCGCGCGTTCTTTTCACAAACGACCACATGATGACCGGCGCGGGCCAATTGCTGGGCACACGCCAGGCCCGCCGGTCCCGAGCCGACCACGGCCACCCGTTTGCCGGTGCGGTGCGCCGGAATTTGCGGGCGTACCCAGCCTTCTTCCCAGGCTTTGTCGACGATGGCGCATTCGATGTTTTTGATGGTCACCGGTTCGTGCTGCAAATTCAGCGTACACGACTGCTCGCAGGGCGCCGGGCAGACGCGGCCCGTGAATTCCGGGAAATTGTTGGTGGAGTGCAGAACGTCCAGCGCCTCGCGCCAGCGCTTGCGGTACACCAGATCGTTCCAGTCGGGGATGATGTTGCTGACCGGGCATCCGCTGTGACAGAAGGGAATTCCGCAGTCCATGCAGCGCGCACCCTGACGCCGAAGATCGCCTTCCTCCAGGGGAAGGACGAACTCGTCAAAATGCCGAATACGGTCACTGACCGGTTCGTAGGAATGCGTCTGCCGCTGAATTTCGACAAATCCGGTTGGCTTACCCATGGATGATCACCCCTCCCGCGGGCCGTAGCCGGCTCGCTCTCGCGGCCGCAGTCCGCCCGTTTTTGTTCTTTCCAGCGCCTTTCGGTAATCGACCGGCAGAACCTTGACGAATTTGGGCAAGGTATCTTCCCAATCGTCCAGAATTCGCCGGGCCACCTCGCTGCCCGTGTAGTTCAGATGCCGTTCGATCAGCCATTTCAGACGCGGCGCGTCGTCGCTGAGCATATCGTTGAACAGATAGTTCTTGTCGATGGCGTCGGGCATCATCTCGTCTTCGGGAATTTCCTCCAACGTGACCATTTCCATGTTACAGCGCTTGGCAAAGCCGCCGTCCTCGTCAAGCACGTAAGCGACGCCGCCGCTCATGCCCGCCGCGAAGTTGCGTCCCGTCTTGCCAAGCACCACGGCGACGCCGCCGGTCATATATTCGCATCCGTGATCGCCCACGCCCTCGACCACCGTCATGGCGCCTGAGTTGCGAACGCAGAAACGTTCCCCGGCGACACCGCGGAAGTAACATTCGCCCGCGACGGCGCCGTACAAAACGGTATTGCCGATGACGATATTTTCTTCCGCGACAATGGGGCTTTCGGCGGGCGGGCGAACGACGATGCGCCCGCCGCTGAGGCCCTTGCCCACATAGTCGTTGGCGTCGCCCTCAAGGTCGAGTGTAATGCCGCGCGCCAGCCATCCGCCGAAGGTCTGACCGGCGTTGCCCTTGGCCTTGATGTAGATGGTGTCCTCGGGCAGGCCCTTGTGGCCGTAGCGCTTGGCCACCTCGCCCGACAACATGGCCCCGGCAGTGCGGTTGACGTTGCGGATGCTGGTTTCGATCTTGACCGGTTTTTTGTCCTCCAAAGCCGGTTTCGATTTTTCGATCAATTCGTAATCGAGCGCGCCTTCAAGATCGTGATCCTGCTCCTGGCACTTGAAGCGGGCCACCGTATCGGGCGCTTGCGGATAATGCAGAACGCTGCTGAGATCCAGGCCGTGGGCCTTCCAGTGTTCGGCGGCTTCGCGGGTGTCCAGCCGGTCCACCCGGCCGATCATGTCGTTGATGGTGGCAAAACCCATCATGGCCATGATTTCGCGCAGCTCCTCGGCCACGAAGGTCAGGTAGTTGACGATGTCTTCCGGCCTGCCGGTAAAGCGCTTGCGAAGTTCAGGGTCCTGGGTGGCGATCCCCGCCGGGCACGTGTTCAGATGACACTTGCGCATCATCAGGCAGCCTTCGGATATGAGGGCGGCGGTCGCGATGCCGAACTCGTCGGCGCCCAAAATCGCACCCACGGCAATGTCGCGCCCGGTGCGCATGCCGCCGTCGACCTGCACCGTGATGCGGCCGCGAAGATCGTTGGTGACCAGTGTCTGGTGGGTTTCGGCCAGACCGATTTCCCACGGCGATCCGGCGTGCATGATCGAAGTCAGCGGACTGGCGCCGGTGCCGCCGTCATAACCCGAAATCAGGACGCCGTCGGCGCGCGCCTTGGCGACGCCTGCGGCCACCGTTCCCACACCTACCTCGGACACCAGCTTGACGCTGACGTTGCCCGCCGGATTGACGTTTTTCAGATCGAAAATAAGCTGCTTCAAATCTTCGATGGAATAGATATCGTGGTGCGGCGGCGGCGAAATCAGGCCGACGCCGGGCGTTGAATGACGCACGTGGGCGATGGTCGGATCGACCTTGTGACCCGGAAGCTGGCCGCCCTCGCCGGGCTTGGCGCCCTGGGCCATCTTGATCTGCATTTCGTCTGAATTGGCGAGGTATTCGGCGGTGACGCCGAATCGGCCCGAGGCCACCTGCTTGATGGCCGAGCGCATGGAATCGCCGTTTTTCATGGGCTGGAAGCGTTCCGCTTCCTCGCCGCCCTCGCCCGTATTGGACTTGCCGCCCAGCCGGTTCATGGCGATGGCAAGGGTGGTGTGCGCCTCGTAGGAAATGGACCCGAACGACATGGCCCCGGTGCAAAACCGCTTGACGATCTCGCTGGCCGGTTCCACCTGATCGAGCGGCAACGGCGCATCAGCGGGCTTGAATTCGAAAAGTCCGCGCAAATTCATTAGCTGGCGGCTTTTCTCGTTAACCGTATCGGCAAACGCGTCATAGAGCTTGCGGTCACCCGCGCGCACCGCGCGTTGCAACTGTGCGATCGTTTCAGCCGTCCACATATGTTCTTCGCCGCGCAGCCGGTAGGCCATCTCGCCGCCGACATCCAGCGCGTCGCGATAGATGCTGCCGTCGCCGAACGCATCGCGATGGCGGTGCACGGTTTCCTCGGCGATTTCCGCCAGTCCGATGCCCTCGATCTTGCTTGCCGTACCGGTGAAGTACTGGTCGACGAAATCGCTCGACAGACCAACCGCATCGAAGATTTGCGCGCCACAATAGGACTGGAAGGTCGAGATGCCCATCTTCGACATGACCTTGAGCACGCCTTTGTTCAACGCCTTGACGTAATTGGCGTGGACCTTTTCCTCGCTCATGCTTTCGTTCCGGCTATCCTTCAGTGACGAGCGGATTGCCGAAAGGGTCTCGAACGCGAGATAGGGGTTGATCGCCTCGGCTCCGTAACCGCCCAGCAGGCAGAAATCGTGAACCTGACGTGCTTCGCCGGTTTCGATCACGATGCCAACCTCGGTACGCAGCCCTTCGCGGATCAGATGGTGGTGCACCGCGGCGGTCGCCAGAAGCGACGGGACGGCGATATGATCGGCGTCCATGGACCGGTCCGAGAGCACAATAATGTTATAGCCCGCGAGCACGCGTTCCTTGGCGATATGGCAAATCCGGTCGAGCGCCGTTTCAAGCCCCGCCGCGCCCAGATCCGCGGCGTAGCAGATGTTCAGCGTGTAGGTACGAAAAGCGTTGTCCACCTTCTCGTGGATATGGCGGATTTTCTCTAGATCGACGTTGCTCAAAATCGGCGATTTGACTTCCAGCCGCTTGTGCGATCCGCCGGTTTCCAGATCCAGCAGATTGGGGCGCGGCCCGATCAGCGAAACCAGCGACATCACCAACTGTTCACGGATCGGATCGATGGGCGGGTTGGTCACCTGCGCGAAATTCTGTTTGAAATAGTCGAACAGGATTTTCGGACGGCGCGATAATACGGCCAGGGGAATGTCGCGGCCCATGGACCCGATGGGGTCCTGTCCGCCCTCGGCCATGGGAGCGAGGAAAAATTTCGCGTCTTCCTGGGTGTAGCCAAAGGCCTGCTGGCGATCAAGCAACGTCGCTTCGTCCGGCGCCATGGCGGCGACTTCCGGCGGCAATTCCTCGACCCGGATCTGGGTTTCGCCCAGCCACTGACGGTAGGGATGCGCCGTAGCCAGTTGATCCTTGATCTCGTCGTCGCCGACGATGCGCCCTTCTTCAAGGTCGATCAGGAACATCTTACCCGGCTGAAGGCGCCATTTTTCGACGATCTTTTCCTCGGGTATGGGCAGCACGCCCACTTCTGAAGCCATGATGACCTTATCGTCGTCGGTCACGATATAACGCGCCGGGCGCAAACCGTTGCGGTCCAGCGTCGCGCCGATCTGGCGGCCATCGGTAAAGGCGACCGCAGCGGGGCCGTCCCACGGCTCCATCAGGGCGGCGTGATATTCGTAAAAGGCGCGACGCTTTTTCGCCATCAGGGGGTTGTCGTCCCAGGCCTCGGGAACCATCAGCATCATGGCGTGGGCCAGCGAATAGCCGCCCGTCACCAAAAGCTCCAGCGCATTGTCGAAGGTCGCCGAATCCGAATTGCCATCGCCGATCAGTGGCCACAGCTTTTCCAGGTCGTCCCCGAAGATGTCGGATTTCATGTTGTGGCGGCGCGCCAGCATCCAGTTGATGTTGCCGCGCAGGGTGTTGATTTCTCCGTTATGGCACAAATAGCGGAACGGCTGGGCCAGCTCCCAGGACGGGAACGTGTTGGTCGAAAAGCGCTGATGAACCAGAGCCAGAGCGGACCGGAAGCGCGGATCGTTGAGATCCAGATAGAAGGCGTTCAGATTTCCGGCCAGCACCATGCCTTTGTACAGAACCGTGCGCGACGAAAAGCTGGGCATGTAAAAACGCGATTCGGTGCGGCTTTCCTCGTGATCCCAGATGGCATGGTGCGCCTGCTTGCGCGCCACGAACAGCTTGCGCTCGAAAGCATCCTGACCGGCAACGTCTTTGCCCCGACCGACAAACATCTGGCGGATAACCGGCAGATCGGGTTTTACGCTGTATCCCAGGCAGGAGGGATCGACCGGCACGTCGCGCCATCCGAGGAACTGGTGGCCTTCCTCTTCAAAGACTCGCTGGATCGTCGTTTCGTGACGGGTGCGGGTTTCTGAATCCTGCGACAGAAAAAGCATGCCGACGGCATAATCGCCGACGGCGGGCAATTCGATGCCGAGCGCGGCGCATTCAGCGCGGAAAAACTTGTCGGGAATTTGCGTCAGGATACCCGCGCCATCACCGGCCAGCGGATCGGCGCCGACGGCACCGCGGTGATCCAGATTGACGAGGATCTGCAATCCTTCACGGACGATTTCATGACTTTTTCGATTTTTGATGTCGACGACGAACCCGACGCCGCAGGAATCATGCTCGTTCCGTGGATCGTACAGCCCTTGTTTTTCCGGCAAGCCTGAATAGCTCATCTTACGCTTCTTCCCTTCCAACGATTTTCGGCGTTGGTGAATTCGTTTGACTAACGACCGGCTGGGGATGCTCGAACGCCGGGGCGAAATTGGTGCAGATTAATATCGTCCAAAGGTGCATTTTTCCACCATTTCCTGTTCGAACGTTTCCAAACCGCGAAAAAAGGGACCGGTCGACGCGCGCGCCGGCCCCCGTTTTCGCTAAGCCTCTACTTAATCAGCCGCGCGGATCGCGGCGGCACGAACGCCTTCTTCAACTTGATCCTCGAACTGCGTGAAATTACGCGCGAAGCGGCGCGTCAAATCCCGAGCAACCTCGTCGTAGGCGGCCTTGTCCGCCCACGTGTTACGGGGAACAAGGACCTCGTCGGGCACGCCGGGACACGATTGCGGAACCAAAAGCCCGAAGTTCGGGTCGGTGGTAACGGGCACGTCGTCCAACTCGCCGGCAAGGGCCGCGTTGATCATGGCCCGGGTATGGGCGATTTCCATGCGCTTGCCGACGCCCACGCCGCCACCGCTCCAACCGGTATTGACCAGCCAGCATTTGGTGTCGTGTTTGGCCAGCAGTTCGCCCAGCATTTTGGAATAGATGATGGGATTGCGCGGCAGGAACGGCGCCCCGAAACAGGCCGAGAAAACGTCCTGCGGTTCTTTTACCCCGGCCTCCGTACCGGCCAATTTGGCGGTATAGCCCGAAAGGAAATGATACATGGCCTGATCGTTGGTCAAGCGGCTGACCGGCGGCATCACGCCGAAGGCATCGCACGTCAGCATGATGACGTTGTTGGGATGGCCGCCGCAGCCCGTGGTCGATGCATTGGGAATATGCGACAGCGGATAGGATGCCCGGGTGTTTTCGGTCAGGGCGTCGTCGTCCAGATCAAGACGGCGATCATCCATGTGCATCATCACGTTTTCCAGGATGGTGCCAAATTTCTTGGTCGTCGCATAGATTTCGGGTTCGGCTTTTTCGTTCAGCTTGATGACCTTGGCATAGCAGCCGTCCTCGAAATTAAAAACACCGTCAGGTCCCCAGCCGTGTTCGTCGTCGCCGATCAGGGTGCGCGAACTGTCGGCGGACAGGGTCGTTTTTCCGGTTCCCGACAAGCCAAAGAAAACCGCCGTATCGCCGTCCTTGCCGATATTGGCCGAACAGTGCATGGGCAGGATGCCTTTTTCGGGCATCATGTAGTTGAGAATGCTGAAGATGGATTTCTTGATCTCGCCTGCGTAACTGGTGCCGCCGACCAGGATGGTCCGCTTGGCAAAATTAACGACCACGAAAACGCCCGAGCGGGTCCCGTCGGTTTCCGGTTCGGCGTGGAAACGCGCCGCCTGAATGACCGTAAATTCCGGCTTGAAATCGGCAACGTCGTCGCGGGTTGCCCAGAAAAACATGTTGCGGGCAAACAGGCTGTGCATGGCCGATTCGGTAATGATGCGGACGGGAAAGCGATGCTTGGGATCGGCAACGGCGAAGCAGTCCTGAACAAAAATGTCGCGGCCCTGCAAATAGGCCAGCATGCGCTTGTGAAGGCCATCAAACTGTTCTTCGCTCATGGGCCGGTTGATGTCGCCCCACCACACCGTATCGTGGCTGGAGGGCTCGTCGACGATGAATTTATCGTTGGCCGAACGGCCGGTGTGATGGCCGGTTCGCGTAACCAGCGCGCCGCCGTGGGCCAACGTGGCCTCGCCACGGCGAATGGCCTGCTCGTACAAAGCCGGGGTGGGAAAATTCCAATGAACCATTCCGGCGTTCTTGATGCCGTGATTGTCCAATCCGTAGGGGCTTACAAAGGGTCCGAATTCCTGCACGTCTTGTTCTCCTATCCATTCGAGGGGGGCTCATGCGCACACGCGCGCAACCCTCGAGCACTTCGGTTGGCGCCGAAGGTCATACGACCCCAGCGGCGCGATTAGCCCGGACGTTTGTTTTTTTTGCGTTATTGGTGAGCAAAAACCCGTTTTCGGGTTGCCGACAACGGCCCGATCGAGCGAACCGTCAGGGGGTTATTTAGTTCCAAACGCGCAATGATGCACGGGAAAAATCAGCCCCTGTCGCAGGGAAAGGGACTTTTTGGCCGCAATCGTTATAATTTTGCCACAAACAGGCGTTTCATTTGGCAAAGACCGAACACCAGGACCAAGGACAACGACCCATGCCCCATACCATCGCCCTCGTCGATGACGACAAAAACATTCTGACGTCGGTATCCATGGCCCTGGAATCCGAAGGATTCGAGGTTCACACCTATCGTGATGGTTACGAGGCCCTCGACGGGCTGGAACGGCACCCCGTGGACATGGCCGTGCTGGACATCAAAATGCCGCGCATGAACGGAATGGAGCTGTTGGAACGTATCCGCCAAAAGGGTTCGCTGCCGGTCATCTTCCTGACGTCGAAGGACGATGAAATCGACGAAATGATGGGCCTTCGCATGGGCGCCGACGACTACATCAAGAAACCCTTTTCGCAGCGCCTGCTTATTGAACGCATCCGGGCGGTGCTGCGCCGGAAGGACTTGTCCGACGCCGACACCGACGAAACGCAAGGCGAAGTTATTCAGCGCGGGCCGATGATGATGGATACGGCCCGCCACATCTGTTCGTGGAACGACCAGGAGGTAAACCTGACGGTCACCGAATTTCTTCTCGTTCAGGCGCTGGCCCATCGCCCGGGCCACGTAAAAACCCGCGACCAGTTGATCGACGCAGCCTATGGCGAGAATATCTATGTCGATGATCGCACCATCGACAGCCACGTCAAACGGCTGCGGCGCAAATTCAAGCGGGTCGATCCGGAATTTTCGGGCATCGAGACCCTGTACGGGGTAGGCTACCGCTACCGCCAGAATTGAGTTCTTTAAGACCGGAATTGAGTTCTTTACATGCAGGACCCCCACGCAGTCAGACCCGAGACCATTCGCCTCCGGCGACGCGCGGTGTCGCCGATCACATGGCGAATTCTTGCGGTTAACCTGTTTGCACTGGGCGTTCTGGTCGCCGGTCTGCTCTATCTGGGCGAATACCGGCGCAACCTGATAACGGCCGAACTGACATCGCTGCAAAAAAGAACGGATATGTTCGCCGCCGCGCTGGGCGAAGGAGCCGTGGCGATCAATATTTCGGGCGAATTCATCCGACACCAGACGCTGGTTCCCAATTCGGCAAAGAACATGATCCACCGGCTGGTCGAACCCACCGGCACGCGGGCACGTCTGTTTGGCGCCGACGGAGTGCTGATCGTCGATAGCCGCCTGTTGTTCGGACCCGGCGGCTTTGTGCAGATCGAGAACCTCCCGCCGCCGGGCGGCGGCGAAGGTGCCGCCAGTTGGCTACTGGAAATTTATGACAGTCTGGTCAGGCTGATACCGGGGTTCGATGAACTTCCCGAATATCGGGAAAACGCCATCCAGCGGGCGACGGACTATGCCGAAGTCGTTCATGCGCTTCGCGGCGAGGATGCCGCTGCCGTGCGCGGCCTTCGCAATGCAATGGTGCTTAGCGTGGCAGCGCCCGTGCAACGCTATAAACAGGTCCTGGGCGCGTTGATGCTTTCGAAGGATTCGCGTGAAATCGACGCCGCCATGTACGACGTGCGCATTAATATTCTCAAGGTATTCGGCGTCGCCCTGACCATTACCGTATTGTTGTCATTTTATCTGGCCGGAACCATCGCACGGCCGATTCGCAGGCTGGCCGCCGCCGCCGAACAGGTCCGCTTTACCCACAACCGTCAGGTCAAGATTCCGACGTTTCCCGGCCGCACCGATGAAATCGGCGAACTGGCTCAAATTCTAAGTGAAATGACCGAGGCGCTGTGGGCGCGCATGGACGCCATCGAAGGATTCGCCGCCGACGTCGCCCATGAAATCAAGAACCCGCTGACCAGCCTTCATTCGGCGGTCGAAACAATTGCGCGGGTCGAGGACCCCGACCAGCAACGCAAATTGATGGGCATTATTCAGGAAGACGTGCGCAGGCTGGATCGCCTGATCAGCGATATTTCGGACGCCTCGCGGCTGGATGCCGAACTTTCGCGGGCCGAGACCGATGAGGTCGATCTGGCCGGAATGCTGGACATCGTCGTCGAAATTCAGAATTCCACCGGAACCGACGGCGGGCCGCAAATTGACCTTTTGCTCCCGGAGCACCGAAAACTGACGGTTCAGGGAATCGAAGGGCGTCTGGTTCAGGTTTTTCGCAATATCATCGCCAATGCGGTGTCGTTCTCGCCGCCGGGTGGGGCCATCATGGTGCGCGCGGTGCGCGCGGTCGATACCATCGAGATTGAGGTCATCGACGACGGTCCCGGCATTCCCGCTGGAAAAGAAGCCGATATTTTCGAGCGCTTTTATTCGGAACGCCCCGAATCCGAGGCGTTCGGCACCCATTCGGGATTGGGTCTCAACATTTCCAAGCAGATTGTCGAGGCGCACGGAGGAAGGGTGTGGGCCGAAAACCGCATCGGCAAAGCGCAAGAGGTCATCGGCGCGCGGTTCGTCGTGCGATTGCCCGCATCAAAATCATAATCGGTTTGCGTTTAATTCATTGACTTCCGGTCATTGACTTCCGGGCCTCGCGGTTTCACGTTGGCGGGCCATGGAACAAATCCACGCCACATGCATCGAGATCGACGGCATCGGCGTCCTGATCCGGGGCGCATCAGGTTCGGGCAAGTCGGACCTGGCGTTGCGCCTGATCGACGCGGGCGCGCAACTCGTTGCCGACGACCGGGTGGATCTTCGCCTCGATGGCGGGAAAATATCGGCCAGCCCTCCGCACGAAATTGCTGGAATGCTTGAAGTTCGGGGCGTCGGCATCCTGAAAATGGCGTTCAAGGCGGAGACATCCATCGGTGTGGTCGTCGAGTTGGTTGCGGCCGAGAATGTGGAACGCCTTCCCGAAGCGCCCTTGTGCCATTATATGGAAGTGCCGGTTCGGCTGGTCAGTGTGGCTCCCTTCGAGGCCTCGGCCCCGGCGAAGGTTCGTTTGGCCGCCGCGTTGGTGGCAGGCCGAGGTTCACTCGTTTCTTGAAAACGGAAGTTTGCATGCAAACGTCATCATCCCCCCCATCGCCTGGCACCGACCACCTGGACGTCTTGTTGCTGACCGGGATGTCGGGCGCGGGCAAGACCTCGGCCCTCAAGGCATTGGAAGACCTGGGCTTCGAGGCCATCGACAATATCCCGCTGTCGCTGCTGGGAACCCTGGTGCTGCCGGCGCAATTCCGCCCGGACGCCGAAAACTCCTCGCAACCCCTCGCCATCGGCGTCGATATCCGCACGCGGGATTTTGGAACCGAGGCCTTTTTGCAGGCGCTTGAACGGCTGCGGTCCGAAGAAGGGGTGAACGTCCGCGTTCTTTTCCTGGATTGCGACGACGATTTGTTGCACCGCCGTTACGCCGAGACGCGGCACCGTCACCCGCTGGCCGTGGACCGTCCGGTGCGCGACGGCATTTCCCATGAAAGGCGGCTTCTTGCCCCGTTGCGCGATCTGGCCGATATCGTCATCGACACCAGCGAATTGTCGTTGGGCGAGCTTAAACGGGCGTTGGATGGACACTGCGGGCATTTACGCCGGCGCGGGTTGTCGGTGTTCGTCACCTCGTTCGCGTTCCGGCGTGGCATTCCGCGCGAGGCCGATCTCGTATTCGATGTTCGTTTTTTGACCAATCCCTATTATGATCCGGCCCTACGGGCGCTGACGGGCCGCGACGATGCGGTCGCAGCGCATGTCGCAGCGGATAAGGATTTTGCGCATTTTTTCGATAATTTGTGCAAACTGCTGGAACCACTGCTGCCGCGTTATGTGGAAGAAGGAAAGAGCTACCTGACCATTGCGGTGGGCTGTTCCGGCGGCCAACACCGATCTGTTTTCATCGCCGAAAAGCTGGCGGACTGGCTGGAAAAGGCGAAGGTCAAGGTTCATCTGAATCACAGGGAACTGGACGGATCGAAGTAGCCGTAATATGAAGCTCTCGCGAAACCGCTAATTTTCAGGGAACGACAAGCAAATGATCGGAATGGTGCTGGTAACCCACGGCAGACTGGCCGAGGAATTCGTGGCGGCGCTCGAGCATGTGGTGGGGCCGCAAACCAACGTGGTTGCCATCGGCATCGGCCCGGATGACGATATGGAAGAACGCCGCGCCCAGATCATGGAAAGCGCGCGCAAGGCCGACGAGGGCGAAGGCGTCGTCGTGCTGACCGACATGTTCGGCGGCACTCCGTCCAATCTGGCGATCTCGATCATGGACCGGGCCAACGTCGAAGTGATCGCCGGCGTCAATCTGCCGATGCTGATCAAGCTGGCCAGCGTTCGAGGCGCACAAGCCCTGCCCGACGCCGTGGACAGCGCGCGCGAAGCGGGGCGGAAATACATCAACATCGCGTCCCAATTGCTGACCCGGGATAAATAATGGCCCCGGCAAAAGCGAAATCGCCGAAGAAACCGGACGCCACCATCACCAACAATGTGACCGTTTGCAACGAACGCGGCCTGCACGCCCGCGCGGCAAGCAAGTTCGTCAAGCTGGTCGCCGAATTCACGGCCGAGGTAACGGTTACCAAAGGATCACAAAGCGTTGCGGGCAGTTCCATACTGGGTCTCATGATGCTGGCCGCCGGGCCGGGAACCGAGATTACCATCGCGACAAGCGGATCGCAGGCTGCCGAAGCGTCGGCGGCGCTGTGCGGTCTGGTCGAAGCGCGGTTCGAGGAATGAGCGCGAAAACACCCAAGGAAAAACAAATCAAGGGCCTGGGCGTATCGTCGGGGATCGGCATCGGCGTCGCCTACGTACGCGACAGCGGCAATGTGACCGTTCCGCGCTACCGAATTGCGACCCGCGACGCCAAAATGGAAACCGCGCGCTTCGACAATGCGGTGGGGCGCGCGCGCCGCCAGATCCGGCAGCTTCAAACCAAAGCCCAAACCATGCCCGGCACGGCGGAAGAGGAGCTGACCCTTCTTCTCGACGCCTATTTGCATATGCTGGGCGGGTCGCGCCTGATCAGGGGGGTCGAAGAGCGCATCGTCGCCGGGCGCATAAACGCCGAAGCCGCCGTCGAGGATGAAATCGCCGGGATCGCCAAGGATTTCGCCGCCATGGACGACGCCTACATCGCGGCGCGCATGGCCGATATCCGCGAGGTCGGAAACCGGCTAATTCGCAACCTCACGCGAACCCCGGACAAACCGCTTTCCAGACTGCCCAAGGGAAGCATCATCATTACCGACGAATTGACCCCGGCCGACACCGCGCGTCTCAATCCAAATCGCATCACCGGCGTGCTTGCCATTTCGGGCGGCGCCGAGGGCCATAGCGCGATCATGGCCCGCGCGCTGGGCATCCCCACCGTCCTGGGGGCGCAATTTACCATTAGCAGCGTGCGCACCGGTGAGGCCGTCGTCGTTGACGGCGATACGGGAACCGTCATCGTCAACCCGTCGGCGGCGACACTGGCAATCTATGAGGAACGTCGCGAGACCCGGCTTCACGAAAAACGCCTGCTAAACCGTTTACGGCGGCAACCGGCGGTGACCCGTGACGGCACGGAAATCGGCCTGCAAGCCAATGTCGAGCTTCCCATTGAGATGAACATGGTCAAGCAGGCGGGGGCGGCGGGCATCGGCCTTTTGCGCACCGAGTTCATGTTCATGAACCGCGACGACTTCCCCAATGAAGAGGATCAATACGAGGCGTTGCGGGGCATGGTCGAGGCCATGAACGGACGCCCGGTCACCATCCGGACCCTGGACATCGGCGGCGAGAAGGTTTCCGAAGGGCTGATCAGCACTCTCGGGCACAGCATTTCCTCGCCCCTGGGTCTGCGGGGAATTCGTTTGGCGCTGGCCCGCACGGACGTGCTGGAAACCCAGTTGCGGGCCATACTGCGGGCCGCAAATCACGGTCCGGTTCGCATTCTATTTCCCATGGTGACCATGCCCTCGGAAGTCAGGCGGGCGCGCAAAATTCTCGCGCGGGCAGCCCGTGGGCTGAAGCGCGACGGGTTTGAAGTTCCCAGCCCTTTGCCGCCATGCGGGACCATGATCGAAATTCCGGCCGCGGCCCTGGCCGCCGACGCATTGGCCCGCGTCAGCGATTTTTTCGCCGTCGGGTCCAACGATTTGACCATGTACACGCTGGCCACCGATCGCGCCGACGAACAGGTGGCGAAAATGTTCGATTCTCTGAATCCAGCCGTGCTGAAGCTGATGCAGATCACCGCCGAGGCGGCCGCGCGGGCGGGCGTTCCCATCAGCATTTGCGGCGAAATGGCCGGTGACCCGCGCAATACGGCACTTCTTCTGGGCATGGGCTTCCGGGAATTTTCCATGGCGTCGACCAACATTCCGCGGGTCAAAAAACGCATACGCGCTCTGGATATGAGCGCCGCAGAGCACCGCGCAAAAATCATTATGGAGCAGACCGACGGCGGGCGCATCGCCATGTTGCTCGACGATTTCAACGCCCTGGCCGATTGACGGCCCCCGACCGCCCGACAACAAAGTTCGGGCGACAGGCGTTTCTTTGCTTGATTAACATATAAAGAATTCTTTATGTAGTGGGCCACGAGCCTCGCCGATCTTTCCGCTACGTCGTTTCGGCGCATGAGCCCAACCAAATTCGAACCCTTAATGCTGGAGTACACCAATGAGTTCCGCCGATTACAAAGTCGCCGACATTTCGCAGGCCGATTGGGGCCACAAGGAAATCGACATCGCCGAAACGGAAATGCCGGGCCTGATGGCCGTGCGCGAGGAATACGCGAATGGGCAGCCCCTGAAGGGCGCGCGCATTGCCGGTTCGCTTCATATGACCATCCAGACGGCGGTTCTGATCCAGAGTCTCGAGGCCCTTGGCGCCGACGTTCGCTGGGCGTCCTGCAACATCTATTCGACGCAGGATCACGCAGCCGCAGCCATTGCCGACGCCGGCACCCCGGTGTTCGCCCTCAAGGGCGAGTCCCTTGAAGATTACTGGGACTACACGCACAGGATTTTCGAGTGGTCCGACGGCGGCACTCCCAACATGATCTTAGATGACGGCGGCGACGCCACCTTGATGATCCACCTGGGCATTCGCGCCGAGAAGGACATCTCGGTTCTGGACAATCCGGGCAGCGAGGAAGAAGAGGTTCTGTTCGCCGCCATCAAAAAACGGGTCGCGGAAAAACCCGGCTGGTATTCGGAAATCGCCAAGAACATTCGCGGCGTCACCGAGGAAACCACCACCGGCGTTCATCGGCTGTATCAGATGGAAGAAGAGGGCCGCCTGCTGTTCCCCGCCTTCAACGTCAACGATTCGGTGACCAAATCCAAATTCGACAATCTGTATGGTTGCCGCGAAAGCCTGGTCGACGGCATCAAACGGGCGACCGACGTGATGGTGGCCGGCAAGATTGGCGTCGTTTGCGGCTACGGCGACGTGGGCAAGGGTTCGGCGGCCAGCATGCGCAGCCAGGGCGCGCGTGTGCTCGTCACCGAAATTGATCCCATCTGCGCCCTGCAGGCGTCCATGGAGGGCTACGAGGTTGTCACCATGGAACAGGCCGCATCGCAAGGCGACATTTTCGTAACCACCACCGGCAACAAGGACGTGATCCGGCTGGAGCACATGCGCGAGATGAAGGATCGCGCCATTGTCTGCAACATCGGCCATTTCGACTCGGAAATTCAGATCGCATCTTTGCGCAATTTCAAATGGACCAACATCAAGCCGCAGGTCGATGAAATCGAATTCCCCGACGGCAAGCGCATCATCGTGCTGGCCGAAGGAAGGTTGGTTAACCTCGGCTGCGCCACGGGCCATCCGAGTTTCGTCATGAGCGCCTCTTTCACCAATCAGGTGCTGGCCCAGATCGAACTGTGGACCAAGCCCGGAACGTATGAAAACAAGGTCTACGTCCTGCCCAAGGATCTGGACGAAAAAGTGGCCATGCTGCACCTCGGCAAACTGGGTGTCACCCTGACCCAACTGACCAAAGAACAAGCCGACTACATTGGCGTCTCGGTCGAAGGGCCCTTCAAGCCGGAATATTACCGGTACTAAAAAGCCGAACACGCTTCTCGGGGCCGCCCTTGCGGCGCGCCCCGGGGCGGAATATGATCCGGGCGTGCCGACGGATACTTACCATTTCGCCGGGTTTTTTCCGGCCTGTTGCTGCTTATGAACGCGGGCGTCGCCCTGTTGGTCGGCGCGGTTGCGACGGCGTTTGTCGTCGCGCCTGTCATTTTGTGGCTGTGGCGGCGCTATAGGGGCGAAAAAGCCCGATGCGCGGAAATGTTGCGCGACGCCGAGGCGGCGGAGGAAATTCTCGCCGCCGCATCGGACGGTTTTTTGCTTTGGCACGGCGAAAACGAAACTGTCCGTTGCTCGCGCCGCCTTGCCGTATTGCTCGACCTTTCGGACGGCATCGACAGCGGCTATGCCGCGGTGCTGGCCTGCTTTGAAGGCGAGGCGGCCGACCGGCTGGACCGGGATGTCGGCTCATTGCGCCGGAAGGGCAACGGTTTCCAGATAATCATCCCGCTGGCGGGAAACGGACGAACGGTTCAGGTTACCGGCGTTCGCGCGCTGCACGACGATGACCGGACGGCGGCCGATATTCTCTGGTTCCGCGACGCCACGGACGCGGACAGCATGGATGCGGGTGCAAACAAGGCTGGGGCAGGCGATCTTCGGGCGTTTGTCGCAGCGCTGCCGTTTCCGGCGTGGCTGCGCGACGCGGAAGGTTCGGTTCATCTGGCCAACCGGGCGGCGTCGGACGCGGTTCCGCAAACCACCGATGACGGCTTTACCTTGCGAACCACCGACGGCGTCATCCTCGAAGTTTCGGAAATTCCGCTGGGCGACGGGGCAACCACGCTGGGTCTGGCCCTTCCCGATATCTCGGACCTGCAGTCACGCGACGCACGCGCCGAGATTCAGAACGACTGGTTCCGCATCCTGGAAACCCTGCCCATTCCGGTCGCGCTGTTCGGCAAGGATACGCGTCTCGCCTTCTCGAACCGGCGCTACGCCGAATTGTGGGAGCTTGATGCCGAATGGCTCGCCGCCGGCCCGCGGATGGGCGATCTTCTGGATCACCTGCGTGAAACCCGCCGGCTTCCCGAGACACCCGATTACCCAGCTTTCTGCCGTGAACAACTGGCCCAGTTCTATAGCCTCGACGGCCCGGCACAAACCATGATGTACTTGCCCGACGGCTCGACCTTGCGCAGTGTCGTCAGTCCCCGTCCGGACGGCGGGCTGGTCGTCGCCTATGAGGATTTGTCGGAACGATTGTCCCTCGAGCGATCGCTCAACGAGATGAACGCGGTTCAACGCGAAACGCTCGATAATTTGTTCGAGGGCGTTGCCGTTTTCAGCGGTGACGGACGCCTGCGGCTGCACAATCCCGCGTTCAGGGAACTTTGGGAACTGGGCCGCGACGCGCCGGCGGCCGGTATCCACGTTTCCGCTTTTGTCGAAAAAGCCGCCTCGTTTTTGCCCGGTGACGGCCCCTCAAGCACCACCGACGCCTTGACCAGCGGCCGCTTGATGAGCCGCGAACCAAACAACGGGCGCATGTCGCGGGCCGATGGCCGGGTTCTCGAATACGCCACCGTTCCGCTTCCCGACGGCGCGGTGCTGGTCAGTTTTCTTGATGTCACCGACGGCGCGCAGGTCGAGCAGGCGTTGCATCAGCGGGCCGAAGCGCTGGACGCGGCCAACCGCCTGAAATCCGAATTCATCGCCAATGTTTCCTATGAAATCCGCACGCCCCTGACCACCCTGAGCGGCTTTGCCGAAATCCTGACCGAACAATATTTCGGCGAGTTGAACCGCCGCCAGATGGAATACGCCCAAGGCATCGTGGAAACCTCGCGCTCGCTGATGTCGGTGGTCGGCGACATCCTCGATCTGGCGGGCATTGAGGCGGGCATGATGGCGCTGGAACTGGATACCGTGGATGTCCACGCGCTTCTCGCCGGAATTCTGAAGCTGGTTCGCGAACGAGCCCGCAAACGGAACCTCAAAATTGAATTCGATTGCCCGCCCGATATCGGCTGGATCGTCGCCGACGAGCGCCGCCTGAAGCAGGTCTTCTTTAACCTGATGAGCAACGCGGTGCGCTTTACGCCACGCCGGGGCCGCGTCGGGCTTAGCGCCAAACGCAGGGGCGGCGAGGTGATCATCGCCGTATCGGACAGCGGGCCGGGCATAGAGCGCAGCGAAATTGAGCGCCTGACCCAACCTTTCGAGCGCGGCACGGCGTCTGAAACCGACGGCCAGGGCGCGGGCCAGGGCGCGGGTTTGGGGCTGTCGCTGGTCAGCCGGTTTATCGAACTGCACGACGGCAACGTTGAAATCCGGTCGGCGAGCGGACGGGGTACGACCGTCACCTGCCGCCTTCCCACCGGCGAAGCCGCGGCCGCAAGTAACGCGGAGCCGTCATGACGGGGTCCATCGAGAGACATCTGCCCGACCCTTCGGCCACCGAAGCCCTGGGGCGTGCCTTGGCCGGGTTGGCCCGCGCCGGGGACGTCATCGCCCTTTGGGGCGACCTGGGAACGGGAAAGACGGTCTTCGCCAGAGCCTTCATTCGGGCCCTGAGCGACCCGGAAGAAGAAGTCCCCAGCCCCACCTTCACCCTGGTTCAGACCTACGACTTCGCGGAAGGCACGATTTATCACTTCGACGCCTACCGGCTGGAAAAACCCGAAGAGGCGTTCGAATTGGGCATCGAGGATGCTTTTTGCGACGGGATTTCGCTGATCGAATGGCCCGGACGGCTGGGATCGTTGCTTCCCTTTGAGCGCCTCGACATCGAACTGATCCACGTCGAGGAGACGCAATCGCGCCGCGCCGTCTTGTCCGGACCGCCGCAATGGCTTGGGCGGTTGAAAGAGGCCGATGGTGTCTGATTTGGAACGAACCCGGCGCATTGGCGAATTTCTGGACCGCTCCGGGTGGGGCGGGGCCACGCGCAACCCACTTTCGGGTGACGCCTCTTTTCGCCGCTACGTTCGCTTGGAAGGCGGCCCACGCCCGGCCCTGCTGATGGACGCGCCGCCGCCCCTGGAAAACGTCGCGCCCTTTTCCAGGGTTGCCCGGCATCTTCTGGCGTTGGGGTTTAGCGCGCCAGAAATACTGGCCGAAGACGTTGAGGCCGGGCTGCTGGTCATTGAGGATTTCGGCGACGCGACCTTCAATAACGCGCTGGCCGAGGGCGGAAATGAGACCGCGCTGTACGAGCTTGCCGTCGATGTTCTGATCAAACTTCACGGGAACGCGCCGGAACGCGCCGTGCCGTCGGGGCTGGCCCCCTATGATGACGAGGCGCTTCTTGGCGAAGCCTTCCTGCTGACCGACTGGTACATGCCCGCGGTTCTTGATAGCCTGACGCTTCCCCGTGTGCGGCAAAGCTACGCCGAAAGCTGGTTGCAGGTTTTCAGCCATGTTCATTCCCAGGCGCCGACGCTGGTTCTCCGGGATTTTCACATCGACAATCTGATGATTTTGGCCGCACGCGAAGGGGTCTCTTCGTGCGGGCTCTTGGATTTTCAGGATGCGCTGGCGGGAGCCGGGGCTTACGACCTGATGTCGCTTTTGGAAGATGCCCGGCGCGATATCGACCCGGACATGGCGAACCGTATGCGGGCCCGTTACAAAGCCGCCTTCCCGAACCTCGACCACATTCAATTCGATAACGCGTTCGCCGTTCTGGCCGCCCAGCGCCACGCCAAGGTGATCGGAATTTTCACTCGGTTGTGGCTGCGCGATGGCAAGCCGGGCTATCTTGTTCACATTCCCAGGCTGTGGGGGCTTCTGGAGCGCGCTCTGGAGCACCCGGCCCTTGAACCCGTTGCCAACTGGTTCGCAGCCAATCTGCCGCCGCAAAATAGAGGGGCACCCAACAAATGACCAACGATGAGAAAAACAAGCCCTTGCGCAGAATCGACGTTGAGGTCCCCAAACGCGCCATGATCATGGCCGCGGGATTCGGTACCCGCATGCGGCCCCTGACCGAAATGCTGCCCAAGCCCCTTATCGAGGTTGGCGGACGGGCCATGATCGACCGCACCATCGACCGGCTGGAGGACGACGGCGTCGAGAAGATCGTCGTCAATCTGCACCATCTCGGGCATTTGATCGAACAGCACCTGCGAAAACGCAAACGTCCCGAGATCGTCTTCTCGCAGGAAGATGAAATCCTCAATACCGGCGGCGGCATCGCCAACGCATTACCGCTTTTGGGGGACGGGCCTTTTCTCGTCGCCAACGCCGACATCATGTGGCTGAACGGACCGACCTCGACGTTGCAAGACCTTTCCGGCGTCTGGGATGATGAAAAAATGGACGGATTGCTGCTTCTTCATCCCACCGTCGAGGCCTACGGATATTCGGGAATGGGCGATTTCTGCATTGATCCGGTGGGCGTGCTGTCGTGGCGTCCCGAGCGCGAACTGGCACCCTATCTGTTCGCGGGCGTGCAAATTTTGCATCCGCGCTTTTTCAAGGACGTGCCGGACGGCCCCTTCCCGCTGACCGATCTTTATACCCGGGCCATCGAAAACGAGCGCCTGCACGGCATGGTTCACGAAGGCGAGTGGTTTCATATCGGATCACCCGACGGGCTGGCCGAAGCCGAAGCCTACCTGCGCGA
This sequence comes from Rhodospirillales bacterium, assembly GCA_018648445.1. The sequence goes on along the minus strand of JABGRG010000003.1, from coordinate 60,196 downwards.
ACGCTACGCCGGGGTGCGAAAGCGGTGATCGGCGATATGTCGCAGGCTCCCGAACAAAAGGGTCCGGCGATATATTCCGTCCCGGCGGGAACGCCGTTCGCGGACGCGCTGGCCGACGGCATTCTCGCCCAAACCGGCGGCAAACCGGAAGACTTGGCCGAATTTCGTATTTTGCTGCCCACACGGCGCGCCTGCCGGGCCTTGCGCGACGCCTTCCTGCGCCGCAGCGGCGGGCTACCCATGTTGTTGCCCCGTCTGATGCCGCTGGGCGATATGGACGAGGACGAACTGGCCATTTCGGACGCCGCCGATCTTGGTCCGGCGGACTTTGCCAACGACATCCCGCCCGCCATTTCCGGTCTTCGCCGCCGCGTCCTTTTGGCGCGCATGGTTCTGGCCATGTCGGGCGGCGAAACGACGCCCGAACAGGCGGTTCATCTGGCGAGCGAACTGGGCAGGCTGCTGGATCAGGTTCACACCGAAGAGCTGGGCTTCGATGCGCTGGCCAGTCTGGTGCCGGCGGAATTCGCCGCCCATTGGCAGATCACGCTGGAGTTCCTCAGCATTCTGAGTGCGCAGTGGCCCAAGGTGCTGGCCGCCGAAGGCTGCGTCGACGCGGCCCAGCGCCGCAACCTGCTTTTGGCCGCGCAGGCGCAGGCGTGGCGGCGCGACCCGCCTTTGAGCCCCATCATCGCGGCGGGATCGACCGGCAGCATTCCGGCTACCGCCGAATTGCTGCAGGTTATCGCCGGACTGCCCCGGGGATGCGTCGTCCTGCCCGGTTTGGACACGGATGCCGATGACGACGTGCGCGCGCGTTACGAGCCGACCCACCCGCAGTTCGGCATGGCCCGGCTGATGGAGCGTATGGGCATCGGCCCGCAAGACGTCGCCCCGTGGCCCGCGCCGAACTTCGACGCTAGCAATCGGTCGGAGCGATCCCGGCTGGCCTTCGCCGCCATGCACCCGGCCAGCGCCACCCATCGCTGGCATGACGCCGAACCTTTCCATGCCGAAAGTTTATCGGGCGTGTCGCGCATCGATTGTCCGGGACCGCGAGAGGAAGCGGGCGTTGTCGCCCTTGTCATGCGCGAGGTGTTGGAAACGGACGGCGCGGACGCGGCCCTGGTGACGCCGGATCGCGGATTGGCGCGCCGGGTGGCCTCCGAATTGCGCCGCTGGGGGATCGAGGTGGACGATTCGGCCGGTGTGCCGCTGGCCCAAACACCCACCGCCGCCTTCCTTAGGCTGGCCGCCGACATGGCCGCCGAAGGCTTCGCGCCGGTGCCGACCCTGGCCGCGCTCAAGCATCCGCTGGCCGCCTGCGGGCAATCGCTTGGGGCCTGCCGCGCCCAGGTGCGCCGATTGGAGATAGCCGCCCTCAGGGGTGCGCGCCCGGCGTCGGGCATTGAAGGACTGCGGGCCGTTCTGGGTGACGACGTTGCGCCGTTCGAAGGGTTTCTGGATGCGCTGGAAACCGCCTGCGCGCCGTTTTTCGATTTGGTGAGCCGACCGCGCGCCGAAATGGCGGACCTGACCGACGCCCTTATCCACATGGCCGAAGCCCTGGCCGCCACCGATACCGAAACCGGCGCGGCACGGCTTTGGGTGGGCGACGCGGGCGAGGCGGCCGCGGGGTTCGTGGCCGAACTGCGCGATTCGGCCACCGATCTGGGCGAAATCAACGCCGGCCATTTCCCCGGCCTGCTGGATGCCCTGATGGCGGGCGCGGTGGTCCGTCCGGTCTATGGAAGGCATCCCCGGCTGCACATCTGGGGACCGCTGGAGGCCCGGCTTCAACAAACCGGCGTGTTGATTTTGGGCGGGCTGAACGAGGGAACATGGCCGCCTGAAACCCATGCCGGTCCGTGGATGAGCCGCCCCATGATGGCGTCCTTCGGCCTGCCCCTGCCCGAACGCAGGATTGGTCTGGCGGCCCACGATTTTGCTCAGGCGTTTTGCGCCGAACGCGTCGTCCTGACACGCGCCACCCGGGTCGACGGTACGCCGAGCGTCCCCTGCCGCTGGCTGCTGCGTCTGGAAACGCTTTTGGAAAGTTCCGGTATCGGCGGCGCACTGAAACCGGATGAGCGCCCGCTTCGCTGGTTCGAGCATCTGGATGCGACCGGCCCCGCCACGCCGGTATCGGCCCCCGCGCCAAGGCCACCCGTTAAGGACCGCCCCCGGCGGCTATCGGTTACGCGGATCGAAACGTGGATACGCGACCCTTATGCCATCTTCGCCCGCAACATCCTGAAACTGGAACCGCTGGAAGCCATCGATGCCGACCCGGCCGCCGCCGAACGCGGCATCATCGTTCACAATGCACTGGAAGAGTTTACGCGGGCGTTCGATGACGAGCTTCCAACCGACGCTCTCGATAAACTGCTGGAAATCGGCGAACGGCATTTCAAGCACGCGACATCGCGCCCCGGCGTTCTGGCTTTCTGGTGGCCGCGCTTCATGCGTCTGGCCGCGTGGTTCGTCGCCTATGAAACGGCGCGCCGCGCCGCCGGATACCGGGTTATGGCGAACGAGGCCGACGCGAAACTTGAAATCGGAACCTTCACTTTGACCGGCCGGGCCGACCGTCTGGATCGGTCGCCGGATGGCGAGCTTGCCATCGTCGATTACAAAACGGGGCAGGCGCCGACCTGGAAACAGGTCAAAAGCGGCCTGGCCCCGCAATTGTCGCTGGAAGCCGTTATGGCCGCGCAAGGGGCCTTCGAGGGCGTCGATGCAAATACGGTCGCCGAGTTGATCTATCTGCGCCTGACCGGCGCGCGCGCGCCGGGCGAAGCGAAAGTCTTAAATAAGGAAATCGACGACATCGCCACCGACGCGTACGAAGGTTTGGTCCGGCGCATCGCCGCCTTCGACGATCCGGCCACTCCGTATCTGTCCCGCCCATGCCCAATATTCGCCCGTGCCTACGGCGACTACGACCATCTGGCCCGGGTCAAGGAATGGGTGAGCGGCGAGGGGGGCGACGAATGAGCGCCCAAACCCGCGATTTCCAAGACGCCATGGCCGCGCAGCGGCTGGCCGCCGATCCCGGTCAGTCGGTCTGGGTCTCGGCCAATGCGGGAACCGGAAAAACCCGCGTTCTGGTGGATCGCATCTCGCGGCTGCTGCTGGCCGGAACGAAACCGGCAAAAATCCTGTGCCTGACCTTCACCAAGGCGGCGGCGGCCGAAATGGCCAACCGGCTGAGTGACCGGCTGGGGTCATGGGCGGCCATGAATGATGCCGATCTTGCCGGGACCTTGCGCGATCTGTTGGGCAAAGAGGTCGCGGCGGATCAATTGCCGTCTGCGCGCCGCCTGTTCGCCGAGGTACTGGACGCACCGGGCGGCCTTAAAATCCGTACCATTCACGCCTTTTGCGAATCCCTGCTGGGGCAGTTCCCGCTGGAAGCCAAGGTCGCGCCGCATTTCGCCGTCATTGACGAACGAACCGAGGCCGAGTTGCTGGCCGAGGCCCGCGACGCCATCTTCCGGCATGCGGTCATGGGGCGCAATCCGGCTCTTTCCGGCACACTGAACCGGCTGGCCGCCATCGTCGATGAAACCGGTTTCGATACGGTCTTGCGCGAACTGGTGGGCAACCGGCGGCAGTTGCGTGACATCATTGTGCGCTACGGTTCCATCGAAGGGGTGATTGCGGCGGCACGGGATGCACTGGACCTGGCGCAAAACGAAACCGAACAATCCATCCCGAGCGTCGCCGCCGATGATGCGTCCTTCGACGGTCCGGGTTTGGAACGACTTTGCGAAGCGCTAGGTCACGGAACGAAAACAGACATTGCGCGGGCCGAAACGATCCGCGTGTGGCTGCGGGAACCGGCGTCGCGAGCCGATGGGCTTGTGGGCGATTACGCCAACGTGTTCCTGACCGCCACCGGGGCACCCCGCGCCGAGAGCCGCCTGATGACCAAGGGGGCGCGGGAGGCCGACGCCGACGCCATTGAAATAATCTTGGCCGAACAGGCGCGAATTGTTGCGCTGGCCGAGAAGCTGAAAGCCGCCGCCATCATCGAATCAACGGCAGCGCTTTTGTCGCTGGCCGAAGCGCTTCTGGATAACTACCAGCGAATGAAGGAAAACCGGGGGCTGCTGGATTACGACGATTTGATTCTGGAAGCCCGCGATCTGTTGCTGGGCGAGGGCGCGGCGGCCTGGGTTCATTTCAAGCTGGACGGCGGCATCGATCACATTCTGGTTGATGAAGCGCAGGACACCAGCCCCGAACAGTGGGATGTCATCGGCGCGCTGGCTGCCGAATTCTTCGCCGGCGAGAGTGCGCGCGCTTCTCATCGCACGGTCTTTGCCGTGGGCGATGAAAAGCAATCGATCTACAGCTTCCAGGGCGCCGACCCGGCGGCCTTCGAGCGCATGCGCATCCACTTTTCGCAAAAGGCCCTGCACGCGGGCCGCGACTGGAAATCGGTGGAAATGCCGCTTTCGTTCCGTTCGGTGTGGTCCGTTCTGAACACCGTGGACCGGGTGTTCGCGCCCGCCGAGGCTGCCGACGGCCTGACCTTTGGCGAACGAGCGCTACGCCACCTGTCGCACCGCACGGGACAGGCCGGTCTGATCGAATTGTGGCCCACTGTGAAGCCCGAAGAGCAACCCGACCTTGATCCATGGGACGCGCCGCTTGACCGGGTTCCGGCTTCCAGCCCGCAGGTGCGGCTGGCCAATCGCATCGCCGATCAAATCAAGGCGTGGCTCGATTCGCGTGAAATTCTGCAATCGGCCGCCCGGCCCATCGAACCGGGCGACATCATGATTTTGGTGCGCCGCCGCGAACGGTTCGCGGAGGAAATGATCCGCTGTCTCAAGCAACGCGGAATCCCGGTGGCGGGCAGCGACCGCATGGCGCTAACCGACCAGCTTGCGGTTATGGATTTGATGGCGCTGGCCCGCTTCGTGCTGTTGCCGGAAGACGACCTCAGCCTTGCCGAAGTTCTCAAATCGCCATTTTTCAACCTCGACGACGACGATCTGCTGGCGCTGGCGCGCGGGCGCAAGGGAACCTTGTGGGATGAATTGAAACGCCGCGCTTCGGAACATGTGTCCTGGACCGAAGCCGCGCAAAATCTGACGCACTTCCTGAACAAGGCCGATTTTGCGCCGCCATTCGAATTTTTCTCCGACGTTCTGGGACCCGGCGGCGGGCGGCGCAAGCTGGTGGGTCGGCTGGGCTTTGAAGCCCACGATCCCATTGATGAGTTTCTGGCGCTGGCGCTGAATTTCGAACGCGAGCACGTGGCCTCGCTGCAGGGGTTTCTGCAATGGCTAGGTGCCGCGCAAACCCAGGTGAAGCGCGATCTGGAACACGGGCGCGCCGAGGTTCGCGTGATGACCGTTCACGGGGCCAAGGGCCTGCAGGCCAATATCGTTTTCCTTCCCGACACCTGCACCACCCCCGATGGCCGCCTGGACGACCGCCTTTTGTGGACCGATAACGCCGTTCTGTGGCCGGGCTTCAAAGATAACGAAGAAAGCGTGTGCGGCGATTTGCGCGAAGGCGCCCGGGTTCGCCGGATGCAGGAATACCGGCGGCTCCTGTACGTCGCCATAACGCGGGCGCGCGACCGGCTGTACGTTTGCGGCTGGGAGAACAAGCGCGGCCGGTCCGACGGCTGCTGGTACGGTCTGATGGAAGCGGCCATGGGCGAGGCGGACGAGATTGATCTGGGTTTCGGCGAGCCCGCGCGACGGATCAGTGACGGGCAATCCGCCGAGCCCGATAGCACGAAAGACGACACGCAGGCTCGACCGGAAGCCGAGGAATTACCAAATTGGGCCACACAAAACGCGCCTGATGAACCGACGCCTTCGCGCCCGCTGGCCCCGTCACGCCCCACTGACGACGATCCGCCGGTTCGTTCACCATTGGGCACGGATGACGGTCAGCGCTTCAAGCGGGGCCGCTTGATCCACGCCTTGCTGCAAACCCTGCCCGACCTTGCCCCCGAGGCGCGCGAGCGCGCAGCCAAAGGTTATCTGGCGCGCGCCGTTCACGGGCTCGAGGCGCAGGCGCAGGAGGAAATCGCCGCCGAGACGCTGGCCATTCTCGATCATCCTGAATTCGCCCACTTCTTCGGCACCCATAGCCGCGCCGAGGTACCCATTGTCGGTGAGGTCGGCACAGAAGTAATTTCGGCGCAGGTCGACCGTTTGGCGATCACGGCGGACACGATCACCATTGTCGATTTTAAAACCAACCGCCCGCCGCCCAAGGATGAAACGGGTGTTGCCGCCATTTATCTGCGGCAGATGGCGGCGTATCGCGAGGCGCTCCGGCGAATTTATCCGCACCATTCCGTTCGCTGCGTTCTGTTATGGACGGACGGTCCGCACGCCATGACGCTCTCGGATGCGAAATTGAACGACCACGCGCCTTGACGCCCCGCCGGGCAGTTTCTAAATTCAGGGCAATGGCTAAATTCAGGCTTGTGGTGATCGCGGCGTTCCGCGTCGATGATTTTTGTCTTTTCCCAACAGGAATAAATAAATGCCAAAACAAATAACCGACGCATCGTTCGAAACCGACGTCTTGAAATCTTCGACGCCCGTGCTTCTGGATTTCTGGGCCGAATGGTGTGGACCGTGCAAGCAGATCGCCCCGGCGCTGGAAGAAATTGATACGGAAATGGGGGATCGGTTGACGGTCGCCAAAATCAACATCGACCAAAATCCCGGCACCCCGTCGCAGTTCGGCGTGCGTGGCATTCCGACCCTTATTCTGTTCAAGGATGGACAGGTCGCCGCCACCAAGGTCGGCGCGCTTCCCAAAAGCAAGATTGTCGAGTGGATTGAATCGACGATCTAACGCCGCATTTTCGGTATCGGAATTGATCGGGCTCCGCTTGAACGGCGGGGCCTGAACTGTTTTTACATGATGGAGACCGCGAAACCGTTGACCATAACGGTCAAAATCAGATCGAGGACAACAAGGGCCACCGCGGTGGAAACGGGAACTCCGAGGGCCGTTCGGGTGATAAACCAGACATAAAACAGAACCGCCATCAAAACGGATATGCCGATGGTGCTTCCTGCCTCAGGGGAAAGGATGCCGGCGGCGACCAAAATCTGGATGGGCAGGTAAAAGGCGTTTTGCCAGACCGTCGCCCAATTGTAGGCGACGATATAGGCGATAAATTTTTCCTCGCGCTGCAAGAACTTCGTCACCCCCGCCATGACCAGCGGGAACAGCGCCCAGGAAACCACATAGGCGATCACCTCGAGCGAAATGTAGCGGATAAACGGCGCGTCGATCCCCGCCGCCTGATAGTGCAACAGCAGGAAAAGCAGATAGAGGGGTGCGATGATGACGGCGGCGAAGAAGGATTTCCAGAAACCGTCGGCCGAGACGTCGAAATAGGCCATCCCGCCAGTGTCCAGCCGGGCCAGCCGATACGCGCCGTACAACGCGCGCGTCACTTCGGGAAGGGTGACTTTCAACAAGGCGGGTTCGCTTTATTCCCTGAGAAGTTCGTTGATGGAGTTTTGGAGCGCGTGCGCTCGTCCTCCTGTTTGACGATAACGCCACAATACAGGCCCGGCCGCTGCGTGACCAGTAGACATCGAAATGCGGATGCGTTAAGGGAGAACGGCTTCGGGGGCTTCCCCGAAACGCTGGGAATTTTCATCGGGAAGGGTTGGGAATGGACATCATCGTCGCGGAAAGACTGGGCGGAAAGCAATTCGGCAAGTCGACCGAAATCTACAAGTTCGAGAAGATCAAGCGGGCCAAGGACGCGGCGGCCAAGAAATTTCCGAATATCCCGATCATCGACATGGGTGTGGGCGAGCCCGACGCCCCGGCCGACCCCAAGATCGTCGAGGTGCTGGCCGCCGAGGCCGGAAGGGCGGAGAACCGCTTCTACGCCGACAACGGCATCGCCCCGTTCCAGGAAGCCGCCGCGCGCTATATGGAGCAGGTATACGGGGTCGGCGGGCTCGATCCGGCGGAACAGATCGTCCACGGCATAGGCTCCAAGCCGATCTTCGCCATGCTGCCGCTGTGCCTGATCAATCCGGGCGACGTGCTGCTGACCGCGGTGCCCGGGTATCCGGTGATGGCGACGTACACCCGCTACGTCGGCGGCCAGGTGCATCCTCTGCCGCTGCTCGAAGAGAACGGGTTCCTGCCCGACCTGGGCGCGATCCCGGCGGACGTCCTGGGCAAGGCCAAGGCGATCTACGTTAATTATCCGAACAACCCGACCGGCACGGTGGCGACGCCCGAGTTTTATCGTGAGTTGGTCGATTTCGCGCACAAGCACGGCATCGTCATCGTCCAGGATGCCGCCTACGGCGCCCTGACCTACGACGGCCACAAGCCCATGAGCATCCTTTCGACGGATGGCGCCATGGAGGTGGCCGTTGAAGTGCATTCGCTGTCGAAGGCCTTCAACATGACCGGATGGCGGCTCGCCTTCCTGACCGGCAACAGCAAAGTCGTGAAGGCCTACGCAACGGTCAAGGACAACACGGATTCAGGGCAGTTCCGCGCCATCCAGAAGGCCGGCATGTTCGCGTTGGCGCATCCCGAGATCACCGCGCGCACCTGCGAGAAGTATTCGCGGCGCTTTGATCTGCTGGTCGAGGCGCTGAATGACGTCGGCTTCTCGGTCAAGAAGTCGCCGGCGACCTTCTATCTCTACGTCGCCTGCCCCAAGGGCACCGCGTCAGGGGTCACCTTCGAGAATGCCGCGCAGTTCTCGGAATTTCTGATCATGGAGGCACAGATCTCCACCGTGCCGTGGGACGACGCCGGCGCCTACGTGCGCTTCTCCGTCACCTTCGAGGCCGACGGCCCCGAGGCGGAAAAGAAGATCATCGACGAAGTGCGCGAACGGCTCGGACGCCTGAAGCTGGTGTTCTAGGACAATTTCCGAGCGGATTGGTTCAATCCGCGACGACCATTTGCGTAAAATCAATAGGTTGGAACCGTTTCGGCGTTCGATTGAACCGTGCCTATCCGGTTAAGACAGGCACCCACTACATATAGAGCAAACGACGCGCCATGCCGACACCATCCAATTGGTCGCTTTTGACCCGATCCGGCAATTCCGATCGATCGGCCATACGTTCGGTTGCCAAGAAAAGGGCGTAATGTCGAACGCTTACATCGCTCTGATCAGCAGGAACGCGGTCAACTGATCGGCGACAAGGACGATGTCGACCTGGCGACCAATTTTCAAGAATGGGGGCGGATTTACGACCTCTCACGTCCGCATGGCGACTATGGTGGTAAAGCACCTTACGAAGCCCTCAGGGAAAAGCTATAAACTCAAGCCAAGATGTCTCGCTGAATCGCTCATGTTACAGTTCCCGATTCAAGAGTCATCTGGAGATTGTCGGTTCAGGAGGAGATTCATCCATGACGCTTTCCGTTGCCGTTGTCGGAGCCGGACCGAGCGGTTTCTACACCGCCCATTCCCTGATCAACAGCGGAGCAGATTGCCGCGTCGATCTGATCGAGATGCTGCCCGCGCCCTTCGGCTTGATCCGCAGCGGCGTGGCACCGGATCACCAGGGCACAAAGGGCGTCGTTAAGTCCTATGAAAAGACGGCGGCAGCCGATCAGGTCGCCTTTTTCGGCAATATAGAGGTCGGCCGCGACGTGTCGCTGGACGAACTGCGCGAGATCTATGACGCGGTGGTGCTGTCCACCGGCGCGCCCTTCGACCGAGGCTTCGAGATCATCGGCGGCGGTAAGCAGGCAATGTACGGGGCCGCCCAATTCGTCGGCTGGTATAATGGCGATCCCCGCCACGCAGATCTGAACCCGGCGCTCGACGCGACCTCGGTGGGTGTGGTCGGCAACGGCAATGTGGCCCTCGACGTGGCCCGGATGCTGGTTAAGACGCGGGCGGAAATGGCGGCCACGGACCTGCCCGAGCATGCCGCCAACGCCATTCACGCCTCGCCCGTTACCGATGTCTACATCTTCGGTCGCCGCGGCCCCGAGGATGCTAACTTCACCAACGCGGAGCTGCGTGAGCTCGCCCATCTCGAGGACTGCGCGGTCATCATCGACGCGGATGTCATCCCCGATGAGGTCCCCGATGACGGACGCTCAGCACGTGACCGCCGGGCCATGGAGCGCAGCCTCGCCACTCTGCGCGAACTGGCTGCGGCGGCGAAGGAGGGCAAATCCAAGCGCCTGCATTTCGTCTTTTTCGGTCGGCCGATCGAGGTCCTGGGCGGCGACCGCATCAAGGGTCTGCGCCTCGAGCACACCTATATCGACGATGACGGCGAGACCGCCAGCGCCGGCACGCATTTTGAGATTCCGATGGGCATGCTCGTCGCCGCCATCGGCTACCGCGCCGCGCCAATCGAGGGCGTGCCGCTGGACGAACAGCGCGGCGTGATCCGGAACACCGACGGCCGCGTCCTGCCCGGTGTCTACGCCGCCGGCTGGGCCAAGCGCGGTCCCTCGGGAGTCATTGGTTCGAACAGGCCCGACGGCGAAGAGGCGGCGAACAACATCCTCGCCGACATCCGCGAAGGCAGCAAGGTGGGCCGCCCGGCCCTGGAATCCCTGCTGCGCGAGCGTGGCGCCCGGTGGGTGTCCTTCGATGACTGGAAGGAAATCGATGAAGCCGAAATCGCCGCCGCCACCGACGGCGCGCCCCGCGAAAAGATCGTCAACGCCGACGAGATGCTGGCGGTGGTGGAGAAAGATGCATAGGCCAGTCTAGAAAGTATTAGAAAAGTAAATGCTGGTTGGCTGAAGCTGGCCGAGGTATGTCAGGTATTGGCTAAAAACAGCCGTTCAGCACCGGGCGATGTGACGGTTGCTTTTCGGGGGTAAGCTGAAGTTCTAGGCGTTATCGGCTGCTTTTAGGGGGAAAGCGATCCAAATTCCAGGCAACCGATTTCGGCTGGGTGATTACGGTGACATGATTACTAAATGACGTGATTACGGTGACAGTTTACTAAATGCTTTGATTACGGTGACAGTTTACTAAATGCTTTAATTTCTTTTGCTTGCGAAATGAATCTGCCGACCCCTATTCGTAATTTGTGTATTTAGTAAACTGTCACCGTAATCCACCTAGTAAACTGTCACCGTAATCTTGTATTTAGTAAACTGTCACCGTAATCCCTGTCACCGTAATCCCTGTCACCGTAATCCCCGTCACCGTAATCCCACCGTAATCCTAGTAAACTGTCATCGTAATCCCCGTAATCCTGTCATCGTAATCCCCGTAATCCTGTCACCGTAATCCAACGAGCAATCGAGGGTGCCAGCGAAACTGGTCGCCGCCGGGCCGCTCATTAGGACGTGGTCTTGGTCGTTCCATTCGATGCGCAGGGTCCCGCCGTCGAGGACGACCTCGGCGGTACGCTCGGCCAGGCCGCGACGATGCGCCGCCACCAGCGTCGCGCAGGCGCCGGTGCCGCAGGCCCGGGTGATGCCGGTTCCGCGTTCCCACACCCGCATACGCAAGCGGGTCGGTGAGAGGACCTGAACGGCCTCGACATTGATGCGCGCAGGGAACAGCGGGTGATGCTCGACGCGGGGGCCGACCGTCTCCAGCGGAAGTGATTCGACATCGTCGACGAAGAATACGGCATGCGGATTGCCGACGTTGATGCCCACGGGATCGCGCAGCGGCCCTTCTTCGATGCCTAAGTGCAGGGTGTCCATGGCCTGAGCCAGGGGAATGTCCTGCCAGTCCAGGCGGACGGGTCCCATGTCGACGGTGATTAGGTCGTTGCCGCCGTCGTCTGCTGCGGCGGTGGCGTGCAGCAGGCCGACCACGGTTTCGATGACGATCGTGTTGGCACCGCGCTCCTTCATGACCGTTGATGCGACGCACCGGGTGGCGTTGCCGCAGGCCTCGACCTCGCTGCCATCCGCGTTGCGGATGCGCATGAAGACGTCGGCGGCACCATCGCGCGGCGGCTCCATGATGATGAGCTGGTCGCAGCCGACGCCGGTGTTGCGGTTGGCGATGGCGCGCACCTGATCGGCGCTCAGCTCCAGTGACTGGCGACGGGCGTCGAAGACGACGAAGTCGTTGCCGAGGCCGTGCATTTTAACGAACGGGAGGGGCTCCATATTCTTCTAATCCAGCCAGTCGGGGTAGGCTTCACCAGCGATCATTTCCTCGACGCTCAGGCGCGGACGGACCACGGCAAAGGCATCGTCCTTGACCAGGACCTCGGGAATGAGCGGCCGGGAGTTGTAGGTCGAGGACATCGACGCCGCATAGGCGCCCGCCGAACGGATGGCCAGCAAGTCGTCGGCCTCAGCCTCGGGCAGCGGCCTTTTCACCCCGAAGGTGTCGCCGGTCTCGCAGACCGGTCCGACCACGTCCGTTTCCACAATCGCGGTGCCGGTCGATGGCTCGCTGACCGGAACAATGTCGTGATAGGCATCGTAGAGGGCCGGGCGGATCAGGTCGTTCATGGCGGCATCGACAATGGCGAAGCGCCGCGTCGGCCCATGCTTGACATAGAGGACACGGGTTACCAGAACGCCAGCATTGCCGACGATGACCCGGCCCGGCTCGAAGATCAGGCGGCAGCCGAGGTCGCTGGTGGCTGCCTTGACCACGGCGGCGTAGTCCTGCGGGCCCGGAGACGTCATATCGTCGGCGTCGTCACCGTAAGGTATGCCGAGCCCCCCGCCAAAATCGATGCTCTCAATGGCATGACCGTCTTCGCGCAGGGTGAGGACCATCTCGCGGACCCGTGCGAAAGCGTCGCGGAAGGGCTCAATCTTGCGCAGCTGTGAGCCGATGTGGACCGAGAGGCCGACGATGCGCAGGCCCGTGAAGGCCGCGGCGCGGGCATGGAATTCGCGCGCGAAGGTCCAGTCGATGCCGAACTTGTTCTCGCTCTTGCCGGTGGTGATTTTGCGGTGGGTTTTGGCGTCGACGTCGGGGTTGACGCGCACCGCGATGGGCGCAATGACGCCGAGTTCGCGGGCGACCGAATCCAAGACGGCGAGTTCGGGCTCGGACTCGACGTTGATCTGCATAATGCCGGTCTTCAGCGCCAGGGCCATCTCGTCGCGGGTCTTGCCGACACCGGAAAAGACAATGCGCTCGGCCGGTACGCCGGCCTCCAGCGCCTTCATCATCTCGCCGCCGGAAACCACGTCGGCTCCGGCGCCCAGACGCGCCAGGGTGCGGATGACGGCGATGTTGGGGTTGGCCTTGACGGCAAAACAGATGGTGGCCGGTAGGTCGGCGACGGCTTCGGCGAAAACGCGGTAGTGGCGTTCCAGGGTGGCCGTGGAATAGCAGTAAAACGGCGTGCCGACGGCCTCGGCGATACGGGCCAGCGGCACGGCTTCGGCACACAGTTGCCCATCCCGGTATTGGAAGTGGTCCATTGAGCGGTCTTCTCCTCCTAGGGTCCGCCCGGCTCCACGCGAAGGCTGCCACCGGAACGGCATTGCGGGCTGAACATATGAGGCCGATGGGATTTTTTCCAGAGGAACCTTGCGGCCGCCGACCGGATGGGTCGTCTCAGTGGGTCCGAATAGAGGAGACATGCTCTAGCCATGCAAGAAGATCGTCGGCTATGTGGTGGATATTCCCGTCCGCCGCACCGGTCTGGCCCCATTCGGTTTCGTTACGAAGCCACACGGTGGTCATGCCGCGTTCCGCGGCAGGTAATAGATTGCGCGCAATGTCATCCACCATCACGGTTTTTTCGGGGCGCAGGCCGTAGTGGTCAATGACAGTGTCATATGGTCCGGGTTCGGGTTTCGGAACGTAGTCGGCGTCGCAAATGTCGAAAATGCCGTCGAAATGCCTTCTCACGCCCAGCCGGTCCAGTATGCGCACCGCGTGATCGGTCGACGCGTTGGTGAAAATCAGCTTGGTTCCGTCGAGGCCGGCCAGTGCCGCATCAAGCCTTGGATTGGGTGCGATGACCGAGAGATCGATATCGTGGACATAGTCGAGATAGGGCTTTGGATCCACTTTATGGCGCATCATCAGGCCGCGCAGGGATGTGCCGTACTCATGGAAATACTCTTTCTGCAGCCGGTACGCGGCCTCTTTGTTCATATTCAGGTGATTCGCGATGAAATCACGAATGCGTTCACTCACTTGAACAAACAAGTTGTCAACGGCGGGATAAAGTGTGTTGTCGAGATCAAAAAGCCATGTTTCCGCGTGCCCTAGCGAGCTTTCTGGAATGAAGTGAATTTTATCCATCAAATGTTTCCGCATGAGAAAGAATGACACTGGCGCTAAAAAACTACCATACGGCGCAAATAAGATCATATGGTAGGTATTAACAATTCAAAAGGCAGCGTCCATGGCGGTGAATGTGCAGGGTGGAGATATCGGATCGGCGGAGGTCTCGCGGTTAAAGACCGAACGCGACCGCTTTGTCGCTCTGGCTTTCTGCTGGGCGGACATTCTGATCGAGCTGGATAACGAACGCAAAATCGTTTTTGTCGGCGGCACGACGCTTCCCGTTCTGGGCAAATCAGCACAGGGCCTTATGGGCCTTCCTATCAACGAAATCGTTGCCGATACCGACCGTGCCCTGGTCCGTCAGCTTCTGAAAATTGCGGAACAGTTGGGTCGCATCGACGGCTCACTCGTTCGCCTTCAAGGCTCGCGTGGGCCAACTCCCCCGATGTCCGTGGCAGGCTACCGGCTGGACGACCTCAAGAGCCATTTCTTTCTGGCCTTCCGCATGGGCGCGGCCGCAGACACGGACGTGGCGAGAGACACGGAAACCGGCCTGATCGATGGCGACGCCTTTGCCGATGTCGCGGCCAGTCGCGTGAAAAAACTCCAGGCCGCCGGCGAAGACGTCAAGATGACCATGGTGTCCATGGAGGATCTTTCGAACCTCCGCGAACGCCTTGACGAAGCATCCGAGCAATCGCTGATGAAAACCGTCGGCGCCAGCTTGCGCGCTCATTCGGTCGGTGGCGACGCGGCCGCGCGCATGGGCGAGAACAGCTACGGTCTCGTTCATAACGCCAGCCTGGATATTTCCGATTTCGAACGCGAAATCCAGGAAGTGGCGCGCGACGTCGACCCCGCCGGCGAAGGTATTTCGATCGAGACCGCGACCATTGACGTCGGCAATGACGATATCAGCGAAGGGGATATGGCCAAGAGCCTTCTCTACGTGGTCAATCGGTTTCGCGATACCGAGGGCGGCGGTTTCACCATCAAAAACCTGTCGACCAATCTGTCTTCGCTAATGAATGAAGCCGCCGCCTCGGTGGACGGGTTCAAAAAGATCGTTGCCGCAGGCGCCTTTGATCTGGCTTTCCAGCCGATCATCGATTCGCGAAGCGGCGAAATTCATCATTTTGAGGCACTGACCCGTTTTCGCGGCGGCGGCGCGAACGAGTCGCCCTATCGCTATATTACCTTCGCCGAAGAAACCGGATTGATCAGCGAATTCGATCTGGCGGTCGCCACCAAAGCCATCGAGTGGCTTGGGAAATGGCCGCGCAACACCTCTCGTTACAAAATCGCTGTGAATATTTCGGGCCACTCGGTCGGCAATGATTTTTACGTTTCGTCGCTGCATAAATTGCTGCGTGATAACGCGTGGGTCGAAGACAAGATGCTGTTCGAAATAACGGAATCGTCTCGTATGGCGGATCTCGATACGGCCAACAGTTTCATTCAGGGCCTGCGCAAAAAGGGACATCACGTCTGCCTTGACGACTTCGGCGCCGGTTCGGCCAGTTTCCAGTATATGAGCGCTCTTGAGGTGGATGTGGTCAAACTGGACGGCAGCGCCATACGCAACGCCCAGACCGGGCCCAAGGGCCGGGCCTTTCTTACCGCCTTGACGGCCCTGTGCCGAAGCCTTTCCGTCGAGACCGTCGCCGAAATGATCGATAAGGAAGAAGGGCTGAATTTCGTCAGGGACTGTGGAGTCAATTACGTACAGGGTTACCTTTTTGGACAACCCTCTCGAAACATTAAGGACTTCGACCCACTTCCCATGGGAGATGTCTTCCGAAGGCGCCGATGAGCAAAGCCAAAACGACCCGAACTCCGGATTCCGCTCCGGACAATACGCATCTGCTGGAGGGCTATCCCGGCCCTGCATTTCTGGTCGCGCGTGATTCTTCGATTTTGGCGGTCAATGAACGTGGCGTCGAAATGGCGCCGATGTTGATGCGCGAGCGATCAACCGACGTTGTCGGCATGGTCAAAGCTGCCGCAGTGACCAAGGTCATCGTCGCCCAATCCGTTGAACTGACGCTTGGCGACAACAAGCTGCAACTCGAAGTCACCGTCATCCCGTCGGTCGGATCCGATTCCTTCCTGGTTTTGGTTCGCGACGTCACGCTTGAACAGAATCTACGACCGGCTTTAATTGAATCGCGGCAGCGGTATCGCGATTTGGTGGATATTTCGAGCGATTTCGCATGGGAAGTCGGACCGGAAGGCGAGTTCGTCTTCGTGTCGGCCAAAAATGCCTTGGGCTATGCCACCGAAGAAATTATCGGTCGGCATCCGCACGATCTGGTGATCGACGCCGCAGCCTATCGCCCCCTGCCGTTTATCAGCGACCAGCCGGTTGACGATGTTGAACTGTGGATGCGCCGTCCGGACAATTCGCTGGCCTGCGTGGCGGTTTCCTCGCGACCCTTATTCGACGATGTCGGCCTT
This sequence comes from Rhodospirillales bacterium, assembly GCA_018648445.1. The sequence continues at coordinate 43,551 of JABGRG010000003.1, read as the reverse complement.
TGGCTGGGGGCCCGCGGCGTTTGTCGCGACATCACCCGCGAGCGCGAGCGCGAGGCCGCGCTAATGCGCGCCCGCCACCGCGAACAAATCCTGCACTACATCATTCGCGCCATCCGAAACGAGGTTGAGCCGCAAAACATGCTGACCGCCGCCGCCGCCGCCGCTTCCCGGGCGCTGGCAGCTGCGGGTTGCCGCGTTTTTCGCGCCACATCCTCGGGAAAATTCCAGGTCGCGGCCGAGTTCGCCGATATTGGGGAAAACTGTCTGTTCGAAACGGAATTGGAAAAGATCGAACAAACGGATGGTGTCTTTGAACGTGAAATCGGGCCGTGGCGGGCGCTTGGCGCGACCACCAATTATCGAACGACGATTAATGGCGGCGTATGCATTTGGAAAGCGAAATCCCTCGGCGAATGGGCCGAGGACGAGCGCCTGCTGATAACCGATGTGGCCGACCAACTTGGCATCGCCATTGAACAGATTAACAACCACGAAAGAATCGTTCGTCTTTCGCGAACCGACGCTCTAACCGGGTTGCTCAACCGCCGCGCCTTTTACGAAGATGAAATGCCGCGTCGACTGCAACGACTTGCAAGGGGTACGGGAAAAGCGGCGCTTTTTTACGTGGACCTCGACAATTTCAAGCAGGTCAACGATGAATTCGGACACAATCGGGGCGACGAGGCCCTGATCGCCGCCCGCGATTTGCTGCTTGAGCATTCCCGACCGGGTGATTTGATCGCTCGCATAGGCGGCGACGAATTCGTCATGTGGCTGGACGGAATATCCACCGATTTGGCGCGCAATCGTGCGGCGGACCTGATTGCCGCAAGTGCCAAGTTGGCGCAATACTCGGAAGGGCTGGAAACATCTCTGGGGCTTTCCACCGGTATCGCCATCTATGACCCAAAACTCTCGGAAAGCCTTGACGAATTACTCGCACGGGCTGATGTCGCCATGTATTCGGTAAAGCGAGACGGCAAGGGGGGCTTTGAGATAGCCCTTCCCCCGGCTGAAAAATAACATCTTCTGAAAAATAACGTCTATTGTCGGGCATTCCACCCGACGGTGGACATAATGCGTAACAAGGGATGACCGGCGCGCCAATCGCCGGTCAGTTGGGATTTGTCCGAGCAATACCGGCTTTCATATGAAGATGCCAAGCGCATGGCAGTCGATAGGGATCCGGAAGTTCGGCGGAACCTGGCCACGCGTACCGACATCATGCCGGAAATTCTGTATTTTCTCGCCGATGACATGTCGCCGGACGTGCGCCGGGAAATTGCCGCAAACCTTTCCACCCCGCGCCGCGCCGATCTGGATTTGGCAAAGGATCCGGACGAGTCGGTTCGTTCGCGACTGGCCGAGAAAATCGGCGGCATCATCCCCGAACTGACCCCCGATGAGGCGAAGAAGCTCGGACATCTGGCCTATGAAGCCCTGGCCATCCTGACCCGCGATCAAGTGACGGTGGTCCGGCAGATCGTCGCCGAAGCGCTACGCCATGTCGCCCATGTGCCGCCTGAATTTGTCAACCAGTTGGCCCGTGATTCCGAAATCGTGGTTTCGGGACCCATTCTCGAAAACTCACCGGTCCTTTCCGATGGCGACTTGCTCGAAATTCTGTCGGAAACCCAGGACACGAAGACCCTTTCGGCGATCGCCAAGCGCGCCCTTTTGGGCAACAGAGTGGCCGACGCCGTGGCAAGAACGGGGAATGTCGAGGCCGTCGGCGTTTTGTTGACGAACCCCTTCGCCCAAATCCGCGAAGACACGCTGGACTGGATCATCGAGCACGCGCCGCCCATCGAAAGCTGGCACGCCCCGTTGGTGCACCGGCCCAAACTTCCCCGGAATGCCGCCATGCGGATCGCCCGGTTCGTCGCCGACAACCTGCTACGAACCCTGATGGAACGAGAGGATCTTTCCGCCAAAACGATTGCTGCGCTACGCAAGGAAGTTGACAAACGCCTGCGCGATCGCCGCTCAGCGAGAAAAACGGCGACAAGCAAACCGGCGAAAGGTGCGGATGCCGATCTTCCCGTGTGGAAAAGGGTTTTGCACGAAGCCAAATCGGAAATGGATGCGGCCAAGACCCTGCACAAGGACGGCCTGCTGGACCCCGATGTGATCATGGAAGCCCTGGCCCACGGCGAAGAAAGTTTCGTGACCGCCGCCCTGGCGGTCAGAGCCGACGTTTCTCACGGAGTCGCCGGATGCATCGTCGCCATGCAAAACGCCAAGGGCATCGTTTCGCTGGCCTCAAAGGCCAAAATTCCGGAAAGCGCGCTGACCCAATTGCAGATCAGTCTTTGCCGGGTTTCTCCCGCCGAAATCATAACGTCGACAAAGCCGGGCAAATACCCCATGACCAGGGAAGAAATGGACTGGCAGCTGGAGTTTTTCCACCAGTTGGCAATGCAGGTGTAGCTACGGCAAAATCAGGGTGCCGGCGCCTGATTCGGTGAAGATTTCCAGCAGAATCGCATGGGGCGCACGACCGTCGACAACGACCGCGCCCTCGACCCCTTCCTCCACCGCCGAGATGCAGGTTTTGATCTTGGGAATCATGCCGCCGCTGATGGTTTCGCCGGCGATCAGCTTCTTCGCCTGATCCACCGTCAGTTCGGGGATCAATTCTCCGTCTTTATCGAGAACTCCCGCCACGTCGGTCAGCATCATCAGGCGCGCTGCGCCCATGGCTCCGGCAATGGCGCCGGCCACGGTATCGGCATTGATGTTCAGCGTTTCACCGCTGGGGCCGATGCCGATGGGGGCGATCACGGGAATGATGTCGGATTCGCGGAAGGTATCCAGAATATCCGGCGTAATCTCGCTGGGTTCACCAACCAGCCCGAGATCGAGAATGCGTTCGATGTTGGAATCCGGGTCACGCAGGGTCCGGCGTGCTTTTTCGGCCCGCACCAGATTGCCGTCCTTGCCCGACAGGCCCACGGCCGTTCCGCCGGCGGCATTGATGGCGGAAACGATTTGCTTGTTGATCGACCCCGACAGGACCATTTCGACAACGTCCACGGTCGCCTTGTCGGTGACCCGCAAACCCTCGATAAATTCGCTTTGAATCTTGAGGCGTTCGAGCATGGCGCCGATCTGGGGGCCGCCGCCGTGCACGACGATTGGGTTAATGCCAACCTGTTTCAGCAGCACCACATCGCGTGCGAACAAAGCCGCCAGGTCCGCGTCACCCATGGCGTGACCGCCATACTTGATGACAAGGGTTTCGCCCGCGTGGCGGCGCATATAGGGCAGCGCCTCCGACAACGTTTTGGCCTGGGTTTTGGCCTGGGCCAGACAGTCTTCCCTGGAAACTTCCGTTTTTTTGCTCATAAAATTAAGCCTACATGATATCGGCGGGAGCCGCCAGAGCCGCCAAAGCAGCCCGCAGTTCGGCGATGCCGATGCCCTTGCGGGAACTGGTGGCGATAATATCGGGGTGCGCCGCCGTGTGCTTGGCGGCCTCGGCGTGGGTTTTTTCAAGCAGCGCGCTTAACTGGGATTTCGTTATCTTGTCGCATTTGGTCAGCACGATCTGGTAGGAAACCGCCGCCGCGTCCAATTCCTTCAAGATTTTCAGATCGACATCCTTGATGCCGTGGCGCGAATCGATCAGCAGGCAGGCGCGGCGAAGGACGGAGCGCCCCTTGAGATAGGATTCGGCCAGTCGCGTCCATCCGGCGACCTTTTCTTTGGGGGCCTTGGCGTATCCGTAACCCGGAAGATCGGCCATCATCAGGCGATTTCCCAAAACAAAAAAGTTAAGTTCTTGCGTGCGGCCCGGCGCGTGGGAGGTCCGGGCCAGAGCCTTATGGCCGGTCAGCGCGTTGATCAGGCTCGACTTGCCGACGTTCGAGCGGCCCGCGAAAGCAATTTCGGGAAGATCGTCACCCGGAACCTGATCAAGACGCGCCACGCCCAGAAGGAAACGGCACTCGGCTGCGAACAGTCGTCGGCCTTGCTCAAGAGCTTCGGCTTCGGTCTCTTCGGCGCTGGATGCCGTCTCTGGACCCGTCACTAGCGCACACCCGCCTTTTTCATGATCACCCATTGCTGCCCGATGGACAGCGTGTTGTTCCACGCCCAGTAGATCACCAGCCCGGCCGGGAACTGGGCCAGCAGGAAGGTGAAGATGAGCGGCAGGAACATGAACACCTTGGCCTGCACCGGATCGGCCGGCTGCGGGTTCAGTTTCTGCTGCAGGAACATGGAAATGCCCATGATCAGCGGCCACACGCCGATGCTGATGGAAGCCGGAATAATCGTCAGCGGATCCCACGGAATCAGGCCGAACAGGTTGAAAATGCTGGTCGGATCGGGAACCGAAAGGTCATGGATCCAGCCGAAGAACGGCGCCTGACGCATTTCGATGGTGACGAACAGCACCTTGTACAGCGAGAAAAAGACCGGAATCTGGATAAACATGGGCAGACAGCCCGATGCCGGATTGGCCTTCTCGCGCTTATACAGCGCCATCATTTCCTGGTTCATGCGTTGCCGGTCGTCGCCGAAGCGCTCGCGCAGCTTGGTCATTTCGGGCTGCAGCAGCTTCATCTTGCTCATGGCCCTGTAGGATTTGTTGGCAAGCGGGAAGAACAGGATCTTGATGACCACCGTTAACAGCAGGATGGCAACGCCGAAATTGCCGACATAATCGTTGATGTAGATCAGCAGATAGAAGATGGGCTTGGTCAGGAAATAGAACCAGCCGAAATCAATGGCCAGATCGAAGCGCGTGATGCCAAGTTTTTCCTCATAGGCATCCAGTACATTTACTTCCTTGGCGCCCGCAAACAGATGGTTTTCCGTAGACGCCTGCTCTCCCGGCGCGATGGTCAGCGCCGCGCCCAGATAGTCGACCTGATAGCGGTCGCTGTCGCCCTCGCGGTGATGGGTGAAGCGCGACTTCAACTGCGACTTCTGATCGGGAACCAGCGCCGCCAGCCAGTATTTGTCGGTGATGCCGATCCAGCCGCCGGTGGACTCTTTCTCCACCTTGCCGGATTCCTGAAGATCGTCGTAGTCAATCTCTTCGAGGGTTTCGTCGAAAACGCCAAGCAGGCCTTCATGAAGAATGAAGAAGCGGGTCGTTTCCGGCGTCTGCCAACGCGACACCAGACCGAAGGGATAAAGGGTCACAGGCTTGGCGCTATTGTTCTCGACGCGCTGGTTGACCGTGAACATGAAGTCCTCGTCGAGCGTATAGGTACGCACGAAAGTAAGGCCCTGTCCGTTGTCCCAGGTCAGGTTGACCGGAACGCCGGGCTCGAGAACGGTGCTGTCGGCGGACCAAACCGTCTCGCCGTTGGGAACCGCGGCCTCGCCGTCTGGAACCCAGCCGAATTCGGCGAAATAGGATTGCGGCAAGCCGCGCGGCTGCAGGAAAACGATCTGATCGCTTTCGGGGTCCAGGGTTTCGCGGTAGGTCGCCAGGGTCAAATCGTCGATTCGCGCGCCGGTCAGCGAAATTGAGCCGATAAGGCGCGGCGAATTGATCTGCAGGCGTTTGGTCCGGGCAATGACTTCGTCGCGAGACGGGCCTTGCTTCACTTTTTCGGCCCCCGCGCTGGGAACCCCGCCACCCGGCGCGGAAACGGCTCCACCACCCGGTGCCGCAACGCCTTCTCCCGGTGCGCTTGGCAAGCTGGGCGTGCCCTGTCCCGTGCCTTGCCCTGGGGCCTGCTCGGTGGTCTGTTGCGCCACCTCGGGCGGAGGCGCGTTTTGGGCGGTCCAGTAATTGAACCCCAGAAGGATGACCACGGAAAGAACGATCGCCAGGATCATATTGCGGTTATCGACCATTAGTTCCGTTTCTCCTCCGGTATTTTTCTTCTGCGCGTCGTTGCGCTTGATTTAGGTGTGTGTACAGCGTTGGTGATCGTGGTCGTGATTTTGCGAGGCGTCCGGGCCGGGAACGGGGTCGTAACCCCAGCCGCCCCAGGGATGACAACGGGCCATGCGTTTGAGAGCCAGCCAGCCGCCGCGAATCGCGCCATGGGTTTGCACGGCTTCGGCGGCGTAGGCCGAACACGAAGGCATATATCGGCAGCTTCCGGGAAGAACCGGCGAAATAAAGAGCTGGTAGCCGCGTACCAACCCCCAAACCAGCTTTCGTCCCGGATTCATGACAATTACTTTCCTGACCGTCTTTACAAACAAATGAAACGCCAAATGGCAAATGAAACGCCAAATGGCCGGTTACCGGGGTGCCGGTTCCGGCTCATAGGCGTCCAGCCGCTTTAACGCCGTCTCAAGATCGGCGATAAGCGCGCCAAAAGGCCGCGCCAACGTCGCGGCACGACCGATCACCACGAGGTCGCATCCAGCCCGTGCACGTGTCGGAATCACCTGTTCCGCCGCGGCTTTCAAACGACGGCGCGCGCGATTGCGCGCAACGGCGTTTCCCACCTTTCGGCTTACAGTAAATCCGACCCGAACAAACGGACCGTCGAACCCGATCTTCTCGTCGGTGCGCCGCCACCGGGCCTGAACAATCAGCCCCGGCGCAACCCACCGTCGCCGCGTTGCCGCGACCCGGAGAAATTCCGGACGCCGCTTCAGGCGGAGAACAGCGGGAGACATGACGGCATCAAGCCGAGAGACGCTTGCGTCCCTTGGATCGCCGATTCGCGATAACCCGACGGCCACCGACGGTGGACATGCGGGAACGAAAACCGTGCCGACGTTTACGAACGAGATTACTTGGTTGAAATGTACGCTTCACGGAACTTCTCCGATCAAAAACCGGCCCGCTGTATACGTATTTGCCCGACCGAAGTCAACGGCGGCGATGACCTTTGTGGTACATTGTTTCGGTTTATTTTCAACGGTCACGCACAGTTTACTGGCTGGAAAAACAGGACCGGCTAATATCTTAAAGGGGAAACGCCCGGATTTCCGGGGAAAAACATCGATCTGCCAAGGGAGCCCATGCATGGAAGTCTTGCCGGAAGTCAAATCTGACGCGAACCGGCGACGGCTTTTTTCATGGCGCATTTTGCCGCTGGTGGCACTCGCCGGAGGCGCGGCTGCGTTTTTCGGTTTCGGATTTCATGAAATTCTGAGTTTCGAGGAATTACGGGCGAACCGAAGCGATTTTATGACCTGGGTTGCCGCAAATACCGTGTTGGCCGCCGTATCGTTTATCGCCGCCTATGCCGCAACGGTGGTGTTCATTCCGCCCTCGGGGACGTTGATGACCGTGATCGGCGGCTTTGCCTTCGGCACGGTGTTCGGCCTCGCCTATGTGATGGTCGGAGCAACCCTGGGCGCAACCATTTTGTTCCTGGTGGCGAAACTGGCGCTGGGCGACTATCTGCGCGATCGCGCCGGGCCGGGCATCAAGAAAATGGAAGCCGGTTTCCGCGAAAATGAATTGAGTTACATGCTCGTTTTGCGACTCGTACCGCTCTTTCCCTTCTGGCTGGTCAATCTGGCCCCGGCCTTTCTGGGCGTGGGCGTGCGCTCCTATGTTATCGGCACCTTTTTCGGGATCATTCCGGGAACCGCGGTGTATGCCGCATTTGGCGCGGGGCTGGGCAGCATTCTGGATTCCAACGAAGAATTCTCGCCTATGGGCGTTCTTACCCCGGAAATCATCGCCGGCCTGATCGGCTTGGCGTTGCTTGCCCTTGTCCCGGTCGTTTACAAGAAGATACGAAGCCGCCCGGCCTGAGCGGCCTGAACGGTTGGTGGGAGAAACGCATGCCTGATTTGGTCAAGGCCGATCTATGCGTCATCGGGGCCGGTTCCGGAGGTCTGAGCGTGGCCGCCGGGGCGTCGCAAATGGGCGCATCCACGGTCCTCATCGAAAAAGGAAAAATGGGCGGCGACTGCCTGAACTATGGCTGTGTCCCCTCCAAGGCGCTTTTGGCCGCCGGCCACGCGGCGCAAGCCGTGCGCAGCTCTGGGCGATTCGGCATCGACGGCGGCGATCCTGAAATCGACGCTGCGCGGGTCTATGAGCATGTCCGCGGCGTTATTGAAGCGATCGCACCCATGGATTCGGTCGAACGCTTCGAAGGATTGGGCGTCCAGGTCATTCAAGACGCCGCCCGTTTCACCGGACCTGCCGAAGTTATGGCGGGCGGAAAACGGGTAGCGGCGCGGCGATTCGTTATCGCCACCGGTTCCTCGCCTGCAACGCCGCCGATCCCGGGGCTTGATGAAACGCCCCATTTCACCAACGAAACCATCTTCGATGGTGGCGGCGCGTTGCCCGAACACCTGATCATCATCGGCGGCGGCCCCATCGGCATCGAGATGGCGCAGGCGCACCGGCATCTGGGCTGCGCGGTCACGGTCCTGGAAATGTTCGCCATCATGCCCAAGGACGATCCCGAACTGGTGGCGATCCTGCGCGATCACCTAAAGGCCGACGGCATAGACATCCGCGAAGGCATTCAGATCGCGCGCGTCGGGAATTCCGATGCGGGCGTGCGCGTCCACTTCGGCGACTCGACACATGTGGACGGCTCGCACCTTCTGGTGGCGGCGGGCCGCCGGGCCAATGTGGACGGCCTCGATCTGGAATCCGCGGGCATCAAATACTCGCCCAGGGGAATCGACGTCGATGCGCGTCTGCGCACCAGCAATAAACGCGCTTTCGCCATCGGCGATGTAACCGGCGGATATCAGTTCACGCATATGGCCGGCTATCACGCTGGCATCGTGATTAGAAATGCGCTTTTTCGCCTTCCCGCCAAGGTCAATTACGACGCCGTTCCGTGGGTGACCTATACGGACCCCGAGCTTGCCCACGTCGGCCTGACCGAGGCCGACGCCCGCAAGCGCCTGAACGATGGCGATCTTCGCATCCTGCGTCATCCCTTCGCCGAAAACGACCGCGCCCAGGCGGAAGGACGAACCGACGGTCTGCTCAAGGTCATCGCCACCCGGCGCGGCCACATTTTGGGCGCGAGCATCGTCGGCCCGGCGGCTGGCGAGATCATACAAACCTGGGTTCTGGCAATCAGCCGCAAGCTGAAGGTGGGCGCCGTGGCCGGAATGATCGCGCCCTACCCGACACTGAGCGAGGTCAGCAAACGGGCGGCGGGAAGTTTTTTCACGCCGTCGCTGTTTGGCGAGCGCACAAAAAAGCTGGTTCGCTTTCTGGCCCGATTCGGCTAGATTTTTCTCATGACGCAGCGTCAACCTGAGCAATCATCCAAGGGTGTCAGCCTTTCGGCGCGCTTGCTGCTGCTGACGGCCGTCTTCGTGATGATTGCCGAATTCCTTATCTATGCGCCCTCGATCTCGCGTTTCCGCAAGGTCTATCTGGAAAACATCATTGCCGAATCGCATCTGGCGGGACTGGCCTTGGAAGCCACGGCCGACGCCATGGTCAGCGAGGATCTGGAAAACGAGCTTTTGTTTCACGCCGGAGCCTACGCCATTGTCCTGAACCGGGCCGAACGGCGCATGCTGGCCCTGAGCAAGGACATGCCGCCCAAGGTGGACCGGACCCTGGATTTGCGCGACGCTTCGGCCACCGACTGGCTTCCCGCCGCCTTCGACACCTTGTTTCAGGAAGACAACCGCGTCCTGCGGGTCGTTGCGCGTTCGCCCAAGGACTCAGGCGTCACGGTCGAGGTGGTCATCGACGAAACGCCCATGCGCATGGCCATGTACGACTATTCAACCCGCATCCTGCAGCTCTCGGTGGTTATCTCGCTGATTACAGGGTGTGCGGTATTCCTCAGCCTGCAGTGGCTTCTTGTGGGTCCCATGCGAAGGGTCATGCACAGCATGGGCTCGTTCCAAGAAGACCCCGAGGACGAGGCGCGAATTATCGTTCCCGGCGCGCGGCTGGACGAAATCGGCGAGGCGGAACGACAACTGGCCGGCATGCAGCGCGATATTCGCGCCGCCCTTCACCAGAAATCCAGACTGGCGACCCTGGGCGCGGCGGTGGCCAAGATCAACCACGACCTGCGCAACAGTCTGGCCACCGCCATGCTGGTTTCCGACAAACTTGCCCAAATTTCCGATCCCGAGGTTCAGAAGGTGGCGCCACGCCTTTTCGGTGCTATCGACCGCGCGGTGCATCTGTGCAGTCAAACCCTGAATTTCGTCGGCGACGGCACTCCCAAGGTGCGGCTTTCGCTGGTCAATCTTCATGCCCTAGCGCTTGAAGTTGAAGATATGCTGAAGACTTTTTGCGAGGGCGACCCCAAACATCTGGCCGTCTGTGAATTGCAATGGCAAAACCGCATCGATCCGGAAATCGAGATCGAGGCCGACAACAATCAGCTTATCCGGGTCATCGAAAATCTGGCGCGGAATTCGGCCCAGGCCGGAGCCAGCGTTTTTACCCTGGACGCCCGGCTCGAGGGCGAACGGATATTCATCGACATTTCCGACAATGGTCCCGGATTTCCGCCACAAGCGATGGAGAACCTGTTTCAGCCCTTTAGCGGATCGGCGGGCAGAAGCGGTACGGGCCTTGGTCTGGTGATCGTGCGCGATGTCGTTCGCGCCCATGACGGCGATATCGTTCTGGCCAAATCCGACGAAACCGGCGTTATTTTCCGCATCGAGCTTCCAACCTTTGGTAACGCTTCGTAACCGGCCCGGACGTCTGAAACATTCGGTTACAAAAACTGCCGCTCATCGACATCATCCTGAAATACACGCGTGTTTTAAAGGCCCCAACAAACACCCGGGGGACTTTACGGCTGCTTTGATTGGGCCGCGCCCCTCTCACGCGGAGAGATATTATGGATAAGAAAAAACTGAATGTACGCTCGCTGATGACGTTTTTCGTCGCGGCGTCATTCCTGGCCTGCATCGTTACCGGCATCGTTATTTTCATTACGCCGCAGGGGCGTATCGCCAACTGGGTTGACTGGGAACTGCTGGGGCTGCTCAAGGACGACTGGGCCAACATCCATATCGTGTTCTCCGTGCTGTTCATTATTGCCGGGATCGTTCACCTTTATCCCTACAACTGGCCGACCTTCAAAGCCTTCCTCGCCAAGCGCGAGAAGGGGCGGCTCAACCTCAAAAAGCCCCGCAAGGAAGTGATCTTCGCGCTTGTTCTCGCCGGCGTGCTGATTACCGGCGCCGTGACCAAGGCCCCGCCGTTCTCTTACCTTTTCGACTTTAACGCCTGGGCCAAGGACGCCTGGGTGGTGAGCGACGATTATCAGCCGCCGTTCGGTCACGCCGAGGAAGTGGCGCTCGCCGCCTTTCCAAGAAAATGAACATGGATCTGAAAAAAGCGGTCGCCGAGTTGCGTTCGCAGGGTTTCAAATTCGAAGGGCCGCGCCAAAGCCTGGGGGAAATCGCCAAGCTGAACGGCATGAGCGCCATGGATGTCTACATGCGCATCAAGAAGTTCGAGAAGCAGCCCGAGGCCATTTCGGCGTCCGCCTACACCGCCGAACTGGTTGAAGAACGTTTCAACGGAACGGGCGTCGGCAAAAAGACCCTGGCCGAATTCTGCGAAAAGATCGGTTTCCCCATGGACAAGGCCAAGAAGCGCCTGGCCAAGGCGGGTGTTGAAGCCACCGGCACGGAAACCATGAAGGACCTTGCCAACAAGCTAAAGGTCACGCCCGTCGATATTCTCAAATTGGTTCTGGTCAAGAGCTAACCGGGGCAAAGTTCAAGAACGAGGTTAGGTCATGAAATCCCGCAAGTTTTATTTTCGTAGCCTGATTGCCTTCCTCATGACCACCGGCTTTGTTGCGGCCACCATCACGGGCGTCGTCCTTTACGTGACGCCCGTGGGCCGCATCGCCAAATGGACCGGTTGGACCCTTTGGTCGCTTGGCAAGGAAGAATGGGGAAACGTGCATATCGTCACCGGCGTGATGTTCATTCTGGCCGGTTTCGTGCACCTTTACTTCAACTGGAAACCGCTCAAACACTATCTGATTTCGAAAGCGGCCAAGGGTTTTAACCGGCGCTGGGAAGCCTTGAGCGCGATCGCCATCACCGCTTTTCTGGTGATCGGGTCGATCGGGATGTTGCCGCCCGTCGACTACGTCATCGAATTTAGAGATTGGGTCAAAAACGAGTATTGGGCCGGCCCCACCCCCGCCCAGCGTGGTAGTGGCGGTAGCGGCGGGGACCAACACGCCGAAGCCCTGCAAAACGTGGCCGATGCAATCGACGCCGCCCTCGCCCAATCAGCCGCAAAAACGCAATCCGGCGCGGCGAGGGGCGAAGGAGGAGGAGGTGGTGGCGGATACGGCCGTATGACCGTGCTCGACGTTGCCAAACGCTTTCGTTTGGACTACCAAGCAGTGAAGGCCAAACTTGCCGCGGCCAACGTGCCGTTCGAAGACGGGGAAACAATGCGCGCCATTGCCTTTCGGGCCGGAATGACGCCCGGCGAATTGGCGGAGTTGGCGGGCGGGCAGGCGCACTGACCAGGGGAAGCAACCCTTACAATGCCGTCATGGGATAGCACACAATATCTGAAATTCCGCGCCGAGCGTCAGCGCCCGGCACAGGATCTATTGGCAGGCATTGCGCTGCAAGCACCGGACCGGATTTTCGATCTGGGATGCGGCGCGGGCAACCCCACCCGCCTTGTGGCGGCGCGCTGGCCGCAAGCACGCATAACGGGGCTCGACTCGTCGGCCGACATGCTGGCCAAGGCCCGCGATGGCGGGGACGATGATATCGAATGGGCCAATATCGAATGGGTCAGGGCCAACCTTAATTCCTGGAAATCGCCGGAACCGGCCGATCTCTTGTATTCCAACGCCGCCCTGCAATGGCTTGGCGATCATGAAACCCTGTTTCCGCGGCTGATGGACATGCTAAGCCCCGGCGGCGTGCTGGCCGTGCAAATGCCGCGCAACCACGCGGCGCCCTCGCATACCTGCATGTTCGATGCTATTTGCGCCGGTCCGTGGGCCACCAAATTTCCCGCCGAACGCGAGGCGGCCCCTGTGGCCGCACCCGAAACCTACTATTCAATCCTTGCTCCCGTCGCCGGGCGGCTTTCCATCTGGGAAACCATCTACCACCAAGTATTGGAAGGTGAGAACCCGGTCGTCGAATTCACCCGGGGAACGGCCCTGCGGCCCATTCTGGAAAAACTAGACGAGAACGAACGCGCTGGCTTCCTGGAAGAATACTCGGCGCGTATCCTTGCCGCCTATCCGCCACAAGCGGATGGTAAAACACTGTTTCCCTTTAGACGGTTGTTTATCGTCGCATACGGATAATCGCGCTGGCGTTTCTTTTTCCTTACCGCTATTTTCGCTTTGGAAATATTGGCTTGGAGATGTTTATGCGCCTTCTTGCGCGCTTTTTTTTGGTCTTGTTGGTATTGGCGCCGTCGGCCTCGGCCGTGGCCGCGCCCAAAGCCGAGTTGTGGAGCCGCTGGGTGACGAACGATCCCGCGTCGGCCCGCCTCGTCGATCACGCGGCGTGGGACGATTTTCTTCAAGCCTATGTCGTGGAAGACAAGGACGGCATCAATCGTGTCGCCTACGGCGTCGTAAGCGCCGAAGACCGGGCGAACCTGCAATCTTATGTCGAGCGCCTTGAAAGCGTGCCGGTATCGCAGCTCAGCCGCGCCGACCAACTGGCGTACTGGATCAACCTGTACAACGCCCTTACCGTCCGCACCGTCCTGGATCACTTCCCCGTCGCCTCCATCCGCGACATCGACGTCTCGCCAGGCCTGCTCGCCGACGGCCCGTGGGGAAAGAAGCTGGCCCGCGTGGAAAACGAAGACATCAGTCTGGACGATATAGAACACCGGATTTTGCGGCCCATCTGGATGGACCCGCGCATCCATTACGCCCTGAATTGTGCGGCAACCGGTTGCCCCAATCTGGCGACGACGGCGTTTACCAGGCGAACGGCCGACAAGATGCTGACGGGCGCGGCACGCGCATTTATCAACCATCCCCGTGGCGCGCACGTGAAAGACGGGCGGTTGACCGTTTCAGCCATCTTTGATTGGTACAAGGCCGACTTCGGCGGCACCGATGAAACCGTGATCGCCCACATCAAGCGCTTCGCCGAAGGCGCGCTCGAAAGCGCGCTGGCCGGGGTCAAACAAATCGACGGCTACGCCTACGACTGGTCGCTAAACGTCGCGAACTGAATGAAACCCGCCTAGTCCCCCAGCGCGACCCCTTCGCGGCGGGGGTCGGCGCCGCCGGTGAGTTCGCCGTCAACCACCTTAATTCCGTGCAGGCCGCTGGTCAGATCGCGGATGTTGACCTCGTGGCCCAGGGCTGTCAGCGCGGGGGCCAGGGCTTCGACGGCGGTTCCTTTCTCAAGATCGGTTTTGCCGTTGCGGTTGACGAAATGGGGCAGGTCGATGGCTTGCTGGATGTCCATGTTCCAGTCGAGTGCGGCAATCAGCGTTTTGGCCACGTATCCGATGATGCGCGAACCGCCCGGCGAGCCCACGGCCATGACCACCTTGCCGTCACCGCCGAAGACCAGTGTGGGCGCCATGGAGCTGCGCGGGCGCTTGCGCGGCGCAACGGCATTGGCCACCGGCACGCCGTCTTTTTCGGGTGCAAACGAAAAGTCGGTCAACTGGTTGTTCAGCAGGAACCCACGCACCATCAGGCGCGAGCCAAACGCGCTCTCGATGCTGGTGGTCATGGACACGGCATTGCCTGCCCCGTCGATCACACTTAGGTGGGTGGTGGATAGACCGGCGACGGACGTATCGGGGGCGAGACGTGACGCGGTGCCGACACCCGGCATTCCGGGGAACGCGGGGCCGATGGATTTGTCTTTGGAAATCTCCTTCGCCCGCAGTTCCAGATAGCTCGGATCGAGCATGCCATCGGTGGGAACGGGTATGAAGTCGGGATCGGCAATGTAGGTGTTGCGATCGGCAAACGCCAGACGGCCCGCTTCCGCAATCAGATGAACGGCTTCGGTCGAGGCGGGTTCAAGCTGGGAAAGATCGTATCCCTGCAACAGGCCGATCATTTGCAGGGTGCTGACCCCGCCCGAGGACGGCGGCGGCATTCCGCAGACCATCCACAAACGATAGAACAGACACACCGCATCGCGCTTTACGGCCTCGTATCCGGCAACGTCGACCCTTTGCATGGACCCCGGATTGCGCGTCGCCTCGCGCACGGTTTTGGCGATGTCGACCGCAATGGGTCCATAGTAGAAGGCGTCCGCGCCTTTTTCCGCGATTTCGCGAAGGGT
The DNA here is from genome assembly GCA_018648445.1 of Rhodospirillales bacterium. The sequence goes on along the minus strand of JABGRG010000003.1, from coordinate 28,386 downwards.
GGCGGCGAAGGGTTTGTTGACCAGCTTGTGGCCGACGGGGAGCGCCTCGCCCGAGGTATCGTGGAAGTAGGCGGCAGTATCGGGGAAGGTTTTCAGATATTTGTCCTTGGCGATCAGGGTATGCAGCCGTTCGGAGACCTTGAGCCCTCCCTCGGCCATGCGGATGGCCGGTTCGAACAGTTTCGCCCAGGGCAGTTTTCCTTGTTCCTTGTGGGCCGTCTCCAACATGCGCAGAAGCCCCGGCACGCCCACCGACTGGCCGCCAACGACGGCATCGTAGAACTTTTTGGGCTTGCCGTCCGATTTGAGGAACATGCCTGGCGTTGCCCCGGCAGGGGCCGTTTCGCGACCGTCATAGGCGGCGATGTCGCCCGATTCGGCGGCAAAATGCATCATGAAGCCGCCGCCGCCGATACCCGACGATTGCGGCTCGACAAGGTTGAGCACCATCTGCGCGGCGATTGCGGCATCCACGGCGCTGCCGCCGTCGCGAAGGATTTGGCGAGCGGCCTCGGCGGCCAGGGGATTGGCAGCCGCCACCATGTGTTTCTTGGCGCGCGCCATTTGCGTGACCTTGCCGCCGCCCGGCTCTTCGGGCTGGGGCTTGGCTTCTGGCGCAACGACGGTTTTTGCCGCAGCGTCCTGCGCCGTTGTCGCAACGGGCGCGCCGCCGTCTTTCTTGGCCGGGCCGCATCCGCCAGCGACCACCAACAGAATACCCGCCGAAACCAGAACCAAACGCGCGTAAGGCCAATGGATCATCGTCTTCCCCTGTCTTTCCTCGAAATCCAGTTTTGGATTCTTGCTGCTCGCCCCAAGCGGCCAAAATAATGCCCGAGAATCGGTTGTCGCGCCACATCGTTGACGAACCGATTGCCCAACGCCGTTGCCGAGCCTATAGTGCGCCGCCGATTCTAAAGGCCTGGACTGGCGAGTATGTGAATGTGGCACGCAATTGTGGCGCACGAACGGCGAGGTCGGATTTTTTCGTTAGAATTTTTTTGTCATGCGCGGCGGGGTATACTAATCCCGGTACGCAGGAGTGGGTAATTTGAGCACGACGATTGCAAAAGGCGGGATAACGATTCCGCAAATTCAGGCGCGCAAGGGCGCAGAGCCCTTGGTTTGCCTGACGGCTTACTCAACCCCGATGGCCAAATTTCTTGATCCGGTCGTCGATATCATTTTGGTCGGCGATTCGGTGGGAATGGTCCTTTACGGGATGAAAACAACGCTCGGTGTTGATCTGAACATGATGATCGATCACGGGAAGGCCGTTATGCGCGGGGCCGAACGAGCATTCGTCGTCGTCGATCTGCCGTTTGGTTCGTACAAGGAATCGCCCGAGGTCGCCTACCGGGCCGGTGCGCGCGTCATGTCCGAAACCGGAGCCAGCGCCGTCAAGCTGGAAGGCGGGGCCGAAATGGCCGAAACCATCGCCTTCCTGACGACCCGCGGAATTCCGGTCATGGGTCACATCGGATTGACGCCCCAGTCGGTGCATGCCGACGGCGGTTACCGGGCACACGGGCGCGAAGAAAAAGAGGCCGCGACCATGCTGGCCGACGCCCGCGCCGTGGCCGACGCGGGCGCCTTCGCCGTGGTTATCGAAGGAACGATCGAGGCCGTGGCCCGCGAAATAACCGAAACCATCGCCATTCCCACCATCGGCATCGGCGCGGGCGCTGCGTGCGACGGACAGATACTGGTGACCGAGGACATCACCGGGCTGTTTACCGATTTCCAGCCGAAGTTCGTCAAACGCTACGCTCAACTGGGCGACGAGATAAGCAAGGCCGCCCAGGCTTACGCCGACGACGTTCGCGCCCGGCGCTTTCCCGGCCCGGAACATTGCTTCGGTGCCAAGAAGAAGTCATGACCGAAAGTCACGGCATCGAAATCGTTCGAACGGTTGCCGATCTGCGCGCGCGCGTGGCGTCATGGCGGGCCGACGGCCTGTCGGTCGGTCTGGTTCCCACCATGGGCGCGCTGCACGAAGGCCATCTTTCGCTGGTGCGCATGTCGGTGGCCGAATCCAAGCGAACCTGTGCGACGCTTTTCGTCAATCCCAAGCAGTTCAATCCCAACGAGGATCTGGCCGCCTATCCGCGTGACGAAGCCGGAGACATGGCCAAGCTGAAATCGGCGGGCACCGATTTGCTGTTCGCGCCTGCCGTCCGTGAGATGTACCCGCCCGGCGCGACAACGCAGGTCAGCGTACCGGGCATCGGCGATATTCTGGAAGGCGAAAGCCGGGCCGGATTCTTTACCGGTGTCGCCACCATTGTCACCAAGCTGCTTCTTCAGGCGCTTCCCGATGCCGCTTTTTTCGGCGAGAAGGATTACCAGCAGCTTCAGGTAATCAAGCGCATGACCATCGATCTGGATATACCGGTGCGCATTTGCGGCGCGCCGACCATTCGCGAGGCCGACGGTCTGGCCATGTCGTCGCGCAACGCTTACCTGAGCGCCGAGGAACGCGCCACCGCACCGGCTCTGTACGCGGCCATCGGTTCACTGGCCGAAGCGTTCCGCGGTGGGGCCGATCCGATTTCAGGCGCCGCCGAGGCAAGTGAAAAGCTGCTGGCCGCCGGGTTCGCCAAGGTTGATTACGTCACCGTGCGCAACTCAGAATCCCTGCAGCCGGTGGCCGCGCCCGACGAACCCGCCCGCGTTCTGGCCGCCGCAACGCTGGGCAAAGCCCGACTGATCGACAACATCGCGGTGTAAGACAGCATAAAGGCGCAACGCCGGAGGAAGCGTCGCGCCTTTATTCGCGGAACCGCGAAAATTCCGCTTAGAAGTTGTAGCTCAGGCCGACCTGTGCGCCTATCTGCCACATATCGACACGCACGCCTTCGCCAATGACACTGTGCTGATCACCGGAGCCATCGTCGGTCTGCTCGGCTTCAAAAGCGTAGAACCCGCTGGCCGAAACTTCCCAGCTCTCGTTGATGTTATAGGTCATGCCCGCAGCCACATGATGCTCGGTAATGGCCGGGAACAGGGCGTTAGCGAAAATTTTGTCGTCCGGAATTGGCGAGGCGCCGTAGTTATAACCGGCACGAAGGGTAACGGTATCATTCAACCGGTGCTGGACGCCGGCGGTAAACACCGGCTTGCTTTCCCAGCCAAAACCGCCGCCGGGGCCGCTGGTCTTGCGCGGCGTGTTGGCCATGGGGAATACCGCACCCCAGGCGATGTACTTGGCGTCAAGGGCAATGTCCGTATCCGGCGATACTTTGTAGACCACGCCGATGGCACCGTTGGCCGGGGTATCGAGCGAGCCCTCAAGCAGGTCGTTGTATTTGGCGAAGCGGCTGAACCAGGTCGGTGTTGCTGCCGTGGCACCGATGGTCACCTTTTCGTTCACGTCCCACAATCCGCCGATTCGCAAGCCCAGACCCCAGGCCGTTTCGGTCTGGTTGGCGCCTTTGGTTTCGATGAAATTGTTGTTGGTGCCCATATTTGTTTTGAAGTCCGACCAGCCTATCTGCAGGCCGACGCCGTAAATGGACCAATCGTTGGGGTTCCAGGTCAGGTTTGGCGTGGCGTGGCCAAGGCGGTAGCGCACCGAGGTTTCACCGGCGCCGGAGCCAGCCAACGAGCGCGGCGTCGCGTACTTGGTGTGCATGCCGCCGCTACCGGCGACCGACAAGCCTGCCGTCATTTCATCGTTCAAGCGATAGTTAATTCCCGCAGCACCCTCCGGGAAGTTTTCCATCATGCTTTTTTCATCAACCTCGGTGATGTAATTAAATGGATCCACAGCCTTGGTCCGATCCAACGAACGGACCGGATGGAACCAACCGGGGGATACGAAAACCTGATCTTTGACCCGGCCCATCAGCGCCGGGTTGATGTGGCCGCTGGACGCATCCTGCGGCAGTGCGACACCGGCGCCGGCCATGCCGCAGTTTTTTGCCCCGGTGCAAATACCGAGAAACCCATTGGTCGCGTTGGCGGACTTTCCGGGGAACATGGCAGCCGAAGTGGCTACGACGGCCACAAGGCCGATCGACTTCAAGGACGTTCTTAGCATTCGTTTTCTCCGTCTTTTTTTGGTTGGGTCCGCTTCCTCTTGTTCCCCGGCCTAGACCGGATCGCAGGATTTTCGGGCCACGCTTTCGATTCCCATAATTATATTAGGGATATCTAATTGCGATGTTTCTAATGTAAGAGCCCCCCCGTTGCCAAGCCTTCTTTTGAATGATTAGGCTTTTTTTTCGCAACTGGGGGGTGCGGTAGGGAGGTTAGTGCGTGATACGCCAAATCGTCCCCGATTCGTCGTCGGAGACCAGAAGCGATCCATCGGCAAGTTCGGCGACATCCACGGGGCGGCCCCAGGCCTTCCCGCCGCGCAGCCAGCCTTCGATGAAGGGCTCATAGCCGGTCGCATTGCCGGCATTGTCGAAGCGCACCCGGACCACGCGATAACCATCGGGGATGGAACGGTTCCACGATCCGTGCTGGGCAACAAAGGCGTCGCCCGCGAAATCGGCGGGAAACATCGACCCGCCATAAAAATGCACCCCCAGCGCCGCCACATGAGCGCCGAACGATACCACCGGGAACCTTGCATCCGCCGGCGGTGATGATCCACGAAACGCAGGCGTCCTGTCTGTTCCGCCGCCGAACCAGGGATAACCGAAATGAAGACCGCCGCGCGGCGCGTGGTTGAATTCATCGGGGGGCGAATCGTCGCCCATATGATCGGCCCCGTTGTCGGTGAAAAAGACTTCGCCCGATTTCGGGTGGAAATCCAGCCCCACGGAGTTGCGAATGCCGCGAGCGAAAATTTCCGGTTTTCCGCCACTGGCGGGGAGGCGGATGATGGTGCCTTCAAGTCCGTCTACCTCGCACACGTTGCACGGCGCGCCAATGGTCACATACAGATGGCCGTCGGGGCCGAATTTGGCGTACCGCCAGCCGTGGTGACGCTTGTCGGGAAGCCCTTTCGCCAGAATCTGGGGCCGGGCGCGGGCTAGCGCTTGAAGGTTGTTTCCCCGAAACCGGACGACGCGATGCTGCTCGGCAACAAAAAGATGGCCGTCTCTCCAGGCGACGCCGTTGGCGACCTTCAGGTTTCGGCGAACGACCGATACCTTGTCGGCGCGCGGCGCGCCCGGGCGGAACTGCACCGCATAAACCCGTGATCCCCGCGTGCCGACGAAAACGACGCCCAACTCATCGGCCACGGCCAGTGACCGCGCGCCCGGAACGTCCGCGAAGGCCGAGATTGTGAAACCGGGCGGGAGACTTAAGCGTTCGATCCCAGCACCCAGTCCCGGCGTCGGCATAAGAAGCGGCATCAGGGCCAATATAAAAAGACGACGCATCATGAGCGCCATATGGGGGCGGCCGGGGCTTAAATCACGGTCCTTTTTTTGCCACTTCAGTGGCTGGCGTCTTTCGTCTCCGTGGCGTGATCAACGTCAAAACCATCGCCGAACCGATCATGATCATGGCCGCCAGTTCACGCCAGCCAACGGCCTCGCCCAATATCAGGGCGCCGCTGAACACGCCCAAAACGGGGATCATTAGCGTGCCGATGGCCGAGATATTGGCGGGAAACAGGCTGACAATCTTGAAAAACGCGTACGAGCAAAAACAGATGGGAATAAGGATGACGAAAACGAGCATTCCCAGGCCCAGCGGCGTAAGTTGCGGAATGACCACCCCGCCCGCGATCCAGCCCGCGACGACGATGGGAACCGAGGCGACAACCAGTTGCCACGCAGCCAGCGACAGGGTCGGCATCCCCCAGTCGACCTTTTTCAGGAGAACGATCCCCAACCCCCAGGAAACAGCGGCGATCAGCATATAGGTGACGCCCAGCTTTGAGGCCCCGATCACCTCGAGATCGCCCCACATCAAGGTACCGACACCGGCCATGCCTAGGGCCAACGCGCCGACCAGGCGGAGTTTCAACGATTCGCCCAGAATGAGAGCGCTAAAAAGCGATGCCCACACCGGCATGGTATAGGCGACCAAAACGGCGCGACCCGACGAAAGGTGGGCCAGCCCCAGGGCGCTGAACATCTGCCAGCCGCCGATATTGATGAAAGAAACAATGATAAGGGCCGCCCATTTATTACGCGGCACAGCCAGGGACAACCCCGAAAGGCGGACGAGGCCCATCATGATCAGGCCCGCGACGGGTACCGAGATCACGCGGAACGTCCACGGGGACATTTCGAAAAGAACGATCTTCATGGCCGGCCAGGAAACACCCCAGGCCAGCGTGACCGCGGCCAGCAGGATCAGCCCCAGGCGTGGAAGTCCGGCGTCGGTGCTCGGCAGGTCAGAGGGGTCAACGGGCCTTTCGCGGGCCATCTGCGATCGGCGTTACATATTGCGGTTCGGTATCCCAGGGGAAGTAGATCCACGTGTCCTGGCTGACCTCACTGACAACGGTATCGACAAACTCGCGGCCCTTCGGCTTGGCGAAAATGGTGGCGAAATGAGCGTCGGGAAGAATGCGCCGCGCCTCGCGCGCCGTGGTGCCGGTATCGACCAAATCATCGACAAGCAACCAGCCCTCGCCCTTATCCTCGACCGCCTGATGCGGCGTTTTCAAAACCACCGTATCTTCAATCACCTGTTCGTCGTAGCTGGAGATGCACAGCGTATCAACGACGAAGATGTTCAGCTCGCGCGCGACGATGGCAGCCGGAACCAGACCGCCGCGGGTCAGCGCGATAATGCCCTTCCACGGCCCTTGGTCCACCAGCATGCGGGCCAATTGCTTGGTATCGCGATGAACCTCAACCCAGGTAACCGAATGATTGACGACGTCTTCTCTGAATTTCGCCATGTGATCCGTTTTTCTATCTCTAATTTTGGCTCTAATTTTGGCTCTTATTTTGGCAACCAACTGCACCGGTGCGTTCTATAGCAATGCTCGGTCCTTGAGGCAATGCACGCATATCCTTGGCCTACCCTTGAAACGAAAACCGGCGCCGCTAGGCGCCGGTATCGCTTTTTCAGACCACGCCTGTCAGCGCAGATAAATATGTACCTCGTTCGACTTGGCCCCGCCGCTTGTCGTACCGGCAATGGCCACGCGTCCGGGTGGCAGCCCCATCTCCACCAACGAGCGAAGCACGCTTTCAGCGTAACGTCGCGACTTGTTGGTGTTGACGGCCACACGCGCCGGGCCGCCTGCTGCGGGAGCGACCGCAACCAGATCAAACGTCGCCGCCGGCCTGCGTTCGAGAACCCGGCTGACCGCATTGTAGACCGCCTGCTGGAACGGCACGTTCGGCTTGTCGAAGCGAATCACGACCAACGGCCTGCGCCCGGTAATATCGGCAGCCCGGGCGCCGGATCTGACAACCCCGGAGCCCTTGCCTGCAACCGAAACCATGGCCCGGTTGACCAGACTTGCGCCGTAAATCTCGCCGCTTTTGATGCCCGCCGACAACAGATTGAGGTTCGAGCGCTCGGTCGCCACATAGTTGGTCTGGCGACGAACGTCGTCCGCCACTTCCTTGAGCAACCGGTCAATCAACACCACCGTGCGATTGACTTCGTCCTCGAGGATGGTCAGTTGCCTGTGATCTTCATCGACCGCGCCCGAAATACCGAACGCCGCGCGGGCCGATTCGGAAAGGTATGCCGACATGGTCGAACTGCCGGCCACGTTGGTGGCCAGACCGTTCATCTCGGCGATATCGGCCGCCAGCCGGTCAAGATCGGCTTGCGAGCTGTTGAACTGTTGAACCAGGATCGGATTGCCCGGCGTCGTCCCCACCTGAAGGCGCGCGTTGATGGCGCCGACCGTCGTGTGATAACGCTGCGAATCCTGAACGATTTTCGCCCGCAATTGCTGAAGCACGCCGTTGTGTTGGCCGATCGAGGCCTGAAGCCTGTTCAGCTCACCGCGTAACTCCACAGCTTTTTTGCCGACGAACGTCCCGGTTTCCTGGCCGGGCGTTACCCCCGGTGGCGCAAAATTGGTTGTCCCAAGGGGCGGTTGCACTCCGGCTGCTGCGCCGACCGGCGCCGCGCCTGGAACCGCCTGGACCGTACCAGGAGCCGCCGCCTGCTGTTGAGTTTGTTGCGCATTTCCTCCCGCCGGATCTTCGCCCGTCAACGAGGGCCACAGGGCCTCTTCGGTAAACGCGCATGCCGGCAGCAGCAAAGTCGCCCCCACGACCGCCACTTTATATTTCCATGAAATCATTTTGCTTGATTGCCTTTGGTTGCAGAAAAGACCCATGGTCAAAACCGTTTTGACTATTCCCGAGTTTTTGTAAGAAGCCTTTCTTACTTTGGGGGGATATTAAACAATGCCTAAAGGCCCGACAAGGCTTGTTTTTCTTTGTGTTTTTCGGGCTCCAAAAGTCCGTTCCCAAGAACCTGTCAGAAGGCCTTGCGTTCGCCGCGCTCCTGCAGTAGGTTCCCCGGCCTTGGCGGCAACCCCACGCGGACGCCGCCGGGATACCGATCAAGGCATGCGCCCATAGCTCAATTGGATAGAGCGTCTGACTACGGATCAGGAGGTTGGGGGTTCGAGTCCTCCTGGGCGCGCCATTGATCCGATACACACGAAAGGCCGCAACAGCGGCTTTTTTTGTGCCCGATCAACAGGGATCGGCGCGGCGCGGCGCAAATATATATGCGAATGGGGAAGGGTGGTGCCGCCTGTAAGACTCGAACTTACGACCCCAGCATTACGAATGCTGTGCTCTACCAACTGAGCTAAGGCGGCACATAGAAAATCGACGGCCTTTAATATAGCGCAAAACCGCAGCCGTCAACGCCCGGAAGCGGGCGCGGCGGTCACTTCCGTGTCGGACGGCGCGTCCGGCGCCGAAAGGGCCTGGGCCGTGGCTTGGGCCGCGGCCTGGTCCCCTTCGATCAGGCGCACCACGTGCGGCGGCGTTTGCCAGGAGAAACGGGCGAACCCGTCACAATTGGCGCACAGCGCCGTCCACACGTCCACGGCGTTTCCGCAATCGGCGCATACCCAAGCGGGATCGGGATCGGCCTTCGACGCACGAACCAGCCATTCGCGGGCGGCTTGCGCGTTGGCGTGTTCCGATTCCTCCAGTTCCGCCATCAGACGGCATACCCGCGCCGACGGATCCTGACCGGACGCATTTTCCAGGTGACGGCGGGCCTCGCCCCACAGCGATGCTTCCAGCGCGGCCCTTGCGACCGTCAAATGGCTTTCCCGGTGGTCGGCATTGGATTTGGCCAGACGTTCAGCCGTCTTGACCAATTCCAGCGGATCGTCGACGCCGCGCGCGGTCCGGTAGGCGGCGGCGACATCGGGATGCGGATTGTGCGCCCACGTCCGCTCGAGAAGCGTCACGGCACGGGCGGCGCGGCCCCGGTCGACCATAAGTCCGGCCAGCCGGACCGCCGCCGGAACGAACCCCGGCTCGCGATCACACGACTTTTTCAGAACTTTCAGGGCGTCGGCGGCTTCACCGCGCTCCAGCGCCTCGAGACCCAGCAAATAATCCAGCACCGCCAACCGATGGTTGGCGTCATCGGCGCTCACCAGTTTGTTCCTTACCGAACGATCCAGGGTTGCGCGGGCCTCGCTCCAGGCCGAGCCGCGCACCTGCAGATCAAGCAGATTGGATGCCACCCAGTCGCTTTTCGGCTGCAGACGAGAGGCCCTTTCGGCCAGTTCCCGCGCCTTTTTATGCCGGTTTCCTTTCAATGCCTGCGTCAAAAGACCGCGAATCCCGAGAAATTCGGTTTCCGGCCGTGTCAGCATGGCCGAGAAAAACTTCTCGGCGGCCGCCTCATCGCCCGAAAGCTGCGACGCCTGCGCCGAAAGAAGCATGGTGATGGGCGGATCGCTCAAGAGCCCGTCGGCGCGGCGCACCTGCTTGTTGGCTTCGCCTGCGTCGCCGGCGGCAACCGCCACCATGCCCCGGGTCAGGGCCAGATATCCGCGGCGGCGACGCGATTCGCGGCGCGCCCCCGACACCCGTCCGGGCGCGTTACGCACAAACAGCCACAACCGGTAGACCAGCGCCACCACGACGGCGAACACGGCGATCACCGCAAACAAAATCGCAAAGGATGTATCCACCCGCCAGCCCCGCCATTCCAGGCTGACTTCGCCGGGGCTGTCGGCAAACCACACGGCGCCGAACGCAAGAACGGCAAGAACGATGACAAATCCGAGTGTTCGCAACATCGCCGTCACTTTCCGACCGGAGACATCAAAGACACCGCATTAACATGCAAGACCACCATGGCGCCCTCGGCGATGGTACGGGCGCGGGCGTCGGCCAGCCACGGGGCCGCCGCCTCGGCAGCCGCACCTTCCAGCGCCTGAAGCGCCGTTACCGCGCCCATCAGATCACCTTCCCCAACGGCGCGTTCAGCCCTGGCCACGGCGCCATCAACGCTGTTTTCGCCAACATCGGTGCCGGTGCGCCGAACGCTGACGAGCGAAGAAATCCGATTAACGAGTGTCGCCATCCATCCGTCGCCTTCCATACGCAGATCGGAAGCGACGATCGTTCGGGCGACCGCGCCGAATCGCTCGCGCAGGGTTGCCAGCGGTGGAATTCCGGAAGTGGCGAACGGCGCCAGATCGTCGGCGACCTTGGCAAGATCGGCCTGATCAGCGCTCACCACATCCCGAAAAGCCCCAAGTTCGTCCGAGAACGGGGCTGCCGTCCGCAGGACTTCGCGAAGCCGTTCCGCCGCGAGGATGGTTCCACGCGCCTCGGCGCTGGCGCCCACAGCCATCTCGCCGGCCTGTTCGAGACCGTGGATGCGGCTGGTGATGTCCTCGACCGAAGCCGAAATGCGGTCGCTTTCGACGCCGATTTTTTCGACATCGGCCTCCAGATCGGAGACCGTTCCCGAATTTTCCAGCCGCGCGATCCGCATCTGCAACTCGTCGAGAGATTTACGCGCGTCGTTCGCTTCCAGCGGCAACGTCGTCGCTTCAACCATGTTTTTGACGGCGGCCAGCGACCCTTCAAGGTCACCGACGCGGGCCACCAATGCGCCCACCCGGTCACTTATCTCGGCCCGGCGGCCTTCCAGTTCCGTTAACGCGTCTTTAGACTTCTTGTTCTCCTCGGCGATGGTTTCGAGTGTAGCGAGGCGATCGGAAAGACTGCTCATGCGCGGGTCCTGGAACGGGTCCTTTTGCAATGCCTGGATATAAGCGTCGGCATAGGGCGCCCAGAACGGTTGCGCCGCGTAGATCGCGCCGCCCAGTACGGCAACCAGCAGCGACGACCAGAGAATGATCGCCGGAACAACGCTGCGCCGACTGAGGGTTCGCGCCGGACCGACATCAACGGAATTATCATCGACGGGATTTGGGTCTGCGGATTCTTCCGCGTTTTCCGCGACCGGCGTCGGCCGGTCGATGATTTCGGCCTTTATTGCTTTTTCGGCTTTATCGGCCTTCTTCGGGGGGGAATCGGACATTTCGCTCAAGAATCCATCTGTTTTCGCGCCGAACAGGGCCAGAAGTGCATCCTGATCGGGGCGCTCGGCAATACGAACATCACCCCACGATATGACGCCCACGCGCTTAGCAACGGCGTCGCTAAGACAATAGGCGCTCAATCCGCGGCAAGCCCGCACCAATCGCGATTTACGCACCAGAGTAACAAAAGTTCCAGCGGTGCGGGGAGAGAAAAAGAGAACCCCGTCAAACCGGCCCTGGCGTATGGCGTCAACCGTTTCTTGCGTGAAACCTGCGGCGGCGGTGGCTTCATACAAAACCGAACGGCGGTAGGTAAACCCTTTTTCCTTGAGCGCCTTTCCCAGGTCTCCGGATAGCTTCGTTCCGGCAATATGCATAAGCGCTCCGGCCTTTGGATTGGCGCGAGCGCCCACCAGTTCGGCCAGCGTCTCCACATCGCCCGCAGCGCTTTCGATCCGCTCAAACCCGGCAACGGCGGCGGCCCGCGCCGTGGCATCGCCGACGGCATAAACCATAAGGCTACGTGTTTCCTCGAGCGCCGCGAAGGCGCGAATTCCGTTGGCGCTGGTCGCCAGCAGCGCCTGAACGCCGGCAAGTTTCAGCTTGGCCTTTTCCTTTATTTCTATGGAAATCAGGGGTTCAGCCGTGGCTTCAACACCGCGTTCGCCGAGAAGGGCTATGAGGGATTCAGCATCCCGAACCGGCCGGGTTACGAGAACATGCATGGGTCTCGTCCTCACCAATCAATGAACCCTGGACCGGCGCGTTGCGCCAATTCACGCCCCGCCTCGTGTCCCATTTGCGCGGCCTCGCCGGGCTTACCTTCCCTGCGGGCCTTCAGCACCGTACTTCCGTCGGGCCGGGCCAGCAATCCGTCCAGCACCAGAACACCGTCATCGGTTACGGTGGCAAGCGCAGCGATGGGGGTTCGGCACGATCCGTCAAGTTCTTCAAGAAGTGCGCGTTCGGCGGCAACGCAGGCAGCCGTGCCCGCGTGATGAATTTTGGCCAGCAGTTCGTGCAACGCGGCATCGTCCGTCCGGCAGGTAATGCCGACGGCCCCTTGCCCCACGGCGGGAAGAACTTCTTTCGTTTCGATGATCGACGTGGCCATATCCGCCACCCCAAGCCGCTTCAATCCGGCCAGCGCCAGCAAGGTGGCGTCGACTTCGCCTTCGTCCAGCTTGCGCAGGCGGGTTTGAACGTTGCCGCGAAAAACCTGAACCTTGAGGTCGGGGCGCATATTCAGGACTTGCGCCTGACGGCGCAACGACGCCGTTCCGACGACGCTTCCCGGCGCCAGATCGCCAATCGCGGCAGCCTTGCGGCTGAGAAACACATCGCGGGGATCTTCACGCGGCAGAATACAAGCCAGTTCGATGCCGTCCGGCAACCATGTGGGGACGTCCTTGACCGAATGAACCGCCAGATCGATGCGGCCATCCAGCATGGCCTCGTCGATTTCCTTGGTGAAGAGGCCCTTGCCGCCAATCTCGGACAGGGCCCGATCCTGAACCTTGTCACCGGTCGTCTTGATGACGACGACCTCGACCGCACCCGTGGCCGCCAGCGCCGGATCGGCGGCGATCAGGCGATCCCGGGTTTCGTGGGTTTGAGCCAGCGCCAGAGGACTGCCCCGGGTGCCTATGCGAACGACTGGATGAATGGCCATATTTGATGCAATTGTTCGGAACGGTGGTTTGAACTGAACTGACAGAGTAAAGTCCCCAACCGATTCGACAAGAGGGTTTTTTTATGATCGTTCTCGGCATCGAGAGCAGTTGCGATGAGACGGCGGCCGCGCTGGTGAACGACAAGCGCGAAATTCTGGCCGAATCCCTTCTTTCGCAAACCGATGCGCACCGGCCGTATGGCGGCGTCGTTCCGGAAATTGCGGCGCGCGCGCACCTTGAAAATGCCGACGATCAGGTCAGGCGGGCCATGCAGGGCGCCGGTCTTGAGTTCAGCCAGCTTGACGGTGTGGCCGCCACCGCCGGTCCGGGACTGATCGGCGGGGTCATGGTCGGCATCATGACAGCCAAGGCGATTGCCGCCGTGCATGACCTTCCGTTCATGGCGGTCAATCATCTGGAAGGACATGCGCTGAGTGCGCGGGTTACCGACGGCGTTGAATTTCCCTATCTTCTGCTGCTGGTTTCCGGCGGCCATTGCCAGCTTTTGGTGGTTGAAGCGGTGGGCCAATACAAGCGCCTGGGCACCACCATCGACGATTCGCTGGGCGAAGCCTTCGACAAAACGGCCAAGATGCTGGGGCTCGGTTATCCGGGCGGTCCCGCCGTCGAACAAGCGGCGGCCACGGGAGACGCGCAACGATTCGCCCTGCCGCGCCCGCTGCGCGGCCGCCCCGGCTGTCATTTTTCGTTTTCCGGGCTAAAAACGGCGGTGCGCCAAACAATTCTGGCCCTGCCCGAGGGTCCGTTGCGAGAGACCGATGTCGCCGATCTTTGCGCGTCGTTCCAGGCGGCGGCGGGAGATGTTCTGCGGGACCGTTGCGCCCGCGCCATCCGCATGGTCCGCGAGAGCCACCCTGAAATCACGGCGCTGGTGGTGGCCGGTGGCGTGGCGGCCAACACCTACTTGCGGGGCGAACTCAGCGCGCTTGCCAATGACCAAGGCATGGAACTGGTTGCGCCGCCGCAAAGGCTATGCACCGACAACGGAACCATGATCGCCTGGGCCGGACTGGAACGCCTGCGCGAGGGGTTGACCGACGGGTTGGACTTCAAACCCCGGCCCCGCTGGCCGCTGGACCCGGATGCGCCGACGGCCGCCGGCGCGGGCGTCAAAGCATAAAGTTAACTTAAAGGAGGAAAAGCATTGCTGCTGCACCAAAGCACCTGGGCCGAAGTTGAAGCATATTTGCAGGGTTCGAACGGCATCGTCATGCCCATCGGATCGACCGAACAGCATGGTCCCGTCGGCATGATCGGCACCGACAGCATTTGCGCCGAAGTGATTGCAAAGGGCGTGGGCGAGGCCGCCGGGGCCATGGTCGGACCGACCATCGGCGTCGGCATGTCCGAGCACCACATGCGTTTTCCCGGTTCCATGACGCTGAAGCCCTCGACCCTGGTCTTGGTGGTGCGCGATTACGTGATATCGCTGGCGGCGCACGGCTTCCGGAGGTTCCTGTTCGTCAACGGACACGGCGGAAATCTGGCCTCGCTGCAGGCCGCGTTTTCGGAAGTGTACGGCGAGGTGCGCGAACCCAGCGCCGCCGACACGCCGGACGTTCGGTGCAAGGCGATCAACTGGTGGCAGTTTGATCCGCTGCCCGCCATGGGGCGCGAAATGTTCGGCGCGGCGGACGGTTCACATGCGGCGGCTTCCGAAGTCGCCGTGGCCCAGTTTGCCGACGCGGCCAACATCCGTGAAGGCGTGCTGGACCCCGAGGTGGCGCCACGCGGCTCCTTCTTCGGCGCGGACACGTTCCGGGAACGCTTTCCCGACGGGCGAATCGGGTCCAACTCGGCCCTGGCGAGCCCGGAAAAAGGCGAACGGCTGTATGCAAAATCTGTTGAAGCCATCGTCGACAGTTACCGCGCGTTTCTGACGGAGGCCTGAGGAAATGAGGCGAATCGGCGTCATCGGAGCGGGAGCCTGGGGAACCGCGTTGGCCGCCGCCGCCAGCCGGGCCGGGCGCGAGGTCGTTCTTTGGGCCTATGAACCCGAAGTCATCCGTTCCATTAACGAGAGCCACGAAAATACCGCCTATCTTCCGGGCGTGCCGCTTGATCCGGCGATTCGGGCCGTCGGCGGCATATCCAAGGCGACCGACGCCGACGCTATTTTGCTGGCGGCTCCGGCGCAGCGGCTTCGCGAAGTCTGTACTGGCTTCGAGGCGACGGCGCCGGTCATGATTTGCGCCAAGGGGATTGAACAGCAATCGGGGGCGTTGATGAGCGAGGTCGTAGCCGAAGCGCTTCCGGGCGCGCCCATCGCCATCCTCACCGGCCCCACCTTTGCCTCCGAGGTCGCCCGCAGGCTGCCCGCCGCGCTCACCCTGGCGTGCGCGGATCAAGATCTTGGCGAGGCTTTGTCGGAAGCCCTGCGAACACCCGAGTTCAGGATTTATCAATCGAGCGACATGATCGGTGCGCAAATCGGCGGCGCGGTCAAGAACGTGCTGGCCATCGCCTGCGGAATCGTCGAGGGGCGCGGGCTAGGCGACAATGCGCGCGCCGCGCTGATTACGCGCGGACTGGCCGAAATCGTTCGCCTCGGCATGGCCAAGGGGGCGAAGG
This sequence comes from Rhodospirillales bacterium, assembly GCA_018648445.1. The sequence continues at coordinate 12,699 of JABGRG010000003.1, read as the reverse complement.
CGGAAACCTTTTTGGGGCTATGCGGTCTGGGCGACATTACGCTGACCTGCAACGCCATGCAGTCGCGCAATTTCTCGCTGGGCGTGGCGCTGGGCAAGGGCGAATCCCTTGGTGCCGTTTTGGGCGCGCGCAACTCGGTGGCCGAGGGTGTGTTCACGGCGTCATCCGTAATCGCGCTCGCGCATAGGGTCGGCGTCGAAATGCCCATCGCCCATGCCGTCAATAGCATCTTGAACGCGGGCGCCGATATCGGCGAAACCATTGCCGCTTTGCTGGCCCGGCCGTTGCGGGCCGAATCATTTATTTCCGAATGAAAGGAAGACGAAAAATGCTTTATGTGATTTCCTGTGTCGACAAGGCGGATCATTTCGAGGTTCGTGCCGCCAACCGGCCCGCACATGTGGAATACCTGCGCGGCTCTATGGATGATATGTTCGCCGCCGGGCCGACCCTGACCGAGGACGGCGAGGGAATGAACGGCAGCGTTATTATTATGGAATTCGCATCCGCCGCCGACGCGCAGAACTTCGCCGACAACGATCCCTACAATAAGGCGGGCCTGTTTGAGAGCGTCTCGATCCGGCCCTGGAAAAAAGTATTGCCGTAAGTGGAGGACGACATGGCCTATTGGCTGGTGAAATCCGAACCCGGTTGCTGGTCGTGGGACGATCACGTGAAAGCGGGCGTCGCCGAATGGGACGGCGTACGCAACCATCAGGCCTGCAACAACATGAAGGCCATGCATTTGGGTGATCGGGCCTTCTTCTATCATTCCGTCAACGAAAAACGCATCGTCGGCGTGGTTGAAGTGGCCTCGGATTACTACCTCGATCCGACGGATGCGTCGGGGCGTTTCGGCATGGTCGATTTCAAGGCCCTGAGCGCGTTTCCCAGCCCGGTATCGCTGGCCGACATCAAAGCCGACGGCAGGCTGGATCATCTGGCCCTGATTCGTCAATCGCGGCTGTCCGTCACACCCATCGACGACGAAGCCTGGGAAGTTTTATGCGCCATGGGCGGATTTAAGGGATGATTGGAAACTGGCTGTTGGGCGCGATGCAGGGCCCCGCGAAAAAAAGTGCCGAGAAAGAGGTCCGGCGATTTATCGAAGGCCTTCGCCGGACCGCCGATCGGGATATGGGTGTCATCGTCGGCATCGCCGCCGTTATCCGCATCAACATGGAGATCCACGGCGTCATTCCCGAACGCATATTTCAGACAGATACCCTGCCATCGGCTAATGATCTGGGCGTCATGCAGATGCGCATCAACGAGGCTGCCCGCCAGTTCACGAAAATGCGGCAGGCGGCAGACGCCACCGGAGCCATGATCTGGTCCTATTCCCTGCGCTGTCTGAACGTGGCCGAACTGCGGCCTTTGGGCCGCGAATTGTGGGGCGAGTTGAAACGCGGTTTTCCCCACGCCGAGGAAGCGCTGGACGAAGGTCAGGAGCGCATCGGCAAACCGTTCGAAGCCAGGGTGTGGGAGGAATGGTCGATGATTCCACTCGGGCTTGAGCCGGAAGAATGACGGATATGACGGCCTTGTGCCGCCTCACCGATATCGAAGACGGGGGCTCGCAACGTTTTACCGCCGATATCGACGGAAAGCCTTCTGCGTTGCTGGCCGTTCGCGCAGGGAAGCGCGTTTTCGTCTATGTCAATTCATGCCCGCATGTGGGCGCACCGCTGGACATGATTCCCGGAAAATTCCTGAATGCCGAAGGCACCCACATTCAATGCGCGAATCACGGCGCGCTTTTCTCCATAGAAAACGGAAATTGCGTTCGCGGACCGTGCGTTGGCGACGCGCTGAAGCCGGTATCGACGTTGGTGAGTGAAGGATTCGTTTACCTAGAACGGTAGTTTTTGAAATCTTTGCATACATTGGCATCGAATTGCGGTGACGGGCTTGTCTCCAACCAAAAATTCGGATAAATGTTCCCGCGAATTTTTGTGGGCTTTTCACGGGCTTTTTTGTGCCATTTCGGCCCCGGTTCGCAGGAAACGGCATTCAATCGAAAAAAACGTCCAAGCAGCATCCATCTCAAGCAAGAGGCAATAATCTATGTCAGATATTTACCCGGTTCCTGAGGCGATCGCGAAGTCGGCCTGGGCCGACGCCGCCAAGTATGAAGAAATGTACAAACGCTCGGTCGAAGACACCGAGGGTTTCTGGTCCGAAGAAGCAAAGCGGATCGATTGGATCAAGCCCTTCACCAAGGTGAAGGACGTCAGCTTCGACGCGCCGGACGTGTCCATCAAATGGTTCGAAGACGGCACGCTGAACGCTTCGGCGAACTGCCTTGACCGTCATCTCGCGACCCGCGGCGATCAGACCGCCATCATCTGGGAAGGCGACGATCCCGACGTCAGCGAAACCATCACGTACAAAGATCTGCATGAGCGGGTCTGCCGTCTGTCCAACGCGCTGAAAGCTCAGGGCGTCAAGAAGGGCGACGTGGTCACCCTATACATGCCGATGATTCCCGAAGCCGCCGTGGCCATGCTGGCCTGCACGCGCATCGGCGCCATCCACTCGGTCGTCTTCGGCGGTTTCTCGCCGGACGCGCTGGCTGGCCGCATCATCGACGGCAAGTCCGTCTGCCTGATCACGGCTGACGAAGGCCTGCGCGGCGGCCGCCCGGTCCCGCTGAAAGCCAATGCCGACAAGGCGCTGGAAAAATGCCCGACCATCAAGTCCGTGGTTGTCGTCAAGCGTACCGGTGGCAACGTCAACATGACCGAGGGTCGCGACGTTTGGTACGGCGACGTTTGCGCCGCCGCTTCCGCCGACTGCCCACCCGAGGAAATGAACGCCGAAGATCCGCTGTTCATTCTTTACACCTCGGGTTCGACCGGTCAGCCGAAGGGTGTTCTGCACACCACCGGCGGCTACATGGTTTTCGCCTCCATGACCCATCAGTATGTTTTTGATTATCATGATGGCGACGTTTACTGGTGCACGGCTGATGTCGGCTGGGTCACCGGCCACAGCTACATCGTCTACGGGCCGCTGGCCAATGGCGCCATTACGCTGATGTTTGAAGGCGTGCCGACCTACCCGGATGCTTCGCGCTTCTGGCAGGTTGTCGACAAGCACAGCGTCAACATCTTCTACACCGCACCGACCGCCATTCGCGCGCTGATGCGTGAAGGCGACGGCCCGGTCAACAAAACCAGCCGCAAGTCGCTGCGCATTCTTGGTACGGTCGGCGAGCCGATCAACCCGGAAGCCTGGAACTGGTACAACAACGTGGTCGGCAATGGTAAATGCCCCATCGTTGATACCTGGTGGCAGACGGAAACCGGCGGCATTCTGATTACCCCGCTGCCGGGCGCCATTGCCTTGAAGCCGGGTTCGGCGACCAAGCCCTTCTTCGGGGTTGAGCCGCTGATCGTCGACGCCGACGGCGTTGCGCAGGACGGGGCCACCTCGGGCAACCTGTGCATCACCGATGCATGGCCGGGCATGATGCGCTCCATTTACGGCGATCATGAACGCTTCGTGCAGACTTACTTCTCGACCTATCCGGGCCGCTACTTCACGGGCGACGGCTGCCGGCGTGACGAAGACGGTTACTACTGGATTACGGGCCGCGTCGATGACGTGATCAACGTTTCCGGTCACCGCATGGGCACCGCCGAAGTCGAAAGCGCGTTGGTTGCTCATCCCCAGGTCGCCGAGGCCGCCGTTGTTGGCGCGCCGCACGAGATCAAGGGCCAGGGCATCTACGTTTACGTGACGCTCAACGCCGGTGTGGAATCGTCCGACGAACTCAAGGTCGAGCTCGTCAAATGGGTCCGCAAGGAAATCGGCCCGATTGCCAGCCCCGATTGGCTGCAGTGGGCGCCGGGCCTGCCGAAGACCCGTTCGGGCAAGATCATGCGCCGCATCCTGCGCAAGGTCGCCGAGAACGATTACGGCAGCCTGGGCGATACCTCGACGCTGGCCGACCCGACCGTGGTCGACGACCTGATCGAGAACCGCCAAAACCGCTAACCTCGGTTAGCGACGAAAAAGAAGCGGCGGGGCCTTATGGTCCCGCCGTTTTTTTTGGATAAGCGGGTCTTAAGTGCCTGTTTCCAGATCGGCAACCAGAATTCCTTCATAGCCACCCTTGCAGGCGTCAATCAGCATGCCGCCGGCCCGCTGATGGTCCGGATGATCGGCATATTCAAGGTGCGCCGCTCGATCCGAAAAGGTCGTTACAAAACCATATTGATAAGAGGCGGTCTTATTTTCGTAGTCCCGGTTCGGGCCGTGGCTGAAGTCCAGCATGCCGGGAACCTTTCCGACCAACTCATCAAGAAGGCGCATCGGCTCATCGAGCGCTGACAGATCGTCGGGAACGGAAAGCGAAAGAAATACGCAATGCTTGATCATGTCTGTCCTTGTTTTTCCGTGTTATGAGGACGCGCCCTAAATCAGGTCGCCTTGCTGTTCGGCCTCGCCCAAACGCTGTATGGCGACCCTTTCGAAGTGTTCCTTGAGGTCCGGAAGGCGGTCCAGCAGGTCGTGGAAGGCTTCCGTATCGAGGGCCAGAAGCTGGCATTCGGTTGTTGCGCTGACGCTTGCCGTGCGCCTGCGGTTCTGGAGCAGGGCAATCTCGCCGAAAAAATCGCCCCGAACGAGGCGGCGGGGCGTCGGATGAAAATCCACGACGACCTCCCCCATGACGATGAAATACATGGCGTCGGCCACATCTCCGCGGTGCACGATGGTATAATGCGCCGGCACCAGCGTGGGCCGTAAGATGCCGGAAATATCGGCGATGGTGATCGCATCCAGATCGGAGAAAACGGGAATGGAGGCGACCATCCGCCAGGTGACGGCAAATTCCCGCTTTTTGAATTCGCGGGCGAACCCGCTAGCCAATATTCCGGCCGGCAGCGCATACATGCCAACGCCCAAGACCATGAGGACTGTTCCGAACATTTTTCCCAGGGTCGTGATCGGGGTAACATCGCCGAAGCCCACCGTCGTCAACGTCGCCATGGTCCACCACATGGCATGGGGGATGGAGCCGAAATGTTCGGGCTGGGCGTCTTTTTCCAGCAGGTAGGCGACGCTGGACGAAAACACCAGAAGGGTCACCATGATGACAAGCGCCGCCCCGAGCTGCCGGCGCTGTGCCACGAGCACGGCCCCGACCGTGGCGAGAGCCGGCGAATAACGGGTCAGCTTGAACAAGCGAAGCAGCCTAAACACCCGCATAAACCGAAGGTCGATGACCACGAAAAAAGCAAGGTAGAACGGGAGAATGGCGATCAGGTCAACCAGCGCAAGCGGCGTCAGCGCATATTTCAGGCGACCGGCGGAAACGGTATCCCGTGCCAGACCGGGATCTTCGGGCGCGCTCCAGACCCTCGCCACATATTCAACGGAAAAAATGATGATCGATATCAGCTCGAAGCCGTTGAAAAAGGCGAAATAGGCGTCGTGAACTTCCTGAACGCTTTCAAATATGATCGCCACAACGTTGGTGACGATCAGAAAAACCATGAAACGGGCGAAAAGGGTACCGGAACGATTGTCCGTCCCTTGGGGCTCGAGAAACTCATATACCTGTTTTCTGAACGAGCGCGGCATATTTTTCCAAACCCGTGGATTGGAGAGTATCTCTACCGGCGCGCCGCCAGTTCTCGGGCGCGCTTCAAATTCTTTTCAATGACGGCAACCGTTCGCTCCTGGCGGTATTGAACATAAATCTCACGTGCGCCTTCGAAGTGCCGGATAGCATCCTCAAGCAGTTGCGGCGTGCTACTGCGCCGGAACAGGGAAAAGGAAGCCGCACCCAGATTGTTGGACGTTTGCGCCCAGAGAAGCGGCGCCAGGGTCCGCAAGCGAACCTCGTGCGCGTCCTTGAACGCGGCGATGGAGCGCTCCAGGGTTCCCGTTCCCGCCACCTGACCGCTCAAGGCCATCAGCGAAACACCCAGTTGGTTGCTGATCTCGCCCCATTGGTCAGGCGCATCATCCTGGGTTAGTACGACGCGCGCGGCGTCAAACGCCTTGGCCGCCGCCAACAGGTACGATGCGTCATTGTCACTGCGAACCGCCAGCCGATAGTACACCAGCCCCAGGCGATTCTGGGCGAAGGCCCAATCCTGGGGGTATTCAATTCTGCCCACCGTCTCGGTCACGGCCTGATACGACTTGGCCGCAGCCAGCAGGCGCTCGGTCCCGGGCTCGGTTCCGGCCTTCCCTTCGAAGGCCGCAGCCATATGATTGTGGATCAGGGCTTGTGAAACCGCCATGCCGCCCGATGGGCAGGAATCCAGCGCCAGTTTGTATACGCGAACGGCGCGTTCGAAATGCTTGTCCTCGCCGTTGGTCCGCCAAAGAGCGGTGAAACAATTTCCCAGACAGGTCAAAAGCGACACGTTCTGGGTAACCGACAGCCCCGGCGGCGGGGCCTCGACAAAACCGCTGACCCGGCCCAACGCGCTCGCCAGAACACCGGCGAACGGTTCGTCATCAGGCTGTTTTACGGCCACGGATGCGGAAACGGCGGCGGCGCCGACAATATCGTGGTACTCCTTGCCGAACCTCACCGGAAGCTCCAGCGAATCACCCAGACCGAAGGTCCCGGTTTTGGCGTCGCCGTTGATCGCGCCGGCCAGAAAGCGAACCAGCGCCGCGCCTTCGGTTCCCAGGGTTTCACCCCATATCAGAACGTCCGCCTTTTCCTCAGCCAGCCAGATTTTTCCAAGCCTGCCCGATTCCGCCAGCTTTTCGACATACGTGAAATCGCCCTGCGGTTTCAGCCGTTTGTGGGCCATACGGACTTCAACCCGAGGCCAGGCCGTCAGGGCCTGACCAATCGCGGACGAAATTTCCCGTCCGTTCAGTCCATCCAGATCGGAGATCAACAGAACCACGGCGGCCGGTTCGGAAGAAGCCGGCTGAAATGCATCGCCGGGCTGACCTTCGGCGCCCGTTAACGGATTGATTAACTTCCCGAAAATATCCTTAACCATCGTTTTTTTGATTTCTTCCCAACCGCCATCTAGTGCACTGTACCATATGTATGATTCAGTGCACCAGTTCGTCATTCGGTGGGATCAGTTACACCACGATTGGCGCTTTTTGCCGTCGTATGGCCGGGCAAGCCCCGATTGCAGAAGAGCCGCCGCGAAATCGGCGAAGCGGGCGGACGAAACGCGGGCGATCACCCGCCGGGCGAATTTCCCGTGGCGCACATCATGAAGAAACACCCCATTGTCACTTCCGCCGAGTTTCTCGATAAATGCGCGGGCTTCAAGAGCCATGCGCCGTTCTTCGGGACATTTGCCGCGGATTTCCGGCGAATCCACGCCAAAAAGACGCACCCGGGTTTCCACTTCCTGATCCAGCCAGACCTGAACCCGGACGACTAGGGTGTCGCCGTCGATGACCCGAACGATCCGGGCGGCCATCGGCCCGCTCATCACATCTGCGGAAATCGCGTCGCCAAAATAAGCGAGCGATATCATTAGTCCTGCCACAAAACGGAATATCCGGACGTTCATCTGAATACCGCCTCTCCAAAGAAATTCTCGTTTTACGATTGCATGGTTATCGTACTACAACTTTTTAGGACAACACAAGGGATAAGGAAGAACCGGTGCCGCCGTCTGGCAAAAGGGGCGAGAAGGGTTTATTCAATGATCTGAGATGTGAAACCGCGTTTTTGCCTTCGGAGAATCGGATGAGCCGGATTATTCACGACGTTACCCTGACCCTTTCGTCAGAAGTCCCAGCGTGGCCCGGCCAAAAAGCGCCGAAACTGTTTCGCCTGCGCTCCATGTCCGAAGGCGGCGCCAATAATATCTCGCAGCTTGAGACCTTCGTTCATTTCGGCACCCACGTGGACGCGCCGCTGCATTTCGTAAACGGCGCGCGGCCCGTGGACCAAATGCCCCTAGAAACCCTGATCGGCCCCTGCGTGGTGGTCGATTTTCCCGATGTCGACGCCATTTCGCGTGAAGATCTGCAAGGGGCGAACATTCCGGCGGGAACCGAACGGCTGATCATCCGAACCCGCAATTGCCGGCTGTTCGACGATCACTCCCAGGGCTTCGATAAAAACTTCGTTGCCCTGATGCCGGATGCCGCCAACTGGGTGGTCGAACAGGGATTTTTGCTGGTAGGAATTGATTATTTTTCCATCGAACGCTACGAAGAGCCCGGCGCGTTGACCCATTTGGCACTGCTGGGTGCCGAGGTCGCCGTTGTTGAAGGCCTGGACTTGCGCGCGATCTCTCCGGGCGACTACGAACTTATCTGCATGCCCTTGAAATTGAAGGACTGCGACGGGGCTCCGGCCCGCGTCGCCCTGATTGAAAACTAATGGCCGATAGAAATCCACGCGCGTCCGCAAAATCAAAAGGCGCGAACCGCTACGCCACCCCGGCGCCCCTGGCCAGCCGTTATGTCGCCCTTGAACTTCTTGCGGCGGTGAGCGCGCGCGGCCAGCCTTTTGACGAAGCGATGGACAGTCACACGGGCTTTACCCGCCTGTCGGGCCGGGACCGGGGCTTCGTTCACAATCTGTGCGCCACCACCTTGCGCCGGTTGGGGCAGATCGACGCCTTGATTGCCGCGTGCGTCGAACGCCCGCTGGCCAACAAGGCCGACGCCGAAATTGCCAAAAATATCCTGCGTCTGGGCATTTGCCAGCTCGTGTTCTTGAAAACTCCGCCCCATGCGGCGGTCGACACATCCGTGCAACTGGCCCGCAAACGCCGGGCCAGCGCCTTTGCCGGACTGATCAACGCGGTGCTGCGCCGCGTCGGGCGCGAAGGCGAGGAAATGCTGGGCGCGCAGGACGCCGCCCAACTCAACACACCCGGCTGGTTGTGGGAAAGCTGGAGCGAAACCTACGGCACCCAAACGTGCCGGGCCATTGCCGAAGCCCATTTGGGCGAACCGCCACTCGACCTGACGCTGAAAGGCGAAAAGGAAAACTGGGCCGAACAACTGGATGCCAAGGAACTTCCCGGCGGAAGCCTGCGCATGTGGCCACGCGGTCCCATCACCGAATTGCCCGGCTTTGGCGAAGGGGCATGGTGGGTTCAGGACGCGGCCGCCGCATACCCCGCGCGCCTTCTGGGGGATGTCGCCGGAAAGAACATCGTTGATCTGTGCGCCGCACCCGGCGGAAAAACCGCGCAATTGGCGGCCATGGGAGCCAATGTCACCGCCATCGACCGGGCCGCCGGAAGGCTGAAACGCCTGCAATCCAACATGGCCCGGCTTGGCCTCAAGGTTAAAACGGAAACTGCCGACGGAACCCTGTGGCGGCCCGGACAACCGGTCGATGCGGTGTTGCTGGACGCGCCTTGTTCGGCCACGGGAACGCTGCGCCGTCACCCGGACGTCGCTCAGCTGAAATCAACCGCGAACGTGGCCGATCTCGCTTTGCTTCAGGCGCGGCTTCTGGAAGCCGCCTGGGGCATGGTTAAACCCGGCGGATTGATCGTTTATTGCGCCTGCTCGCTGCAACCAGAGGAAGGCCCGCAACTGATCGAGCGCGCACTGGCCTCCGGTGCGCCCATCGAACGCATTCCCATCAGCGCCCATTCCACCGGCGCGCCGGTGGAATGCATCAACACCGAGGGCGATTTGCGCTGCCTGCCCAGCCACATGGCGGAACTGGGCGGCATGGACGGCTTCTTCGCCGCAAGGCTCCGGCGCAAGGCGGAATAGGCCTGCTCAATCAGAGCGTCGATTTCAGCTTTTCATAAAGGAAATCGCCAATTTTCCGGGTTCCTGGTGGCGTATTTTGGACCGCGTCGAAAAAATCCCCGTCGTCGAATTCAAGCTCGCGCGCAAGATCTATGAAAATCGCCCCTTCGTTTTGGCAAACGTCGAGTGTCACCAGATTGAATTGCATAATTCCGCTGTACGCCCCCAAATTTGCCGGACCATTGTTGGCAGACGGCCCCTAAACCCAGCCATCACGAATTCGATATCCCGCAACCGTTTGGGTCAAAAAAATGGGCCGGGCTTCGAATTGCCGAATTTTTTTCGTTAGCATTTGCAGCCTCTGACGATATGCATCCAAGAGCCGCCCCTAGCAAATCGGGCCGCCAAAACGGCCTGCCATGCTTCACTGTCGTCAATGTAAAGCTGGTTCGTGGTGCTTCCGCCCATGGTCAGGATGTCGATATCGGATACCGCGCCGTAACGGCCACGCAGCCCTTATTTATCGCGGCTGTACCTGATCTTATCGGTCTTGCCGTATAGATTGCTGACATCGAAAACATGAAGGGAGTCGCGCGGAATGTTCATCACTCCGAAGTCCGGGCCGAATACCCACGATCCGAAGATGATTTCGGCCACGAAAATTCCGCACAAAAGCACGGATACATTGACCGCAACGATACGAAACAGGCGTATGGAAAACTTTACTTGAGGGGTTTGCGCTGCTTTATCCGTCTATTGTTACCATTCGTCAAATTCCGTCTTCCCCAAACTCTTTACCCCCCAACCTGAAAAGTAGTAAACACCCTGCGAACATCGGGCGGCATTTCATGGCAGACAACAAATTGGCGACACACGAGAACTATCAGCGGTCCCGCGGGGTCGAGGTCGGGTCGGACCGGTCATTTGGCGTCGTTTTTTCCGTCGTTTTTGCCTTGATCGGTGTTTTTCCGCTGTTGGGCGGCAGAGCCATGCGGGTATGGGCACTTGGAATTGCGGGCGCAATTTTCGTTGTTGCCATGGCCGTGCCCTGGGTTCTTCATCCGGCCAACCGTTTGTGGATGCGTTTTGGGCAATTGCTGCACCGCATTGTCACCCCGGTCATTCTCGCTTTTGTGTTTGTCTCGACGGTCCTTCCGACCGCGCTGATCATGCGGCTGATGGGCAAGGATCCCATGCGCCGCAAGTTTGATCCGCAAGCGGACAGCTACTGGATCAGACGACCGGACGCCGAACCGGCGCCGGAAACAATGAAGAACCAGTTTTAGGAAGAAGAGAAGCAATGAGTTTTCTGGCGGAACTTTGGGCCTTTATGCGGGTGAGAAAGAAATTCAGGCTGTTGCCGATCCTGCTTGTCATGGCGCTGTTTGGCGGGCTGATTGTGCTGAGCAAGGGCTCTGCTGTCGCTCCCTTCATCTACACCATCTTATAGGGCGCGGGCTTGATGCGAATTCTCGGCATCTCGGCCTTTTATCACGACAGCGCGGCGGCGTTGATCGAGGACGGCGAAATCGTCGCCGCGGCGCAGGAAGAACGCTTTACCCGCACCAAGCAGGCTGCCGGTTTTCCACACAACGCGGTCACGTTCTGTCTGGAACGCGCCGGTGTCGGTCTGGAAGAGATCGATTTCGTCGCCTTTTACGACAAGCCCTTTCTTAAGTTCGAGCGCCTTTTGGAAACCTATCTGAGTTTTGCGCCACGCGGCTTTTCATCGTTCCGCATGGCCATGCCGGTTTGGCTTCGTGAGAAGCTTTTCCAAAAAGACCTACTGAGCAAGGAGTTGAAAAAACACGGTGCCGGTTTCGACTGGAAAAACCGGCTGTTGTTTGCCGAACACCACCAAAGCCACGCCGCCAGCGCCTTTTATCCGTCACCCTTCGAAGAGGCAGCCATTCTGACCATGGACGGCGTCGGCGAATGGGCGACGGCTTCGGTGGCCGTTGGATCGGGCAACCGTCTGGAAGTGGTCAAGGAAATCCATTTCCCGCATTCTCTGGGGCTTTTGTATTCGGCGTTCACTTATTACACGGGATTTCGCGTCAATTCCGGCGAATACAAGGTGATGGGGTTGGCCCCCTATGGCGAACCCAAGTACGCCCAGCGCATTTTAGATCACCTGATCGACGTGAAAGACGACGGCTCGTTCCGGCTGGACCAGTCGTATTTCGATTATTGCACCGGTCTGACCATGACCAACGGCAGGTTCGACGAGCTTTTCGGCGGTCCGGCCCGCAAATCCGAAGAATTTCTGACCCAGCGCCACATGGATCTGGCGGCATCGGTTCAGGCCGTGACCGAAGAGGTCATGCTGCGAAATGCCCGCCATCTGGCGCAAGAAACGGGCCTGAAGAACCTGTGTCTGGCCGGTGGCGTGGCGCTCAATTGCGTGGCCAACGGCAAAATCCTGCGTGACGGATCGTTCGAAAACATCTGGGTGCAACCGGCAGCCGGGGATGCTGGCGGGGCGCTGGGAGCCGCCTACTGCGCCTATCACTGGCACAAGGGCGCTCCGCGCGTAGCGGATGGCCGCGACAAGATGCAGGGCGCCTATCTGGGGCCGGAGTATTCACAGGGCAAAATCGAGGAACGCCTGCGCGCGCTGGGCGCCAAATTCAAGGTGCTAGGCGACGACGAGACCACCCAGGCCACGGCCAAGGCCCTGGCGCAGGAAAAAGCCATCGGCTGGTTTCAGGGGCGCATGGAATTCGGCCCGCGCGCCCTTGGCGGACGCACCATCATGGGTGACGCGCGCTCACCCGGCATGCAAAAGACCCTTAACCTGAAAGTCAAATACCGCGAATCCTTTCGCCCCTTCGCGCCCTCGGTTCTGCGCGAGGACGTGGCCGATTGGTTCGAAATGGATACCGACAGCCCCTACATGCTGCTGGTCGCTGACGTTCTGGAAAAACGCCGCCGCAAGATGAGCGCCGCCGAGCAGGAACTGTTCGGCATCGACAAGCTGAACATCGTGCGTTCCGACATTCCCGCTGTCACCCATGTTGATTATTC